>CAYTYV010000102.1:0-15711 GCA_964441055.1 uncultured Polyangiaceae bacterium | reverse complement strand
CGAAGGACGCCTTGAGCGGCCAGTTGCTCTCGCCTGGGGCAAAGCCCAGCAGGGTTGCGCTGCGCGAGCTGGTGGAGATGTCGGTGGCGATGACTCCTTGGTCGGAGCGGATGAGCTCCTGCCGCTTGCTCTCGGGCTCTAGCCTCCGCGCCTTGGCGATGGCGACTCCGTCCAGCGTGAGAAACCGCAAGCGCTCGCTCGCGTGATCCCAGGAGGTGATGCGCGGCGCCTCGAGAACCTCACCGACCACCGTGCCGTAGCAGGGACCCGGGGGCGGATCGACGATGAGCAGGTCCCCGCCTGGCGGCGAAGGGGGACAGGTCCGCTCGACCACCACGAAGGCGCCGCGGGCCACGGCAGGGGAGGCCAGCATCTCGGCGAGCTTGCCCGTCCGCACCTCGGCCTGCTCGTCCGAGACGAGCGCGCGCAGCAGCCAGGGAGAGACCTTGCCGTCCTCGGCCGCAAGCACCACGGGCAGCTTTCGTCCCGCGGGCACCCGCCCAAAGGCCACGTCGTCGACCGGCATGGCGTCGTGCGGCGAGATGTCGAAGATGAGGCCGCGGCCGTAGTCGCCCGTGGCCGGGTTGAAGGTCAGCACCACGGGCTGCCGCTGGGCTGGCTCGACCCGCAGTCGGCGCGAGGCGAGCACGTCCGAGGCGTTTTGCTCGCGCATGGTGACGTACAGCTCGCGGGGGCGCGAGCCGAAGTTTGCCACCAGCACGAAGGCCTGCACCTGCTCGCGATCGAGCACGGGATCGCGACCCGCGCGCACGTCAAGCCGCACGATGGCCGCGTTGTCCACCGGGGTGCCCACCCGGACGATCTCCACAGGTACCGCGGTGGACTCGAGCGGGGCGGGCCGAGCCAGGTTGCCGTCGGTCAGCACCACGATCTTGTTCTGATCGCCGCCGAGCTGCCGCAGCCGTCCGACCGCCAGCGAGATGGCTCGGCCCAGATCGCCTTCCACGTCGTGGGCCTGGAGGCGGTCAACGGCCGCTCGCAGCCTGCGCCGATCGCGATCCGGCGGGGCGGCGATGCGCGGGTCACGGCCCGCGTCCAGGATCATGGCATCGCCGCCCGGGGGCAGGGCGGCGACCAGCTCGCGGGCGATGGCCTGGGCTTGGGCGATGCGCGAGCGGCCCGTTTCGGCGTCCAGCGCGGACATGGACGCGCTGGTGTCGACGATGATGGCGATGTGGTCGCCGCTGACGGCGCGTCCGCGGGTAGCCGGTTGCGAGGCGGCGATGGCGAGCGCGATGATCGCCAAAGCCTGCAGCACCAGCGGCAGCTGCATGACCAAACGCTTGAAGGGAGAGCGCGCCATGAGATCGCGCTGGGCGGCCTGCCACAGCCAGGTCGACGAGATCTGCTTTCGCTGGCGCCGCACCTTGAGGATGTAGAGCACCACCAGCGGGGCCAAGAGCCCGAGCAGCCAAAGCCCTCGAGGCGCCAGGAACTCGACCGGCAGATCCATCGCGGTACCCTAGATGTCCTTGACCGAATTTTTCAGTGACTTTTGAGTCGAGCTTGTCACGGAGAGACCTTTGCGGGGGTTTGGGGGCAGAGGAAGGAGCGAAGCGACGACCGGAGCCCCCATCGTCGAATCAGTCCACGCTTCGGCTGACGATGCGCCGAACCGCCTCTTCCAGCGGCTCATCCGTGCGCACGCGCACGTAGGTGGCCCCGCGGCTGCGCGCCCAGCCGCGCAGCTCCTCGCATAGCCCGGCGAAGCGCAGCGCATAGGACTCGAGCGCGGCGGCATCCATGGTGAGCTCCACCTGCGCGCCGGTCTCAGCGTCCTCGAGCGTCCAGTCGCCTTCGAGCACGGGCTCGACCTCCTCGGGCGCCACCACCTGGATTAGGATGACGTCATGCCCGGCCGCGGCCGCTCGGCTTAGCGCGCTCGTGATCGGGCCGGGATCGAAGAAGTCGGACAGCACCACCAGCATCCCGGCTCGGCGGCTCTTGCGCATGACGGCGTCGACGGCGCGCGCCAGATCGGTGCCCCCGCCCGTGCGCACCGCATCGAGCGCCCCGAGCAGCCCGCCGAGGCCCCCGCGGCCGCGCGCGGGGCGGTGCTCGCGCTCGATGCCGTGACCAGCCACCACGAGCTGGGCGCGCTCGGCGTCGGCCAGGGTCATGTAGCCCACCGCGGCGGCCAGTCGTCGGGCCACGTCGATCTTGGGCGGGTTGGGCGGCGCGCCAAAGCCGAGCGAGGCCGAGCCGTCCAGCACCAGCCGGGCCACCACGTCCTCCTCGGCGCGGAACACCTTGAGCACGGGCTCGCCCGAGCGCGCGTACGCGGCCCAGTCGATGCGCCGTAGATCATCGCCAGGGCAGTAGGGCCGATGCTCGTGGAACTCGGCCGCGCCCCCGCGCCGCTTGGCCAGGTGCTCGCCCGAAGCGCCCGAGCGCGCGCGGATCTCCAGCCTGCGCCGCAGCGCCTCGAGCTCGCGCACGAAGGCGGCATCGAGCAGCGTCGGGTGTTCGGCTGTGGTGGCGGACTCGGAGCTCATGGCGGCCTGTCCGTTGTGGCCCAAGCGGGCTGCCTTGTCGAGCATCGAGCGGCTGGCTGCCGCGGCGGCATTCGCGCGCGGTAGGTCCGCCCTGGGCGGACATGGGCGCCTACGAGTACCAGCCGTCCTGGTGACGGGCGGCGCGGCCGGCTAGCGCGCCGAGCTCGCTACTCCGCCCGCCCGAGCTCGTAGTGGTGCCAATGGCAGAGCCGCGGGCGGTCGCGGTCGAGGTCCCACAGGTGGAAGGAGTTTCCCTGGCACATGCTCCAGTGGGGGCAGCGCGCGCACTCGCCCACCTTCATCCAGGAGCGATCGCGGAACTCGCGGAACTCGCGCTCCCAGACCTCGACGAAGGAGCCGTCGCGGATGTTGCCCTGCCTGAAGCGGCGGTCGATGTTGGGGCAGGCCAGGATGTCGCCATTGGACATGATGCCCGCAATGGTGATGCCCGCCCCGCAGAAGAAATGCTCGTCGCGCACGCGAAGCTCGTGCACCGGGCCGTGGTAGCCGGACTCCGACAGACTCAGGCGGATGCGCGGGTCTTTCCGCAGTCGCTGCAAGGTGCGCATCATCGCGTGGTACTGCGCGGGCGACAGAAAAAGCTCCTCGAGCTCGGTCGCTCGGCCAATGGGCGAGATGGTGAACCAGCGCCACTTGGGCACGCCGAGCTCGCAGAGCAGCGCGTGGAGCGCGTCGAGCTCGGCGAGGTTGCGCTGGTTCACGCAGGTGACGACGTCCATGGCCTGCCAGAACCGGTCGGCGAGCAGCATGGCGATCGCCTTGACGGCCCGCTCGAAGGAGCCTTCGCGTCCTCGCAGCCAGTCGTGCGCCTCGGCGAGCCCGTCCAGGCTGACCGTGATCGAGTGCATGCCCGCGCGCTTGGCCTGCCCGACCTTGGTCGGGCTCCAGGCAAAGCCATTGGTGACCATGCCCCAGGGGAACTCGAGTCTATAGATCTCGCGCCCGAGCTCGAACAGGCCCGGATAGCACAAGGGCTCGCCCCCGGTCAGCGCCACGCAGATGCGATGCGGGTCGTAGGCTCGGCGGATCTCGCCGAGCACCCGCAATAGATCTTCGGCGGGAAGCGAGGGCAAGTCGGGATCGCGGGTGCAATCGCTGCCGCAGTGAAGGCAGCGCAGGTTGCAGTCGTGGGTGAGCTCGACGAACAGGTAGCGGAGCTCGTGCGCTCGGCGCAGCAGCGCGTGGTGCAGGGGGACCAAGCGGCGGCTGGCGCGGCTGACGAGGCTCATGAGCGCATTTGCCTGGAAACAGACTGAGCCGAGCAGGACGGGCGAGCTTTTGCCGAGCCAGGCCCTTCGGAGCCGCTACCTTGCCGACGGGAGATTGCCGCCCGAGCCCCAGCCGCCCGCGCCCGAGCCGCCTTGGCCGCCCGCACCCGAGCCGCCTTGGCCGCCCTGGCCCGAGCCGGCTCCGCCGCTTTCCAGCTCGAGCGCGATATCCACGTCGTGCGCCTCCCAGGTGCCCTCGTCCCACACGCCGCTGCCGGGATCGGTCTGCTCCAGGGTGATCGGCACGAAGGCCGTCTCGAAGAGCCCGCCGTGGGCCACGCCGTCGACGTCCTCGGCCTCGATGGTGCAGTCGGGGTGACAGAAGTGGCCCTGCGTGGTGATGGTCCAGCTCCCGTCGACCTCTGAGGTGGTGGTCTGGGTCGAGTAGTTCACGCTCGTCGGATCCAGGGTGAGCTCGATGCCCTCGATGGGATCGCCGTGCTCGTCGGCGACCGAGCCGCTCACCACGTAGTGCGCATGGGGCATACCGTACTCGGCGCCGTTGTTGCCGTAGCCGCCTCCCCCGTCGCCCCCGTTCCCGCCGTTGCCTCCCTCGCCGCTCGTCACCTTCTCCGTGCAGCCAGCCCCGATGAGGGCTCCCACGGCGGCTGCAGCGATGCTCAACAGTCTCGCTCTCATGGCATTCACTCCCTTTTGCCCTACCACGATTGCGTCGCCCCTTGCTGGCCGACGGACCTACCCACGCTGGTCTGCAATCGACATGCCAGCAACGCCAATTGCCCAGCGGCGCCAGTGGTCGGGCATTTGCGTGCGATCAAGGCGGGTTGGAGACGGCGTCGCTGGGACCAAGGCTCTGCGCAGCACTCGGGCCTGGCACGGATTGTGTCAGGGTATGCCTCAGGAGACAGCGCAACAGACAGCGCAACCCCGCCGCGAGATGCTACCATGCAAGCGGAGGTGGCTCGTGAGCGGCAAGGGTAGACCGATAAGCGTGAAGCACCTGGTGGCCGTGTCCCTGGTGGTGGGCGGCCTGATCGCCTACGGCTGCGCCGCTGGCGGTGATGGCTTCGGCGACGGGGGCAACGGCGACGGTGGGCAGGGTGCGACTGGCACGGCCACGGGCACGGGTACGGGCACGAACGTCGGCGGAGTCATCATCGATCCCGACTCGGGGCCGCCGTGCGAGGTCCACTGCTCGGCCGATCTTCACCAGCTCATCGACTGCAACGGCGTGGTCGTGATGGAGTGCCCCGACGACCAGGGCTGTAGCCCGAGCGGAACCTGCGTGCCCGCCTGCCAGGCCGCCGCCGACAACGAGAGCACCTTCGGCTGCGACTTCTACAGCGTCACGCCCGCCGTCATCGCCGAGTCTCGCGGAAGCTGCTTCGCGGTGATGATCGCCAACACCTGGACGAGCCCCGTGAGCATCGAGGCCGAGTACAACGGCCAGGTCATCGACACGGCCTCGTATACCTACGTCCCGCAGGGCGCGAGCTACCAGCCGCTATCGGGCGGGCAGCTCGAGCCGGGCGAGCTCGGCATCCTGTTCCTGTCCAAGTACGAGTCGGGCGACATCTTCCAGGTCGACTGCCCCGTGCCCCAGGCCCTGGAGATGTCCACCCAGGTCGACACGACCGGCCGCGGCTGGGCCTTCCACATCACCACCGACAGGCCCATCGTGGCCTACGACGTCTATCCCTGGGGCGGCGCCCAGAGCTACGTCTCCAGCGCCACCCTGCTGGTGCCCACGCCGACCTGGGGCGACAACTTCGTGACCGCGGACGCCTGGGAGGCGCTGCACGGCAACCCGTTCACCCAGGTGGTCGCGGCCGAGGACAACACCACCGTGACCATGGTGCCCATCGTGGGCGTGCAGGGCGGCGGCTCGGTGCCGTCCATGCCCGCCAACACCCCGTCGACCTTCACGCTGAACAGCGGCGAGGTCGTCCAGTTCTTGCAGCCCACCCGGCTGGCCGGCTCGATCCTGCAGTCGGACAAACCCATCAGCGTCTGGGGCGGCTCGAGCTGCATGAACATCCCGAACAGCGCGGTGTGCTGCGATGCCGCCCACCAGCAGCTACTGCCCGTTCAGGTGCTGGGCAGCGAGTACGTCGCGGTGCGCTATCCCCCGCGGGGCGGCGACGACTCGGCGCCCTACACCCTGGTCGGCATGGTCGACGGCACCCAGCTCAGCTACGACCCCATGCCTGCGGGGGCCCCAGCCACCGTCAATCGCGGCACCGTGGCCATCTTCTTCACCGATCAGCCTTTCCACGTGCAGAGCCAGGACGAGGATCACCCCTTCTACCTGGCCGCCCACATGACCGGCGGCAGCTTGACCGGCAACTACACGGGCGATCCCGAGTACGTCAACGTGGTGCCGCCGCCCCAGTACCTGTCGCACTACGTGTTCGCCACCGACCCGACCTACGTGGGCGCGGTGGGCCACACCGCGCTGGTGTTCGTCCGCCAGAAGGACGGCGAGGGCAACTTCCAGGACGTCGAGCTCGACTGCTTGGGTCCGGTCACGGGCTGGCAGCCCTTGGGCACGGCCACCGACTACGAGATCGCCCAGGTCTTGATCGTGGCGGGCGGCCAGCCCCAAGGCGGCTGCAACAACGGCGCCCACACGGCCAGCAGCGCGGTGCCCTTCGGCTTGACGGTGTGGGGCTACGACGAGTGCGCCAGCTACGCCTATCCCGCGGGCATGAGCGTCGAGCCCATCAACGAGGTCATCGTGCCGCCCGTGCCCAACTGAGGGCTCTGCGGCGCCGCTGTCGGCGCCTTGGCACCCGTTTCAGCGGGCGCGGAGGTGCCTTAAGTGCTCGCAATGTTGGAGCGTTGCGGCTATGCTGCCCTATCATGCGTACCTCCTCGTTGCTCATCGGGTTGACTCTGTTCTTCGCTCCCGCCGCGGCCTTGGCACAGGTCTGTTACCTGGTTCCAGACCAGGGGGCAGGGGGGGGCAGCGGCGGCGACGATCTGGCTACCAAGGTCGATCTGCAGGACTTCGATCCCAACACCAACGAGGTGAACCTCGGGGAGGGCACTGGGACCAACGACATCGAGGCGATTGCCATCCAGCCGGGCACGGGCCTGTTCTTTGCCGCCGACGAGGATCAGCTCGGCATCGTCAACCCCATAACGGGCGTGTTCACCGCCACGGCGAGCGCTTTCGGCTCCGGCTTCGGCACCGAGGGCACGGTTGATTTCGACGACATCGATGGGCTGGCCTTCGACGCTGACGACGGCACGCTGTTCGGCTCGGTGCGACGAAGCGGCGCGCCGGACCTGCTCATCCAGATCGATCCGGTGTTTGGCGCGTACGTGCCCGACGCCTTTGGCGCGGACACGGACTACGTCGTCATCCCGGCGGTGTACGGCCTGGGCGACATCGACGACCTCGCCGTGGATCCCGACAGCGGCAATCTCTACGCCATCGCCAACGATGGCGGCTACGACGATCGCCTTGTAATCGTTAACAAAAGCACGGGACAGGTCACCGACGTCGGGCATACTGGCATCGGCAATCTGGAAGGGCTCACCGCAGACCCGTCGGGCCAGCTCTGGGCCAGCTCCGGGGAGGGAGCACAGAGCAAGGTCTACTCGGTCGACAAGGCCACGGGCGTGGCTGCCAACGAGCGCGTCGTCGACAACGGCTACGACTACGAATCCATCGCCTGCCTGTGGCTGGACAGCGATGGCGACGGCCTGCTCGATCCCGAGGAGGTGATCATCGGCACCGACCCCCTCGACCCCGATAGCGACGGCGATGGGCTGACCGACGGCGAGGAGCTCGGCGGGGATCCCATCTACGATCCGGGCGTTGACACCGATCCCCTGGACGCCGACACGGACGACGACGGCCTGTCCGACGGCGACGAGGTCAACGGGACGGGACCGCTGGATGGCTACGGCCCCACCGATCCCCTCGATCCCGACACCGACGACGACGGCCTGTGGGACGGGCTGGAGGTCGGCGTCACCGAGCCCATCCCCGGGGGCACGAGCGACACCTTCGACATCCCCTACGAGGGCACCGACGTCAACGCGGGCTTCTTCACCGCCGATGTCGATCCGTTGAGCACCACCGATCCCAACGATGACGACACGGACGACGACGGCTTGCTCGACGGCACCGAGGACGAGAACAAAAACGGCGCGGTGGAAAACACCATCGGCGACACGGGTACGGTGGGAAGCGGCGCGACCGATCCCAACGCCCCGGACACCGACGGCGACGGCATCCAGGACGGCACCGAGGACGAGAACAAATACGGCGCGGTGGAAAACTCCATCGGCGACTCGGTCACCATCGACGGCGGCGAGACCGATCCCAACGACCCGGACACCGACGGCGACGGCATCCAGGACGGCACCGAGCTGGGCCTGACCGAGCCCGAGGGCAATGACACCGATCCGGCCGTCTTCGTGCCCGATTCCGATCCGTTGACCACTACCGATCCGCTCGACCCCGACACCGACGACGGCGGGGTGGACGACGGCGACGAGGACGTCAACTTCAACGGAGAGATCGATCCGGGCGAGATCGACCCCAACGATCCCTCGGACGACCAGGGCGGCACTGGTGGCGGTGGCGGTGCAGGCGCCACGGGCGGCGCGGGCGGCGCGGGGGCCACGGGCGGCGCGGGGGCCACGGGCGGCACTGGCGCCACGGGCGGCGCGGGAGCGAACATGGGCGACAGCCCTGCCACCGTCGAGGGCGGAGCTTGCGCGTGTCGGCTGCCCAGCTCGGGTAGTGGCGTCTCGCTGAGCGGGCTTGCGGCCCTGGCGCTGGGCATGCTCGGCTTTGCTTGCCGCCGCGCCTATCGAGGGCCGCGGCGCAACAAGCGACGCTAGACCGCTCGTTCGAAACGCGACACATCAACCATCGCTACTCTAACCTCTAGGAGGTACGGCACCCGATGAATACCGCGCGCCTTGTGGGATCGGTCTGCGCCCTGTGCATCGTCCTTTGCGCGGCGAGCTCCGCCGCTCAGGAACAGACCGAAGGCTTCGCCCTAAACCGCTTCGACCCGGCCGAGGCTGGCAGCGACTGGTTCGCTCTGGACTCGCTCGATCTGCGCGGTCACGGCCGCTTTGCCGCGGGCTTGACCGGAGACTGGGCCTACAAGCCCCTGGTCCTGTACGACGGCGAAGGCGAGGAGCTTTCGGCCGTGGTCGAGCACCAGGTGTTCGCCCATCTGGGCGTGGGGGCGATGCTCTGGGACCGGTTGCGCGTGGCCGCGCTGCTGCCCGTCGGCATCTGGACCGCGGGCGAGGGCACCACGATCGCGGGCGTCGAGTACGGCATGGACGAAGGAGTGGCCGTCGGCGATCTGCGCTTGGGCGCCGATGTGCGCCTCTACGGCGAGTACGGCGAGCCCTTCACCACGGCGGTGGGCTTCCAGGTGCACACCCCGACTGGCAATCGCGACCGCTTCACCTCGGACGGCAGCGTGCGGCTGGTGCCGCGGTGGACCGCTGCGGGCGACGTGAACGTCGGCGATCTCGGCGACTTCGCCTATGCCGCCAAGCTGGGCGCGAACATCCGCACCCTTGAGGAGAACTACGCCGACGCTGCGCTGGGCACGGAGATCGCCTTTGCTGCGGCGATGGGGTTCCGACTGCTCGAGCGGCGGCTGCTGGTCGGCCCGGAGCTGTGGGGCGCCACCGTGGTGAGCGACTCGGGAGATGGCTTCTTCACGAAGCAGTCCACGCCCTTCGAGCTGCTCTTCGGCGGCCACTACTTCCTCGACAATGGGATGAGCTTCGGCTTGGGCGTGGGCCCAGGCTTGACGCGCGGCTTGGGCGCGCCCCTCGTTCGCGCGCTCGGCAGGGTGGGCTGGAGCATGCCGTACGAGGCCGAGCCCAGCGATCGCGACCGCGACGGCATCATCGACGACGAGGACGCCTGTCCCGATGTCGCAGGCGTGGCGACCGGCGACCCGCAGACCCACGGCTGCCCGCCGCCGTCCGATCGCGACGGCGACAGCATCGTGGACGTCGAGGACGCCTGCCCCGACGTGCCTGGCGTGGCGACCGACGACCCGGCGACCCACGGCTGCCCGCCGCCATCCGACCGCGACGGCGACGGCATCATCGACGACGAGGACGCCTGTCCCGACGTGGCGGGCGTGGCCACTGGCGATCCGCTTACCCACGGCTGCCCGCCGCCGTCCGATCGCGATGGCGACGGCATCGTGGATGACAAGGACGCCTGTCCGGACAAGGCAGGCGTGCCGAACGCCGACCCGAAGAAGCACGGCTGTCCCAAGGCGGTCGTGGTGGGCAAGCAGATCAAGATCCTGGAACGGGTCGAGTTCGACACGGCCCAGGCCACGCTGCGGCCCGAGAGCGGTTCCGTGCTCGAGGCGGTGCTGAGCGTGCTCAACAAGCACCCGGAGATCAAAAAGGTGCGCGTCGAAGGCCACACCGACAACCGGGGCTCTCGCGCGTACAACCGCGGGCTCAGCCAGCGGCGGGCCGCCGCCGTGGTCGGCTGGCTCATCAAGAAGGGCGTCGATCCCAGTCGGCTTACTGCCGAGGGCTTTGGTCTGGATCGACCCATCGACACCAACGAAACGTCCGAGGGCCGTCAGAACAACCGCCGGGTGGAGTTCCACATCGTCGACAACCCGGGCGGCATCGTCGATAGCTCCAGTCGCAAGTAGCTAGGGCCAGCGCAGCGTTTGGCCCCGCCGGGCACAGGATCCTGCTATGCCCGGCGGACCATGGGTACCCGCACAGCCACCATCTGGGCTTTGGCCGTGCCGACGCTCGCTGGCTTGGCCTTGCTCTGGCCGATCGCCTGCTGTCCGGCGGAGCGCGGCTCGACAGGGCGCTCGGCCGCCGAGCCAGCCCGCGTCGCCGCTCGGCCAAGCGCGTCGGCAAACGAGGCCTTCGAGGCAGCCGCACGCGACTTTCTCCAGCGCTACCTCGAGCTCGAGCCCGTGCGCGCGACCGCGCTCGGCGAGCACCGCCACGACGGGCGCTGGCCCAAGCTGGACGCGGAGGCGCAGCAGCAGCGTCTAGCGCTCATCGACCAGAGCCGAGCGGTGCTCGAGGCCATCGACATCGCCGAGCTCGGCGTCCAGCATCGCATCGACTGGTCCATCCTGCATCGTCGGCTCGCTGGCTGGGCCTTTGACCTGACCGAGCTGCGGCGCTGGGAGCGCGACCCCTTGTACTACACCGAGCTCGTCGGCGACGGGCTCGACCCCCTGGTCACGCGCGACTTTGCGCCAGGGGCCGAGCGCCTGCAGAGCCTGCTGCAGCGGCTGGACGCGCTGCCGCAGCTTCTCGCACAGGCCCGCGAGAACCTCCGCCATCCACCGCGGCTCCACACCGAGACCGCCATCGAGCAGAACCGGGGTCTGGTGGCGCTGGTGCGGGAGCAGGTGCCGCAAAGCTTCGAGCGGCTGCCCGGACGGCAACTCGAGCTGCGAGAGGCGGTCGACCGAGCCGCCCGGGCGCTCGAGGGCTTTGGCGGCTTCTTGGAAGGGGAGCTGCTCGCGCGCTCCGACGGCGATTTCCGGCTGGGACGGCAGCGCTTCGAGCAGAAGCTCGGCTTCGAGCTCGAGGCCGAGGTGTCCGCCGACAAGCTCGCGCTGGGGGCGCGGGCGCTCTTGGCGCGGACCCGCGAGCAGATGCTGGAGACCGCGACGGCGCTCTGGCCAGAGCTGTTTGCAGGCCAGGGGCTGCCGCCCACCGACACTTCCGAGCGCAAGGCGGCGCTCATCCGCCGCGTGCTGGGCCGCATCGCCGAGGATGCTCCCACCGACCAGAGCATCGTGGCCGAGGCGCGGGAGCTGACCCAGCGCACCACCGAGTTCGTGCGTCAGCGGCGGCTGGTGAGCGTGCCCGACGAGCCCGTGGAGGTCATCGAGATGCCCGAGTATCGACGCGGTGTGGCGATCGCCTATTGCGATGCGCCAGGCGTCCTCGAGCCGGTCAAGCAGACCTTCTTCGCCATCGCGCCCACGCCCGCGGGCTGGAGCGCCGAGCGCGCTGCCTCGTTCTACCGCGAGTACAACCGGTCCATGCTGGCCGAGCTCACCATCCACGAGGCCGTGCCCGGCCATTTTCTGCAGCTCGCTCATGCCAACCGCTTCGGCTCCCTGGTGCGGGCGGTGTTCGACAGCGGGCCGTTCATCGAGGGCTGGGCGGTGTACGCCGAGTGGTTGATGGCGCAGCACGGCTTCGGCGGGCTTCGGGTGCGGATGCAGCGGGAGAAGATGGTGCTCCGACTGGCGGCCAACGCCATCCTGGACCACGGCGTCCATGCGGGCACCATGACCGAGGCGCAGGCCATGGCGCTCATGATGGAGCAGGCCTTCCAAGAGGAGGGCGAGGCCGCGGGCAAGTGGACGCGCGCGCGGCTGACCAGCGCGCAGCTGTCGACCTACTACTACGGCTTCCGCGAGGTGCTGGCGATGCGTCAAAGGGCCGAGCAGCTGCCCGGCTTCGAGGAGCTTTCCTTCCACGACCGGCTGCTGTCCTACGGCTCGCCGCCGTGCCAGTACCTCAGGCACCTGCTGTTCGGCGACGAGATCCGCTGGCGATGAACCGACGTGGAGGGGCTTCGACGAGACCACGTTGGCGGCATGTTCAGGATCGCGAATTGTGATCCAGCCCAACACCGTGTTGCACGCCTACGGGGGCACCCCCAGCGATGAATGGGGTGGATCTCCCTATGGACGTCGTCGAGGACTGGATCGATGATGACCGGGTGAATCCGCCCGCAGCTGTTCCCTGGCTGCCAGTTGTGGCGTCGAAGCGGCGCGTCGCCGCGTGGACCTGTCTGGCCGCGGCGTCGGGCATGGCGCTCGGGCTGGCCGCCAAGGCGAGCGCTGCTGAGCGAGTCGAGCCCGATCCGGCGGCGCCGCCCGCCCACGCCGCCGAGGCGCCGCCGCCCGAGCGGACGCCCATCGAGGTGGTGGTCACGGGCAAGCGCAAGGGCGAGGATCCCTTTCTCGCCGACCGCTCCGTATCGGTGCTGAGCCCCAAGCAGCTCGCCGAGAGCCAGCCGCGCACCAGTCCCGAGGCGTTGTGGGACGCCCCAGGGGTCTTCGTGCAGCAGACCAATCACGCGGGCGGCTCGCCCATCCTGCGAGGCCTCATCGGCCCCCAGGTGCTGCTGTTGGTCGACGGCGTGCGGCTCAACAACTCGGTCTACCGAACGGGGCCGCTGCAGTACTTGAACCTGGTCGATCCGCTGTCCGTCTCCCGCATCGAGGTGCTGCGCGGCCCGGGCTCGGTGCTGTACGGCTCGGACGCCATGGGCGGCGTGGTCCAGCTCTTCCCGCGCGAGCCGCGCGATCCGCGCTACATGCGCACGGCCGAGTGGCACGGCGCGACCGGGGTGCGCTACGCCTCCGCTGGCAAGGCCGTGGCCGCGCACGCCCGGGCCGAGCTCGGCGTACGCGGCTTCGGCGCGCTCGCGGCAGGCACGCTGCAGTCGCTGGGCGATCTGCGCGGCGGCCGCGGTGTGGGCGTGCAGCGCCATAGCGGCTACGCCGACTACTCGGCGCTGGGCTCGCTCAGCTATCGCTTTGACGAGGGAGCGCTGCGCGGCGCGCACACCAAGGCGAGCTACCTCTTTTCGCGCCTGGACGGCGCGGGGCGCACGGACAAGCTCTACGACAAGCAATCGCTCCAGATCTACGATAACGAGCTTCATCTGGTGTACGACCGCTGGCATTTTGCCATCGACGCGGTCGACACCACCATCGAGCTCACCCCCTCCTTTCAGCACTTCTTCGAGCGCAAGGACACCATTGCGGTCGCCGACGACTACGCCACGCCGCGGAGCGCCAAGCGCGACGAAGTGACGGTCAACACCGTCGGCCTGGACGCCGGGCTCGAGACCACCTTCGTCCCCGAGCGGCTCGTGCTGCGCTATGGCGGCATGCTCTACCGCGACTGGGTGGGCACCGACGGGCAGGCGCGCGCCGCTTGGGCCGAGTGGGCGCCGCGCGCCGACCTCGTCTACCCGGATGGCTCGGGCTACAGCAACTACGGCGCATTTGCGCTGCTCGAAGGGGCCCCCTTGGCGAGCGAGGGCGGCCACCGCCTGCAGCTCAGCGGTGGCTACCGCCTCCACGGGATGGCGGCCCAGGCGCCCGCGCGCGAGAGCCTGCCCGAGGTCGAGTTCTCCCACCTGGGCCACGTGTTCATGGGCGGGGCCCAGTACGTCTATCAAGAGCGGGCCACGGTGGCGCTGAGCTTTGCTCAGGGCTTTCGCGCGCCCAACTTGCAGGAGGCGGCCATGCTGGGCGACTCGGGCAAGTTCTTCGCCGTGCCGAACGACGAGCTCGGCCCCGAGCGTTCCGACACCATCGAGCTGCTCGGCCGCGCCAGGCTCTGGCGGCTCACGGCGTCGTGGGCGGGCTACGTCTCGCTGCTCGACGACCTGCTCATCCGGGTGCCCACCACCTACCAAGGGCAGAGCGAGATCGGCGGCAAGGCGGTGACGCGCCACGAAAACGCCCGAAGCGGTGCGATCTGGGGCACCGAGGCCGGCCTGGCCATCGATCTAGGCCGCGGCTTTTCTGCGCGCGGGGGCGCGACCTACACCTGGGGCGAGCGGGATCAGAGCGTGGGCGAGCCCGTGCCGCTTTCCCGCATTCCGCCTTGGTTCGGCCTGGCCGCGCTCCGCTACGACACGGGTCGGCCGCCCGGCTGGCGCGGCTTCGCCGAGTCCTTCGTCCGCTGGGCCCGGGCGCAGCAGCGGCTCTCTCCCGAGGACGAAACCGACGTGCGCATTCCCGAGGGCGGCACGCCCGGCTGGTGGACTTGGAACGTCCGCGCGGGCCTTAGCGGCGCGCACTACCGCGTGGTGGTGGCGGTCGAGAACCTGCTCGACGTCGAGTACAAGGTCCACGGCTCGGGCGTGTACGGCGCGGGCACCAACGCCATGATGAGCTACGAGGCGTTCTTCTAGCGGGGCTCGCGCCAGCAAAAGGGCTGCGCGCGGAAATGGCGGGGAGAGGGCAGCGACCGCGATCCGAGCGCCCTGCGTATGGCATCTCCCCGTCCTTGTTCCGTCCGGATCGGTCGTGCATACTGGTCGCCGTTCATTTCATGGTACTCGGGTGGGATGGAGTTAAGGCCATGGCCAAACTGACTTGGATTGCGGTTTCGTTGGGGGCATGCGCTTTGCTGGGTGCCGCCTGCGGCAGCGAGGTGGGCGTCAACGGCTCGACGAGCTGCGTGCCCGGCGAGTCGGCGGCCTGCACTGGCGAAAACGGCTGCTCTGGCTTCCAGGTGTGCGCCGCTGATGGCATGAGCTACGGCTCCTGCCAGTGCGGCAGCGGGGGCGATGCTGGCACCGGTGGCAGCGGTAACACGGGCGGCGGCGGCAGCGGCGCCACGGGCGGCACGGCAACTGGCTCCGGCGCCACGGGCGGCGCGGCTGCAGCGGGCGGCACAGGTGGCAGCGAGCCTGACCCCTGCCCGCCGATGGAACCAGAGGACGAGGAGCCCTGCTCCGAGCCTGCGGGCACGACCTGCAGCTACGATGGCAGCCAATGCCTATGCTTCTGGGACGAGTGGTGGTGTGGCGAGTGCCCGGACGACCTGCCGTCGCCCAGCGATCCGTGCAATGGCGGCGGACCCGGCACGCTCTCGCCCTGTTTCTACGGTGACGTCCAGTGCCACTGCCGCTGGGATGAGTGGGTGTGCGCCACCTGCCCGGATGAGCAGCCGCAGGAGTGGTCCTTCTGCAGCGATCGGGGCGTGCTCTGCGTCTACGACGAGACCGAGTGCGCCTGCATGGGCGGCGGCGGTGGCGGGGTCTGGAACTGTAGCGGCTGGTACTAGCGACTCGCCACTCGCCCCTTGCGCCCCTCGCCCTGCCCAGACAAAGGTGAGGGCAGGGCGAGGGGCGCAAGGGGCGAGCTCTGCTTGCCGCTTGGATTGATTTGACGATGGGGGCTCCGGTC
>CAYTYV010000101.1:0-15738 GCA_964441055.1 uncultured Polyangiaceae bacterium | reverse complement strand
CGAGCAGGACCTTGCCCTCATTTTCTGCCGCGTCCTCTTCGCGCACGTCCCCCCCCGGGGCCTGCTCGTCCGCGCCAAGGCGGATGGTGGTGCCACCTCGGCTCTGGGCGTCGATGCTCAGCGTCTTTCGGGCGACCTGATCGCCCTCCTGGGCGTACAGCTCATGCTCGTCGAGCGGCAGGCGCCCCTGCCAGCTTCCTCTGCCCACGGACACGCCGTCGATGAACAGCTCGGCGGTGGGCGGGTCGACTGTCAGGCGCAGCTCGGGGCCGAGAAACAGGACCCTGGCCTTTCCGATCACGGTCTGTCCCTTGCGCACAAAGAGCGACTCAGGGGCGGAGCCGCGGTCGCCTAGCCGCACGAAGTAGTGGTGCTCCCCCGGCTCCAGCGCGCCTTCCCATGGCGCCGTGCCAACCGGGGCACCGTCGACGTACACCTCCGCTCCCTCGAGATTGGGCACCTCGATGCGCGCGCTGCCAGCATCGACGAGCTGCTCAAGCTCGGCGTTGACGGTGAAGGTGCCGCCCGCCGCCACCTTTACGCTTGTCTCGAAGCCAAGGTAACCCTGGCGCATCACCCTCACGATGTGCGTCCCCGGTAGAGCCCAAACGGGAGATGGCAGCGGCAAGCGGCCGCGGGCGCGGCCATCGATCATCACAGAGCCCTCGACGTTGGCGACGATTTCTATGACGCCCACCTTGCCGCGCAAGCGGGCCGACTCGGCCGCGATGGCCCGGCGCTCCTCGGCCGTGAGGTCGTCCGGAAACTCGGTCAACACCACCTGATAGAGCTCCAGCGCCTCGTCGAAGCGGCCGATCTTACCCAGGCACAGCGCGGCGTTCAGGGTGTTGGGCACCGACGGCACCAGGTTCCTGGACTTCATGAAGAACTCGAGCGCGCGCTCGAAGTCCCCCGCTGCTCGAAAAGCGTTGCCGATGTGGAACAGCCGCTTGGCCTTGGCCAGCGCGGCCTCGTCCGACGGCTGCGCCTCGTCGGTCGCCGTCGCCTGCGCCGAAGCCGCAGCACTAGGCCCCTCCTCAGCGAGCGGTCTGGGCTCGGCCTCGACGGTGCCGCCCCCGATCAACGGACCCACGGCAGCCACCAAGCACAGCGCCATGCAAGTCCTTCGCCCTGGGCTGATCATTCTGTCCCCTTGGTCGGCACCTCGCTGCCTGGCAGCCTACCACGGCCTGCGCGAGGCCGTAGCCCGCAAGCCTGTTTCGACAACACCTGATCCCATCGGGACGCAGCCGAGCCCGCCACAAGTCCGCGAGCGACCAACCGGGCCGGTTTCGCCGTGCCTCCGAATCGGTTATTCTCCAACACTACGTCAGCTCTCGTCGTGATGCGGCGGAAGCGAAGCGCGGAAACCCGGTTTCCGGCAGTCGTGCGGGGCCCTGCGCCCAGCCAGCGGCAAAGCCGAAGCGAGCATGGCATGTTGAGGATCCGAGCGGAGCAAACCGAGGCCTTCGACGCGGCAGCTCGGCGAGATTTCGAGGACCGCATGCTGGCCCACCTGCGCGAGTTCTTCCCGCAGCCCTGCGAAGAGCTGAGCGACGAGGGCTGCCGCGAGGCCATCGAGCACGGCATCGAGCGCTCGGCCAGCTACGACATCGTCAGCGAGGCCGACGTCTGCCGCTACATCGACCTCATGTTCGCGCTGGGACGGGACTTCGACCGGGATCCCCGCTGGCCCTGGGCCAAGCGGATCTTGACCGATCCCCACTGCCCCGACCCCACCCAGCGGCTGGAGCGGATCTATCGGGAGGCGCTGCAAAGTGAAAGTGAGTGAGGCGCGACCGCCAGGGGAGGCCTTCCGAACGCATGACAAGAGACCCGCTTGAAGGAGAGCAGCGATGCCGAACCCGTTGACGAGGGCCTGGAATGCCATCCGCTCGGTGTTCAGCGATCGACCGGTCGACTGCTCCACCGAGAGCTGCCCGTCGACCCGCCCGCCGATCGAGCCCGACGACCGACCCGTGCCGCCAGATGTGCCCTCGACGACGTACACCGTCGACGAGTACATCACCCGCTGGGAGGCCGAAAACGGCCGCAAGATGACCGACGCCGAGCGCAAGACGCTGGCGCGTGGCTGCATTGGTATCACGTCGTTGAACCTGGGAAAGAACGGCCTGCCCAACCCACCTCTGGGCGAGAGCTATGCGACCTTGGATCAGGCCAAGGCCCGGGCCGACGAGATCGAGAAAGCCACGGGGCGCCGCCCGGAGATCTTCTCGAAGCGCTTCTACTCGGGCGGCAAGGACTACACGCCCGACCCGAAGACCGGCAAGGTGGACATGAGTGGCTATGACTACAAGGCCAAGCCCGGCTACGTGAACTTCGACTACGGCTTCTACGACGAGGCCAACGACGCGTGGTGGCACGCCAACCATTGCGAGCCGGGCATGAAGGTATACCGCAGCACCAACGCGCACTACTCCAGACCCCTGCTGGACTTCGACAAACAGGTCTATTGCGTATCACACTCCGATCTTTGACAGGCTCG
Organism: uncultured Polyangiaceae bacterium; assembly: GCA_964441055.1. Classification (GTDB taxonomy): domain Bacteria; phylum Myxococcota_A; class Polyangia; order Polyangiales; family Polyangiaceae; genus JACQWT01. The sequence continues at coordinate 13,232 of CAYTYV010000101.1, read as the reverse complement.
ATGCGGGCTACCTATGCTGATCCGATGGCGGCGTTTCGCTGGCTTCCCGCGCTCCGTCTGCGCGTGCGTGGACGGCGCCTCGTTCGCGTGCTGCTATTGGCGGCATTGCTCCCGATCAGCGCGTACGGCTGCAACCACTCCAGAGAGGCATCGGGCGTCTCTGGGGCGAGGAGGAATCCAATGAGCTCGGCAACGAACAATCCCGGGCTGGACACGATGGTCGACCAAAAAGTGTCCTTGTCCGGTACCGCCATGGACAGCAAAGCAGGGGCTGTGCTGGTCGCAGACGACGACACCATCGTCTACCTCGAGGACGTGGACTACTGGGACGCTTCCTTTGCCGGAAAACCGGTCGTCGTCACGGGGACGCTGCGTCGAAAGCAGGCCATCCCGCCAGCAGCCGTCGCCGACGACGGCGCCATCAGCCAGGGCATGGACGGCGACCAATGGGTCCTGGAGGACCCCCAATGGCGGCTCGGCCCCTGACTCGGGGCTAGCGCCGTTGGATCGAGTTGATCGCCACCAGCGCCGCCTCTTTGTGCGAGGCGGTGCCGCGGGCGCTGACGGCGTACATGATCAGGATCTTGTCCGTGCTGCCAGGGTCGACGGTGGCGTACCAGACGTAGCCGCCCGAGCCGTTGTAGTTGCAGCTGCCCTCGCCGATGCGGGCCGGGTAGTCATTCTTGCCCACGGTTCCGTGCTTCTGCTTGGGCACCCAGACGATGGTGTTGACGCCGAGCACGCGGGCCGCGTGCCCCAGCTTGGCGGTGGACTCGAAGGGCCGGTTGTACATGGTGAAGGCCAGCACGCCCTCGTTGTCCGGCGACTTGAACACTCCCCAGTCGCCCGACTCCACCATGTTCCAGCCGGGAGGCTTGAGGAACTTGACGTAGGGCCGTTCGGCCGTGATCCAGTTCTGCTCGGGCTCAGCCGGCTCGGGCGTGGGGGTGGCCTCCGTCTGCGCGGGAGGCGCCTCCGCGACGGGCGCATCTCCGCTGCTCGCCAGGACCAAGCACACCGCGCAGCCGCCAAAGCCGAAGAGCACCACCACGCCCACGACGATGCCCGCGATGAGAAGCCAGTTGGGCCCGCCTCGACGCCGCCCCGCCCCAGGGGGCATGCCGCCAGGGGGCATGCCGCCAGGGGGCATGCCGCCCGGCGGACCGCCAAAGCCGCCTGGCGCGCCGGGCGGTGTCCCGTAGCCGCCGCCCGCGGGCCCAGGCGGTGCGCCAAAGCCTCCGGGTGGCCCTGCGGGGGGATAGCCGCCACCCGCGGGGGAGTACCCACCCGGGCCTGGTGGTCCTGGAGGAGCTCCTGGTGGTGCGCCGAACGATGCCATGGTGCTAAGAGGAGCAACATTTGCCGCCCCCGGCAAGAGCCAAGCGTGGAAAAACGGGGCTTGACGGCCTGGCCGAACGCGGGAACGCTGCCGCCTCGTGTTCTGGCCACGAGCTCTTGTTCCACTGCTCTGCCTCGCGCTGGGCTTCGCGTGCACCGCGCCGCGGGTCACGGGCGCCATCGAGGGCGAGCCCATTTGCCCTGACTTCGAGCTGGGCGCTGCGCGCACCAAGATGAAGGGCGGGCTGCGCAAGCCGGTCAAGGTCACCGTGCTCGACGGCAGCAGCGTCATCTGGGAACGCGTGCTGCTCGGGCGGCGCTCGGACGATTCGCCCAAGGCCAAGGCGGTCGTGCTCGACACCGACGACACCTTCACCGTGCAGTGGGCCCAATGCGCCAACGTGCGGGCGCCGCGGCCCGTGGTGACCGATACCCAGCGGGCGGGCGGCAGCGGCTACGAGTGCGGCGAGGCCGAGGTGTACCTGCGCCAGGAGCTGCACGTGAAAAAGGGCGCGCCAGCCTCGCGCGTGGTCAAGTTCGCCGCGCCGCCCGAGCCCGCCTGCTGGGCCGACTCGCTTCCTCCGCAGGCCGAAGCAGATGCCGCCGCCGCCCCGCCTCCTGGCGACGCCGCGGCCGAAGCCACCGCGGAGCCCTCGTCCGACGCGGCCGTTGGCGGGGAGGCGGCTACCGAGCAGGCCGCCCCAACGGCCACCGCCGCGCCGAGCGGCCAAAATGCGGCCACGCACGCCGAGAAATCCGCGCCCCGCCGTTGAGGCGCCCCTAGGAAACCGTTACATTTTGCGCGATGGACAATGTCGCTGAAAATGCGGGCGGCGCTGTGCCGACCAGCGCTCCCTCGGTAGGCAGCACCCTGCGGGCGGAGCTCGACCGACGACGACTCGCTCAACAGAGGTTCTCGCTGCGCGAAACGGTGCACCTGATGGTGCCGCTGTGCACCCAGCTGGCCGAGGCGCACGCCGCCCGGCAGACGCTGTACGTGCACCCCTCGTCCGTCGGCTACGGCTCGGACGCGATTCGCCTCGTGCCCGAGGTGGCCACCGCGCAGCCCAGCGAGCCTCGCGATAGCGCCTGCATGGCCCCCGAGCAGCGTACGGGCGCAGTCGGCGATGCCCGTTCCAGCGTCTTTTCGGTGGGCGCCATGCTCTACGAGATGGTGACGGGCGCCGCGGTCGGCCCCGGCATGCGGCGCCCATCCGAGCTGGTACCCGGCCTGCCGCCAGCATTCGAGACCCTACTCGGCAAGGCGCTGGTCGGCGATCCGCAGCACCGCCCCGGCGATCTGGCGGCCCTGGCGCAGGCCCTGCACGAGGTCGCCCCTACGGGCACCATCCCACCCCCGGCCGCGGACGTGTCGGCGCTCAACGGCGACGACGACTTCGAGGTGGATGTGTCGATGTCCATGCTGCCACCGCTGCCCGCCGACGTGGCCCAGGCAGCCGGGGTCGTGTCGGTACCGGCCGCACCGCTGGTGGGCCCAGACGGCTCGCCCATCAGCGGCTCCATCCCGGTCCCCACCCCGTCGGGCAAGGGCAAGACCGAGCGGCTGGCCGAGCTCAAGGCCCGGCTCGAGGCCGATCCGCGGCCGCGCTACGTGGTGGTGCGCGGGGGCATGGACCACGGGCCCTTCTCGGCCATGGAGCTATTGCAGCAGATCGCAACGGGCAGCTTCACCGCGGACAACATCCTGTCCGACAAGGTCAGCCAAGACGAGCGCCCCATCGGCGAGTGGACGGAGTTCCGCCCCTTTGCCGAGCAAGCCGAGCTGCACCGCGAGGTGGTCGCCGACCGCAAGGCCCTGGAGACGGCCGTGGTGGCCGAAAAGCAGACGGCGAGCTACAAGCTGCTGGGCGGGGCGGTGGTGTTGGTGCTGCTCGGCGCCGCCGCGCTGGGCTGGTGGGCTCGCGAGCGCGCCGACCGCGACGTGCGCGTCGGCGTCTCGGGCCACGAGGCGCAGTCCATCGACTTCGACGGCGGGCTCGCTGGCGGCAAGAAGGCCGCTGGCCCCTACGGCGGCCCCTGGAAGGGCGGCGGCCAGGGCAAGGGCAAGCCGAGCGGCTTTCATCCCATCATCCCTGGCGGCCTGAGCTGCGAGGCCGCCCGCAATCGCTACGTCGAGGAGTATCGCATCGGCGAGAAGGGGCCGCCCGACCTGACCGCGGGTCAGTACGGTGCCGTGCTCAACCGCGGCACCTATCTCAACGCCTGCGGCGTGCCCATGAACACCGAGGTGGACATCTGCGCGGCCGTGCAAAACGGCCGGGCCGTGGGTGTGACGGTGCGGGTCAAACCGGCCAATGGGGGCATGGCCTCCTGCATCTCCGGTCAGATCCGCTCCATGAGCTTCCCGGCCAACCCCCGCATGGATATCGCCTACACCCACTTCGCGCCGCAGAAGTGAGCCGGCCTCCGGCCTGAGCCGCCATGATCCGCGTCGAGGGCTTGCGCAAGTCGTTCGGCGCCGCGCACGTGCTGCGCGGGCTCGACCTCGAGGTGCCCTCGGCCTGCCTGTACGGGCTCATCGGGCCACCGGCCTCGGGCAAGAGCGTGCTGCTCAAGATCGCGACGGGTCTATTGCGCCCCGACGCTGGCAGGGTGCTGGTCGACGGCCAGGACATCCACACCATGACCGAGCTGGAGCTGCAGCAGTTCCGCACCAAGTTCGGCATCGCCTTTCAGAACAACGCGCTGTTCGACTACATGACCGTGGGCGAGAACATCGCCTTTCCGCTGCGCAGACTGTTCGAGCTCGACGAGGAGGAGATCGCCGCGCGGGTGGCCGACCGACTGACGCGGGTCTCGCTGCCCGGCTTCGAGAACCGCATGCCCGCGGGCCTTTCGGGGGGCCAGAAAAAGCGCGTGGGCGTGGCCCGAGCCACCGTGACCCAGGCCGCCATCGTGTTCTACGACGAGCCCGCCGCAGGGCTGGATCCGGTGACCTCGCAGCGCATCTTCGAGCTTCTGCGCGACGAGCAGCGGGCCACGGGCGCCACGGCCATCATGGTCTCGAGCGACCTGGACCGGCTGCTGTCGGTCACCGACAGGATCGGCATGCTCTATCGAGGCTCGCTCATCTTCGACGGCACCACCGAGCAGGCGCGGGCCTCGACCGACCCCTACGTGCGCCAGTTCGTTCACGGCCTGACCGAAGGCCCGATCTAGGTCCCTAAGGGGGGCAACCGCACCACCCGATACTCATCATGACCCAACCGCTCGAACCCCACGACACGAGCGCGGTCCGCGTCGAGGACGACCGCACTGGACTGCAACCCGCCACCCTGCGGCGCGCCTTTGCCGACCACGTCAAGTACTCGCGCGGCCGCCTGCTGGCCAACGCCACCGCCTTCGACCGCTACGTGGCGCTGGCGCTGAGCATCCGCGACCGGCTGGTCCAGCGCTGGGAGGAGACCGAGCGCGCCTACGACGAGCAGGACGTCAAGCGCGTCCACTACCTCTCGGCCGAGTTTCTGCTGGGGCGCATGCTGATCGGCAACCTCCAGGCCCTCGACCTGGTGCAGCCCTATCGCACGGTGCTCAAGAACCTGGGCGTGGACCTGGACGAGCTGGTCGAGCACGAGCCCGAGCCCGGCCTGGGCAACGGCGGCCTGGGTCGGCTCGCCGCCTGCTTCCTCGAGTCCATGGCCACCCTGGGCCTGCCCGGTCGCGGCTACGGCATCCGCTACGAGTTCGGCATCTTCGAGCAGGTCATCCGCGACGGCCACCAGGTCGAGCGCGCCGACGAGTGGCTGCGCTTCGGCAACCCGTGGGAGATCGCCCGACCCGAGCACGCCGTGGAGGTCAGCTTCGGCGGCTACACCCAGCGCCTGTCCAGCCACGACGGCAACTTCCGGGTGGCCTGGATCCCCGAGCACCGCGTCCTCGGCATCCCCCACGACATCCCGGTGGCCGGCTACCGCAACAACACGGTCAACTCGCTGCGGCTCTGGGCGGCGCGCTCGGGCCGCGAGTTCGACTTCGATCTGTTCAACGAGGGCGACTACGTCCACGCCGTCGAGGGCAAGAACGCCTCCGAGGTCATCTCCAAGGTGCTCTACCCCAACGACAACTTCGAGGCCGGCCGCGAGCTGCGCCTGCGCCAGGAGTACTTCTTCGCCTCGTGCTCCATCCAGGACATCCTCAACAAGCACCTGCGCACCCACGCCGATCTGGGCAAGCTGTCCGACAAGGTCGCCATCCAGCTCAACGACACCCATCCAGCCCTGGCCATCGCCGAGCTGATGAGGCTGCTGATCGACGAGCACGACATGTCCTGGTCGACGGCCTGGCGACACACGGTGGCCTGCTTCGGCTACACCAACCACACGCTCTTGCCCGAGGCGCTGGAGCGCTGGCCGGTCGAGCTCTGCGAGCGGGTGCTGCCGCGCCACGTCGAGCTCATCCGCGAAATCGACCGCCGCTTCTTGCGCGAGGTGCGCACGGCCTACCCGCGCGATCGCGGGGGCGAGCGGCTCCGCCGGGTGGCGATCATCGACGACGAAAAGCCCCCGAACATTCGCATGGCGCACCTGGCCGTGGTGGGCTCGCACTCGGTAAACGGCGTGGCCCAGCTCCACACCGATCTGCTGACGAGCCGGCTGTTCCGCGACTTCAAGGAGCTGTACCCGCGCCGCTTCAGCAACAAGACCAACGGCGTGACCCCGCGGCGCTGGCTGGTGGCTGCCAACCCGCCGCTCACGGACCTCATCACCGACCACATCGGCGAGGACTGGATCACCGACCTCGAGCAGCTCAAGGCGCTGGAGTCGCTGGCTGACGACGAGAGCTTCCTCGAGACCTTGCTGTCCATCAAGCACCAGCACAAGCAGGCCTTGGCCAAGCTGGTCGCCGACGAGCTGGGCATCGAGGTGGGCTCTCGTCGCATCGTCCACGTGCAGATCAAGCGGCTTCACGAGTACAAGCGCCAGCTTCTGAACCTGCTGCACATCGTGGCGCTCTACCTCCGGGCCAAGCAGGGCGAGGACGTGGTGCCGCGACTGTTCGTCTTCGGGGCCAAGGCGGCGCCCGGCTACCGCAAGGCCAAGCGCATCATCAAGCTGATCCACTCGGTGGCCGACGTCATCAACGCCGACAGCCGCGTGCCGCACATCCGCGTGGCCTTCCTGCCCAACTACGGGGTCACGCTGGCCGAGCGCATCATTCCCGCGGCCGAGGTCTCCGAGCAGATCTCCACGGCGGGCATGGAGGCGAGCGGCACGGGCAACATGAAGCTCGCGATGAACGGCGCGCTCACCATCGGTACCCTGGACGGCGCCAATATCGAGATCCGCGAGGCCGTGGGCGAGGAAAACTTCTTCCTGTTCGGCATGAACGCTGACGAGGTGCTCGCGCAGCGCGAGCGGGACATCGAGGGCCGCTCATCGGTCGAGTCGAGCGCCGAGCTCAGCGAGGTGGTCGAGCTCATCCGCGACGGCTTCTTCAGCCCGGAGGAGCCCGCGCTGTTCCGCGCCATGATGGACGAGCTGCTGGAGCGCGACTACTACTTGGTTTTCGCGGACTTCGACGACTACGCTGCCTGCCAACAGCGCCTCGAGGACGCCTACCGCGACCGCATGCGCTGGGCGCGGATGTCGGCGCTGAACATCGCGCGCATTGGCCGCTTCTCCTCAGACCGCACCATTCAGCAGTACGCCGAGAAGATCTGGCACGTCGAGCCGGTCGCCATCCCGCTCGGCCAGGGAGATTAGCGCCGCCTCCCTCGTTCGGCCAAAGCTGCTATGGATCCGTCGTGGCTGGCGAGCCGAAGAAGGACACCCACCACGAGGGTGACGTCGCGGTCGATCGGCGCGCCAAGGTCAAGCGGCCGCGTCGCTACAAGGTCATCCTCCACAACGACAACTACACCACGATGGACTTCGTGGTGCTCGTGCTGATGCGGTTTTTCGGCAAGAATGAACTAGAGGCCACCCACATCATGCTGACGGTGCACCATCGCGGCCACGCCGTGGCGGGCGTCTACAGCCGAGACATCGCCGAGACCAAGGTCGACCAGGTCACCCGCTTCGCCCAGGACCGCGGATTCCCCCTCAAGCTCACCGCCGAGCCGGAATAGCTGCCATGCGCATCGCCCCGGAAGTCGAGATCGCCGTCACGCTAGCCACCCGCGAGGCCATCCGGCGGCGGCACGAGTACGTGACCGTGGACCACCTGCTCTACGCTCTGCTGTACGACGCTGGGGTGGCCAAGACCATCCGCCACGCTGGCGGGAAGGTGGCCAAGCTGCGCCAGCAGCTAGAAGAGCTGCTCGATGCCGAGGACAACCTGCTGCCCGACGACGGCAAGAGCACGCCCGCGCTGTCCGTCGGCTTCCAGCGGGTGCTCAACCGCGCGCTCGGCCACGTGCAGTCCTCGGGCGACACCGAGGTGACCGGTACCACCGTGCTCATCGCGCTCTACAGCGAGGAGGACTGCGCGAGCTGCACGCTGCTCGAGCAGATGGGCGTCTCCAGGCTCGACGTGCTGAACTACGTCAGCCACGGCGTGTCCAAGATCGCCGATGACGACGACGACGCGCAGGCGCCCGCCTTCGAGACCGAGGGCGAGGAGGGCGACGAGGCCCCTGCAGCCGATCCGCTCGTGAGCTTTGCCGTCAACCTGAACGACCTCGCGGCCGAGGGGGGCATCGATCCGCTCATCGGTCGTCACGACGAGGTCGAGCGGGTGGTGCAGATCCTGTGCCGACGCCGCAAGAACAACCCCATGCTGGTGGGCGACTCGGGCGTCGGCAAAACCGCCATCGCCGAGGGGCTGGCGCTGCGCATCCACGAAAAAGAGGTGCCCGAGCTCATCTCCGACGCGGTCATCTACGCGCTCGACATGGGCTCGCTACTGGCGGGCACCAAGTTCCGCGGCGACTTCGAGAACCGACTCAAGGCGGTGGTCAAGGCCTTGGAGAAGCGCCCGGGCTCTGTCCTGTTCATCGACGAGATGCACAACATCATGGGCGCGGGCTCGGCGGGCGGCAGCACCATGGACGCCTCCAACATGCTCAAGCCCGCGCTGATGAGCGGCAAGATCCGCTGCATCGGCTCGACCACCTACCAGGACTACCGCACCCACGTCGAGCGCGACCGCGCGCTGGTGCGGCGCTTTCAGAAGGTGGAGATCGAAGAGCCCAGCACCGCCGACAGCATCGAGATCTTGAAGGGGCTGGTCTCGCGCTACGCCGAGTTCCACCGCGTCGACTATCAGCCCGATACCCTGGAGGCGGCCGTCTCGCTTTCCGACCGCTACCTGCAGGACCGCAAGCTGCCCGACAAGGCCATCGATCTCATCGACGAGGCGGGCGCCCGCGCCAAGCTGCACCACGGTCAGGGCTACACCATCGAGCCGGGCGACATCGAGACGGTGGTGGCCAAGATGGCGCAGATCCCGCCCAAGCAGGTCAGCACCGACGACAAGGAGGCGCTGCGCCAGCTCGAGCTGGAGCTGCAGAAGGTCATCTACGCCCAGGACGAGGCCATCGGGCTCTTGTCGAGCTCGATTCGGCTCTCGCGCGCCGGGCTGCGCGAGCCGGAAAAGCCCATCGGCAGCTTTCTGTTCACGGGGCCAACGGGCGTGGGCAAGACCGAGCTGGCGCGCCAGCTCGCGCGCGTGCTCGGCATCGGCTTCGTCCGCTTCGACATGAGCGAGTACCAGGAGCGGCACACGGTCTCGCGCCTCATCGGCGCCCCGCCCGGCTACGTGGGCTTCGACCAGGGGGGCCTGCTCACCGACGCCATCCACAAGACGCCCCACGCGGTGCTGCTGTTGGACGAGGTGGAAAAGGCCCACCAGGACGTGTTCAACATCCTGCTGCAGGTCATGGACCACGGCACGCTGACCGACAACAACGGCCGCCCCAGCGACTTCCGCCACACCATCCTGATCATGACCAGCAACGTCGGCGCCCACGAGATGACCAAGGGCCGCGTGGGCTTCGGCAACCGCGACGAGTCCTCGGGCGCCGAGGACCGCGCCTACAAGAACCTGTTCAGCCCCGAGTTCCGAAACCGGCTCGACGCCCGCATCCACTTCAACCCGCTCGACCCGGCCGTGATGGAGCTCATCGTGGATAAATTCATGCGCGAGCTCTCGGCGCAGCTCGTCGACCGACAGGTGACCATCTCGCTAGACGACGAGGCCCGCCGCTACCTGGCCGACAAGGGCTACGACAAGCTCTACGGCGCCCGTCCGCTCGCCCGCGTCATCGACCAGGAGGTCAAGCGGCGGCTGAGCGAAGAGATCCTGTTCGGCGAGCTAGAGCACGGGGGGCTGGTTCGGCTGGGCTTTGCCGATGGCGAGCTCCGCTTTGCCATCTCGCCCGCGACCGAAGGCGAGGACGAGGACGACGGCAGCTGAACGCGGGGCGTTGACAGGGCGCCCTTCCGCTCGCAGGTTGCAGGGGATGCGTATTTTCGTGCGCCGAGCAGCCTATCCGCGAGCGGGCGAGCAGGCCGAGCAGCGGAGCAGCGCTGCTGGGCGGGGCGGCGGTGTGCGACCGGCCAGCGACGACGACTACGGCGACCGCGAGGGCGACGAACAGCCGAAGCAGCCTCCCGTAATCGGCCCCGCGGACAGTCGGCGGCAGGGACGCGAGTGGGGGCTGGTGCTGCAGTCGGCAGGGATCCGCCACGAGCTGCGCTATCTGGGGCGCGGCTGGGGGCTGGTGGTGGACCCCAGCGACCTCGAGCGGGGCTGGGCCGCCATCCGCGCCTATGAGAACGAAAACGCCGACTGGCCGCCCGTGCGTCAGCGGGACCGACCGCGACACGCCCCATCGGCCGCAGCGCCCACGGCCTTTGTGCTGCTGGTGCTGTTCTACCTCATGGTGACCGGCCCCAGCGCGGCCGGATCGCACTGGTTCCAGCAGGGCACGGCCGACTCGCGGCTCTTGACGAGCGAGCCGTGGCGGATGGTGACCGCTCTCACCCTGCACGCGGACGCCAAGCACGCCGTGGGCAACGCCATCTCGGGCAGCATCTTCGGCGCCATCGTGGGCCGCAGGCTGGGACCGGGCGCCGCCCTGCTGGCCATCGTGGCCGCTGGGGCCATCGGCAATGCCGCCAACGCCGTCTCGCACATCGTCCAGGCCGACGTGCACCGATCCATCGGCGCCTCCACGGCGGTCTTCGGCGCAGTCGGCATCCTCGCCCTGCTGCAGGTGACCCTGCTCCGCACCGAGCGACAGACTGGCGGCCATCGGCTGCTCAGCATCCTCGGCCCCGTGATCGGTGGCTTGGCCCTGCTTGGCGCGCTCGGCGCCGCGCCCCACTCCGACCTCTGGGCTCATCTTTACGGCTTTGTCGCGGGGGCCTTCATCGGCCTGGCCACGGGGCTGGTCTTGCGACGGCGCGCCGAGCGCGCGGTGCGCTGGTCCTGGCAGCTCGGGCTCGGGGCCACGGCGGCAGCGGCAGTAGCGGGAAGCTGGGCGCTGGCCTGGTGGGCTTGATCCATACGGACTCGGGCGGGCGCAGCGCTTGACGCCCTTCCGCCGTGGCGGCCCCACGCCCGCCGCGGTACGAGCAAGGCCACGATGTTTCCGCCACCGCTTTACGAGACCGAAGAACACGCCCAGCTCCGCGAGCAGGCCCGACGGCTGGCCCGCAAGGAGATCGCGCCGCATGCCCACGCCTGGGACGAGGCTGGCGAGTTCCCGCGCTCGCTCTACCGCACCATGGCCGAGGTGGGCTTTACCGGCTTGGGCTACCCCGAGGAGCTCGGCGGGGCGGGCGGGGATCTATCGCATGCCCTGGCGGTCTCCGAGGAGCTCATCGTCCACGGCAAATCGGTGGGAACGATCGCTGGGCTCGGCACCCACGCCATCGCCCTGCCGCCGCTATTGGGCTTTGGCACCGACGAGCAGAAGCGCAAGTACGTCACCCCCGTGCTGCGCGGACAGGCCATCGCGGCGCTGGCCATCACCGAGCCCGGCTGCGGCAGCGACGTGGCCGCGGTACGCACGCGCGCGAAGCGCGACGGCGAGCACTACCTGGTCAACGGCTCCAAGACCTTCATCACCTCGGGCTGTCGCGCGGACTTCGTGACCGCGGCAGTGCGCACGGGCGGACCGGGCCACGCGGGCATCAGCCTGCTGGTCATCGAGCGGGACACGCCCGGCTTCAGCGTCACCCGCAAGCTCGAAAAGACCGGCTGGTGGGCCTCGGACACGGCCGAGCTCGCCTTCGAGGACTGCCGCGTGCCCGCGGGCAATCTCATCGGCATCGAGAACGCGGGCTTCGTGCCCATCATGCAGAACTTCGTGACCGAGCGGCTTTTCTTGGTCAGCAACTGCGTGGCCATCGGCTTGCTGGCCTACCAGGAGGCCGTGGACTACGCCCGCGAGCGCCAGGCCTTTGGCAAGCCGCTCATGGGCTTTCAGCTCACCCGCCACAAGCTGGCCGACATGGCCTCGCGCATTGCCGCCGCTAGGGCGCTGATGGGCGAATGCGTGCAGCGGCACCTCGCGGGCCAGATCCAGCCCGGGCTGGCCGCCATGGCCAAGAACGTGGCCTCGGACATGTGCAGCTTCGTCTGCGATCAGGCCGTGCAGATCTTCGGCGGCTACGGCACCATGCGCGAGAGCGTGGTCGAGCGGCTCTACCGCGACGCGCGGATCTACCCGATCGGCGGCGGCACCCGCGAGATCATGAACGAGGTCATCGGCAAGACCGAGGGGTACTGACGGGCCATGGCCGTCGCTTTGCGTAGGCGCGCCAAGACGGCCATCGGGCTCATCGCCGTCGCGCTATTGTTCGCCTACGTCTCGTTCGACCGGCTGTACCGAATCGCCGACATCGGTGTCGACGGCTGCGACACCTTTCACTACCTGGACGTCTCGCGCGCCTGGGCGGACGGCGAGGTCGCCCTGCACCCGCGGCACTACCGCCCCGCCACCTACCTCATCGGCTCGCTGGGGTTCCGGCTGTTCGACGGCGCCGAGTACTCGCTGCGAGCGATGAACGCGCTGCTCGACATCGGCACGGTGGGGCTGGTCGTCTTGCTGATGCTCATCGCCTCGAGGAGCCTGCTCGCCTCCCTTGCCGCTGGGGCCCTTTACGCAACGCTGCCGCAGGTGGTGACCTGGACCGCCCGATCCGAGCTCACCCGAAGCCCGTCCACGTTCTTCGTCACGCTCGCCTGCCTGTCGTTTTTCCTGGCGATGAGGCAGTCGCGGAGGGGGCCCTCGTGCGCGTGGACGGGCGTCACGGGCATCGCAGCGGCCATCGCGGCGAACACCCATCCCGAGCTGGTCCTGCTGGGTCCGGGCTTTGCTATGGCCATCGCAGCGCGATACCTCGTCGTAGCGCGGTCGTTTCGGTGGCGGCGCATCCTCTGGCTCGAGGGCGCCTTGGTGGCTGGATACAGCGTGCCATTTGTCATCATCGCCGCGGTCTTCGGCCTCGAGCCCATGGTCACCGCGTTCTTGCGCAACGCGGACTTCGAAGCCATGCGCCCCGGCTCAAAGCCCGGGGTCTTCTGGACGGTGCTGCTGTTCACGCCGCCTGCCTTCTTCGAGCAGTACACGAGCATTGCATTCGAATATGTCTTCTGGACCGCGGTGCTGGCGGGCTCGATCGCCTTTGTTCACCGCGGCGGCCGCGCGCCCCTCATCGCCCTGGCGGCCATTCCAGCCGCGGTGCACTTTTTGGGATTCGCCCATATCGTCGATCGATTCCGCGAGCCAGCGACCAAGCTCTTCGTGCCCTGGCTGCCGTGCATCATGATATGGACGGCGTGGGGGCTTCACGAATTGCGCCACCTGCTGATCTTCCGCGCAAGGCCCCACGCGCATCAGGCGCTGTTCGTCGCAGGCGTGCTGGCGATCATCGTCGTCAATCGCGGCGACCATCGCTGGGATTTCTTGATCTCGGCAGTGG
>CAYTYV010000100.1:0-15926 GCA_964441055.1 uncultured Polyangiaceae bacterium | reverse complement strand
TGGCGCTGGTGGCTTCGCCCTCGCAATTGGCTTGCGCGGCGGTCTCCCGGTCGCTGTCACGAGGCGTGTAGTCGAGCGTGGTCGACAGGTCGTAGTGCTGGTCCTGCAAGGCGTGGATCAGCTCGTGGGCCAGGGTCTCCTCCTGCTCCCGCTCGCCAAGGTCGTCGACCAGGAACATGAGATCCAGGTCGGGATCGTAGAAGCCGGCCACCTGCGCCTCGATGAGCTCGTAGATCCCTGCGACGAAGTCGTAGTCGGGCGGCAAAAGGCCCAGGGCGCCGAGCATCTCTCCCTGGGCGCGCAGGGCATGCTCGGGCAGCTCGCGCTCCACCTTGGCGATGATGCGCGCGATGATCTGTTCCCGATCGAGAACGCGCCCGCGTACGGCTCGGCGGATGGCCAGCCCCCGCGTCTGCGAGGCGATCTCCAAGGCGGGCGCCACGCGATCGTCCATGGGCTCGCCATCGATCGCAGAGCGGCCTTCCGTGGGGGCGCCTGCGTCAGCGGCCGCGGTCGGCAGCGTCGGGGGATCCGCGCTCGACCGAGCGGCTGGCGGCGAGGCCACGCCAGCGCCGCCCGAGCCCCCACATCCAGCGACCACCAGCACGGCGGCCAGCCATCGACGCCGCGCTGCCATCACTCGGCTCGCCCGCCCTCTTGCGCCGCGTCTCGGATGGCGGCGATCGCGGCGCGGTAGCGCTCGGCGCGCTCGACCAGCGGCAGATCGACCTGCCCGCTGCAGGCGCCAAAGACCGCCGAGCCTGCCACCAGTACGTCCGCCCCAGCCTTGACCGCATCGGCGGCCGTGTCGGCTCCAATGCCGCCGTCCATCTCCAACCAGGCATTGGAGCCGCGCGCCTCGAGCAGTGCACGCAGCCAGCGCACCTTGTGCAGCACCGACCTGATGAACGACTGTCCCCCAAAGCCGGGGTTGACGCTCATGACGAGTACCAGGTCCAGGCTCTCGAGCACGCACTCGATGCTCTGCGCGGGTGTGTGCGGGTTCAGCACCACACCAGCCTTGGCGCCGAGCTCGCGGATCCGATGCACGGTGCGGTGCAGGTGGGGCGAGGCCTCCACGTGCACCGAGACGAGATCGGCGCCCGCGCCGACGAAATCCTCGAGGTAGCGCTCGGGCTCGACGATCATCAGGTGGACGTCGACGGGCAGCTGGGTGGCCAGCCGCACTGCTCGAACGATGGCCGGGCCGAGGGTGATGTTGGGCACGAAGCGACCATCCATCACGTCGACGTGTATCCAATCGGCACCCGCCTGCTCGGCGGCCTGCACCTCGGCGCGGAGCTGGCCGAAGTCCGCCGACAAAATCGATGGAGCGATCCACACCTGGGACATAACTTTGGTGTAGCGAAGAACCCCCGCGGCGGGTACTGCCAGGCGATGGAAAAGATCCCCGAGCCGCCCCGGAGGGCCGGAGCCCTGCGCCGCGGAAACGGTTGACCCGGCTCGCCAAGCCGGCTTATGGGGGCGCCACCATGGCGAGCCCAGAGCTGAGCACGCGTCCGATGACCAAGGACGACTTCGACTACGTCGTACGCGTTATCGACAACTGGTGGGGCGGGCCCACGAGCGCCCTGGCCCATCCCGTGTTCTTCTACGAGTGGGGCTGCTGGGCACAAGTGGCCGAGCACCAGGATCGCGTGGTGGGCTTCCTGTTCGGCTTCGTAACGCGCGAGCGCCCCGTGGGCTACGTGCACCTGGTCGGCATCGATCCGGCCTACCGTCGCCGCGGGGTGGGCACGGAGCTGTACCGCTCCTTCGAGCAGGCCTGCCGACAGGCGCACTGTCAGGAGCTCAAGGCGATCACCACCTTGGCCAACGACGCCTCGGTCCGCTTCCACCAAGTGCAGGGCTGGAGCCACGAGCGTGTGCCCGACTATGCCGGTCCAGGTCGCGATCGGATCGTCTTCCGCAAGCAGCTCGAGGGCTAGTAGAAACCGGGTGAGCTCGACTCTCGCCCTGCCCCGCGGTCCGCGCGGTGGAGGCGGCCGCCGCGTTGATCCGCGCCTGGCGGCGCATCGAGGGGCGCAGCGATCTCCTTGGACTTGCCCACATTTCGGCGTACGCTCCAACTATGATTTCGTCGGCACCACCACCAAGGGGTCGGCATTGGCGCCGCTTCGTGGCCACGACAGCGCTGGGGGTGCTCGCACTGGGTTGCTGGCTGGGCGCGTGTGCTCGAGGCGTCTCGGACGACAGCGGGGGCGACGATGACGACGACGGCAGCCACGTCGGCGGCCATGCTGGCGGCACCTTCCCAGGCGGCAGCGCACCAGGCGGGAGCACCGCGGGTGGCTCCGCCCCAGGAGGAGGCAGCACAGGCGGCTCGGCCTCGGGCGGCGGCGCGCCGTGCAGCGAGGATCCGTGCAAGCTCACGCTTCCGCAATGCGGCTGTGCGTCGGGCGAAAAATGCACGCTGACCGGCACCAACAGGATCTGCCGAGACAACGGCACGGACGGCGAAGCCCAGCCTTGCGAGGGATCGCCCGATAGCTGCGTGGCCGGCTATATCTGCGTGCACGCCGACGACGACCCGTATAGCTGCCACAAGTTCTGCGCCACCGATGCCGATTGCGCCCCGCCCCAGAGCATCTGCTTTTTCGACCTGGGCGGCGCGGCGACCCTCTGCTCGGGCGCCTGCGATCCGGTCGGCGGAAGCGGCTGTCCCACGCCGGGCCTCAAGTGCGAGATCGGCCTGGACGAGGGCCCGCCCGAGCGCTTCTTCACCCTCTGCGCCAGCGAGGGCACGGGCACGCAGGGAACCGCCTGCACGGGCAGCGGCGATTGCGCGTCGGGATACACCTGCGTCGATACGGGCACGACGACCTGCGCGGCCTGGTGCGAGTACAGCGGAACGGGGTACTGTGCCTATGGGACCTGCTCGCCGTTTACCGACCCCGTGATGATCGGCTCCACCGAGTACGGCGGGTGCCTGTAGCGAATCGCATGTCGCAGCCCACTTCGCCCAGCCAAGCCGACCTGCCTCCTCCCAGCGAGGAGCTGCGCGGCTCGGGGCTGTTCGCTGGCTTGGACGAAGCTCTGCTCGAGAGCTTCGTCGACCAGCTCGAGGTCCGCCATCTCGAGCCGGGCGACCTGGTCTTTCGCGAAGGCGACGATGGCCGCGAGATGTACGCGGTGCTGGCGGGCGAACTCGAGGTGTTCAAGCGCTCCAAGCGCGGCCGCGAGGTGCGCGTCTCGCTGCTCGGTCCGCACGATTGGTTCGGCGAGATGGCGATCCTGGACGTCCGACCGCGCTCGGCCACCGTTCGAGCCGTGGCGCCCAGCCGCCTGCTGCGGCTTTCCGCGCGCGATCTCGACGCCCTGTATCGGCGCGATCTCAAGTCCTACGCGCTGCTGGTGATGAACCTGGCGCGCGAGCTCTGTCGCCGCTTGCGGGTGGCCGACGGCTTGCTGGCCAACACCGTGGCCTCGGTCTTCGACCAATACGCCGCCAACGGCAAAGCCGCCGAGCGCTGATGAGGGCCAGCCCATAGGCCCCAAGGGACTGGCAAACCCCGCTACCGCTTGCCGGTCATTTGCTCATAGGCCTGATTGATCTCTTTGGTACGGCGCTCGGCCAGCTCCCGAAACTCGGATGCCATGTGGGCCACGCGGTCGGGGTGGTAGTGCCGAACGAGGCGTTGGTAGGCCTGTCGGACCTGCTCCTCCGAGGCGCCCGGGTCGACGCCCAGCACTTCGTGAGGAGCGCGAGGGCCCGACGAAGGCGCCAGAGGATCGGTCCACTGCGGCTGCCCGAGCGCGCGAAACATGCGCCGCACCATCACCCAGGCCAGCACGAACAGCGCGGCGTATATCAGCCAGCGTACCATGATTGCAGACCCCCGCAGCCGAGCGGGCTCAATCCGGCATAGCCGCACGCAGGGGCCCAGCACAAGGGCCCGGCTGACAATCCCGCGCCCTCACCTGACTCGGGGCGAAGGCAAGGGGCCCCTAGATCTACGCTCGCTAGTCTAGAGCGCAGCTGGCACCAAAGGCCAGGAGCGCGCGGGGCCCGAGTCTCGAGGCTGCACCTTGTCGCTCGAGCGCTCCAGGCGTGCTGACGGCGCTTGCCCGCGCCGGATCCTCGCCTCGATCTCGTCGATGCAGGGCATCACGTCGGCGATGGTATCGACCACGAAGTGCGCCCCCGAGGAGGCCATGCGACGGTAGGCGCGTGTCCGCCTGGCGGCTTTCTCGCTTGGCGCCAGCGCCTCCCATTTGTCGAGCGGCAGACCCACCTCGTTGCCGCTGATGGCCAGACCGATGGTCCACATGCCCGCGTTGAGCCCCTCGGCAATGCCCGGAACCGTGTCGTCGATCTTGACGCAGCGAGCTACCGACGAGACCTCCAGCTCGATGGCATTGCGCAAGCACATGTGGGGATGGGGTCGGCCTGCAGGCACGTCCGACGCGCAGATGCTCACGTCGGGCTGGTAGCCCTGACGGTGCGCCTCGGCCTGGTTGATCTCCATCATCTCCGTCAGGTAGCCGCTCGTCGAGCCGATGCGAATGCCGCGTGACCGAAGCTCGGCCACCACCTGCAGCGTTCCAGGAATGAGCTCGGCGTAGCGCGCCAAGCAGCCGAGCTGGCGGGGCACGAACTCGGTGAACATGGCGTCGACGTCGCCCTCTTCGGGCGGTCGACCATGGCGGTTCTGCCAGCGCTCGCGAACGGCGGGGATCGCAGCGATCTGTTGGATGTGCACCCGCTTGTGTGCGCCCATGGGCGCTCGCGCCTCCTCCATCGTAATGGGCACGCCCTGCCGCTCGAAGACTTCCACGAACACCACGGCAGGCGCCATGCAGCCGTAGTCCATGGTGGTTCCAGCCCAGTCCAGCAGGACGGCCTCGACGGGTCGGCTCTGCAAGGTCCCGCGGTCCGCTTGTTCGTTCATGGTCGGCTCCTTTCCGAGGGCGCGCACCTGAGCCTCAGGCTCGCGCACCTGTCGTAAAGAGTATGAGGGGATCATAACATTGTTCAATTCGATAATTTTCATGGTATATATTGGCTGTGTCTATGGAACGGCCATGGTGAGCCCAACCGAGCTGCGCGCCTTCCACGCGGTGGCCACCGAGCGGAGCTTTACGGCCGCGGCGCGCGCCTTGAGGCTCACGCAGCCCACGATCTCGGCGCACGTTAGCTCGCTCGAGGAGGCCCACGGAGTGCAGCTTTTCGATCGCCACGGTCGCGGCGCGCGCCTGACCGAGCTCGGCCAGGCGCTTCTGGAGCTGACCCGTCCGTTTTTCGCGCTCGAGGAGGCTGCAGACGAGCTCTTGGGATCGGCACGCGAGCTCGAGGCAGGGCACCTGCTCGTGGGCGCGGATGGGCCTCACCACGTGATGGCCGTGGTGCGCGAGCTGACGCGGCGCCATCCAGGTCTGGACATCTCCATCATCACGGGCAATGCCAACCACATCTTGCGCGAGCTGCTTGCCCACCGAATCGACGTGGCGGTCGTGGCCTGCGAGCCCGATGACCCGCGCATCGCCACGATCGCCGACCGCTACAGCGAGCTGGTGGCCTTCGTGGGCAGGTCCCATCCGTGGGCAGCGCGCTCCACGGTAACCCTGACCGAGCTCTGCGCTGAACGCTTGGTGCTTCGGGAGCCGAGCTCGGTCACCCGACAGATCTTCCTCGCCGCCACCGAGGAGGCCGGGCTGAGGCCCCGCGCCGTGCTGCAGGTGGACAGTCGCGAGGGCGTGCTCGAGGCGGTGGTGGCCGATTTGGGCGTTGGCGTGGTCTCCGAGGCCGAGATCGGCGAGGATGACCGGGTGAGCTCGTTGCGCATCGCCGATGCCCAGCTGCGGATGACCGAGCACTGGCTATGCTTGCACGAGCGGCATCGACTTCAGGTCGTCAGCGCCTGTCTGCAAATCGTGCGCGGGCTCGCCGCCTCCAGCACTAGCCCGGGCACCGCCACCCCTGGCTGGCAGCTGCGCGGGCCAGCCAAGCACTAGCGCCGAGGATTTGTTCGGCGTTGGCTCTAAGGCAACCGCGAAGCGGAGCTAGGGTCCTTGAAAAGGGGCTTCGAAGAGGGGCTTCGTGAAAAAATGAGTCGGTTTGTCCTCCAGAAACTCCCGCGGGGGTTTGGGGGCGGAGGAAGGAGCGCAGCGACGACCGGAACCCCCATCGTCAAATCGATCCAGGCGGCAAGCAGACCTCGCCCCTTGGGGCCCATCGACTGGCCCTCACCGGTCTTGGGGCCAGTCGATGGGCCCCAAAGGGCTGGCGAAGGTCGCTAGCCAACTCCCTCCAATGCAGCCATCAGCCCGCGGGCGGCTCGACGGGTATCCTCGTGCGAGACGGGGCGGCGCGGAAAATGGTGGGCCCGCGGCACCACGCCCAGCCTCACCAGCTCTTGAGCGTTCGTTCCCGTAGATCGGTCTGGCTGGTGAGGCTCGCTCAGCGCCACGTGTGAAGGCGCGCACTGCGGAGCCAGCGTGCGCAGGGCCAGCAGCGCGGCAGACACGTCGTGGAGAGCTCCCAAGCGGTCCGCGCCAACCATCACGACCTCGGCGGGCGCAAGGGCGCAAACCAGATGGGCATTGGTCAACTCTGCCGCCAACGGACTGAGCAGACCGCCCGCGGTCTCGATGATCTGCCATGGCGCGGCATGGTGCTCCACCCAGTCCCGTATCTCGGCCAGATCGATACTCGTGCCCTGCTCGCGGGCTGCCAGATGCGGCGATATCGGCGGCTCGAAGGCGTAGCGGGCTTGTTTCACGTGAAACACTCCCGCTGCCCCGAGGCGCTGGGCGTCGGTTGGCTCCGAGCTCACGCCGGTCTCGACGGGCTTCAGGGCCACTACGTCCTCGCCTCGCTCGGCCAGAAAGGCCGTCAGGGCTACGCCCACGTGCGTCTTGCCGACCTCGGTGCCTGTTCCACACAGTATGATGCGGCGGCCCATGTTTCCAGCGTTAACTTTGGGCGATCGGCTCTGCTTGCTTCTCAGCGTCCATGGGCGCGCGGGCTCGGCGCGAGCCGCTGAGCGCTACTGGATAGGCAGGCACATGCCGCCCACCGCTGGCAGCCCACCAGGGCACAGCGGCATGCATTGCCCGGTCATGACATCCTGCGCCTGTCCTTGCGGGCAGCCGCCGCCCGAGGGCGCGGGCGCGGGCTGGGGGCTCGGCCCTGGTGAGGAGCCGGGCATGCCAGGCACGGGCGGCAGGCACAGCCCAGCGGCGGGCACGGTCCCGTCTGGGCAAGCGGGCACGCACTGGCCGTAGACCGCATCCCAGGCCTGGCCGGCCGGGCAGCTCTGACCACCGCCACCAGGCGGGCTGGGCGAGGCTGGATCGCCGACGCGCACGCGGTAGGCGGAGCGAAGCTGGTCGCGCACCATGTTCTCGGAGATCCAGGCGTAGCCGTTGTCTCCCCAGGTCGGTCCCCAGCTGTTGTGGATAAGGAACTGCTTGATGCCATTGACCGTTCGGTAGCCGCAGAGCACGACCGCGTGACCTGTGGGCTCGGCGATCGAGTAGTCCGGAATCACGTGGTTCCTCATGCCGGAGTTGCGCCAGGCCTGGCGGTTGACGTTGAAGGCCACCCACAGGTCGTCACCGCCCGCGATGACGGCGGCGAACTGGACGGGATCGTGCTCGGGCAGCCGCTCCACCGCGACGAGCTCGTAGCGCCCCGCGCCGTCGGCCTTCTGCTTGTGCGCGGCGATCTGGGGATCGTCGTCGCCAGTGTTCGACTCGACGCCGTAGGCCGGCCCGCACGAGTCGTAGCTGCGCCGCATCATCTTGCAGGCCTCGGCTGGATCGTAGGGCCAGACCGCGGTGGCCGCGGTCCGCTTGTCGATGTTGGAGTCGCCAGCGTCGCCCATCCGCGGCACGCGATACTGCGACCAGAGGTGCATCGACGAGACGGGCTCGGTCTGGCCCAGTCGCCTGAGGGCGTGCTCCATGGCGGTGGACAGCGACAGCGCCGTGCAGGTTCCGGTGGCGCCCTGGTTCTTGACCGGGCCCTCCATGTTGTCGGCGCGATGGTCCACCGTGGCCGGTAGCGCCTCGCCCGTGCCGCCCGAGCCGACCGGACCGCCCGCGCCGATGGGAGCGCCCGTATCCCCGGTTCCAAAGGGCGAGAAGCCGACGCGACCGGGCGGTTGGGTGAAGCGGACGGCTCGCCGAACGTAGCTCGGCGGGCTGCAGTCGAAACCCACCCAGTTGCCAGGCGAGACCTCCTCCGGCCGACACGGCGAGCGCGGCAGCGAGGCGAGCAAGGCCCGCACGTTGATCGGACGGAACACGGCGGGGGCAGGCGGCGGCGGCGGCAGCCGGAAGCGCGGCCCTGGCAGCCACCACGGTGTGGGGTTGGCCTGTGGTCCCGCAGGCTGAGTCGCTGGCGCGGGCCGATAGCCGTGCGCTGGCGGCGCCCAGCGACCTGGCGGCGGATGCGCTGGCGGCGCGCTCCGCCGTGACGAGGTGGTGCACGCGGCAGCGAGCACCAAGGATCCCAGCACTACCAGCCCGATGAGTCGACTTCGCATCCCAAGTCCCCGTGGTTCGGTCCAAGCCTGTGAATGACTCTCGCCCGAAAGCCTAGCGCGGATTGTTCACCGCGTCGCCCAAGCTCTCGATCGGCGCACGGGTTCGACGATCCAGCCCGCTCTGTGCTTCAGCGGGCGACCACGCGACCGCGATCGAGCCCGAGGCGGGCGTCGGCGCGCTGCTCGAGCGGCCCGCCGCTCGGGCTGACCACGATCACGATGGCGCGCCGCTCGAGTAGCTCCTGCACGACCTCCAGCAGCTCCTCCGTTCCCGCACGGTCGAGCCCTGTGGTGGGCTCGTCGAGCAGCACCAGGGTGGGGTCGTGGACCAGCGCTCGGGCAAGGGCGATGCGCTGACGCTGACCGCGCGAGTTGGTGCGCACGCGCTGCTCGGCAAAGCGCCCCAGGCGGAACCGTGCCCGGGCGCGCTGCCAAGCCCGAGCCGGATCGAGCCCGTGCAAGCGGGCGGCGAGCTCGATGTTCTGCCGTCCGCTTAGATCGGGGTAGGCCAGAAGCTCATGGGAGACCCAGCCGATCTCGGCCCTGATGCGACGCAGATCAGCGCCCAGCGGCGGGTAGGCGAGCTGGCCTCGGGTGGGCCGCAAAATGGTGCCGATGATGCGTAGCAGGGTGGTCTTGCCCGAGCCGTTCGGCCCCTCCACCACGGTCAGCCGCCCCGCCTCGAAGCTGGCATCCACGCCGCGCAGGGCCATCGAGGTGCCGAACTGCTTGACGAGCCCCCGCACGATTACCTTGCTCAGGCCCACCTTTGCCGGGTCCTCCCGTCACTTGCGGTGCACGATCACGTCGGTCTCCGTGACCACCGTGTCCTCTGCACGCGCTTGCCATCCCGACTCGACCTTGGCGTCCGCGCTCTGGGTCGGCTGGGCCCCCGACTGCGGGCCTGCGACGCGCCCGCTCGGGGACGGTTCGCGCGGCTCCGGGCCCGAGTCCGGGCTCTCCCGTTCGGGCTCGGGCTGCTCAGCCGCATCCGCGTCGATCGGTCCTGCATCCATCGGTCCGTCCACCTCGGTTCGCTCGTCGTCGAGGAATCCCGGCCAAACCGACGAGGGGTCTGCGACAGGCAGCTCCATCGGCGCGTCCACCTCGGTCCACTCGTCGTCGATGTAGGTCTCGGGGTCCTCGATGCGCGCGCTCCAATCCGCAGCGGTCGCCACGGGCTGCGGCACGGAGGTCTGCTGCGCTCGAACCATCACCCGCGTCGGCTCGTGGGCATCGTCAGCCAGGCACTGGAGCTCGGCCTCGACCACGGCCCGACGCAGGTCGGCGGCGTCCTGGTAGCGGTCCTCACGCAGCTTGATCAAACCCCTGTCGACCAGGGCCGCAACCACGTCGGGCACCTCGGGGCGCAGCTTCTGGACGGGCCGCGGCTGCGAGGTCAGGATCTTGACCAGCAGCGCATTGTAGTTGGTCGCGACAAAGGGGCGGCGACCGGTCAGCGCCTCGTAGAGAATCACCGCCACCGCCCATAGATCCACCCGATGGTCGAGCAGGCTCTCACCGCGCGCCTGCTCGGGAGCCATGTAGTAGGGAGTCCCCATCACCATGCCCGTATGGGTCAGCCGCTTCATGGCCCCGAACTCCGCACCAGCGATGGTCTTGGAGACGCCGAAGTCCAGCAGCTTGACATGGGCGCCGCGGCGGCTCGGCCAAGGCTTCTGCAGAAATACGTTCTCGGGCTTGAGATCGCGGTGCAGCACCCCCTTGGCGTGGACCGCCTCCAGTGCATCGAGCACCTGGCAGGCGATGGGTGCCAACTCGAAGAAGGACATCGGACCATGCTCGGCCACGTGTTTGCCCAGAGTCTGGCCCACCAGATGCTCCATGATGAGGTAGGGCCGTCCCTCTTGCGTTTGACCGAGGTCGAAGATTTGGCAGATGTTGGGATGGCCGATGGCGCCCACCACCTGCGCCTCTTGCCGCAGACGGGCGATGGCGTCGCGGTCATCGGCCAGCGCTGGATGGAGAAGCTTGACCGCCACCGTCCGCCCCAGCGCCAGGTGCTCGGCTTGGTAGACCGCACCCATACCTCCCGAGCCGATGAGTCGGTCCAGTCGATACTTGCCCTCGATGACCTGGCCGATCTTCGCCTCGGAGGCAGCCTTGGCTTGGTCATCCCTGGACGACGCGGGCGGGCTGCTTCGAGGCGCTCTCCACGGTCCCAGCGCCAAGCCCGTGCCAGGACACACCTCGAGCGTCCCTTTGTGGGATAGCCCGCAGTGGGGACAACGAACGTAACGCTCGGTCACAGCCTTCGCTCAGCACCGGACGAGCCTTCCTAGCCCGCCCCAAATTCCCCTGTGAAAACTCGGTCTACAACTTGTGGCAGAGCTCTGCACACCCCGTGCTCGATCGGTGTGCTCGCATAGATGCCCAACTATCCTACATCCATCCACACCAGCTCTCCACTCGTGTAAACAGTATAACTTGTTGTTTTTATAGTATTTTTCTAGTTATCCCAACCTTCCACAGGCCTGACTACGACGATGAGATCTTCAAATAGTACGATGATTTCTCGTAGAAGACCCAGCTCAATCTCCTGCTCTTTGTGCCCTTGCTCGAGTTAGCTTGCATGGATACATACTGATCCAGTCGTCGTGAGCCGACGAGGGAGGCATCAAAAACCCGCATTCGCTGCGAGTTCCGTCTCCTTCTCGGCTGGAACCCTGCTAAGAGTCGGGAAAAGAAGCCTCGGGCGGGACACCATGGAACTCGTTGCGCCAAAGACGAATCTGCTTCGCCTGCTGCATCGCTGTCAGGGCGTGGCTGACCGAAAGAGCACGATGCCCGTGCTGGCCAACGTGCTGCTGAAGGCTGAGGACGATGTCCTTTGCGTAGCAGCAACGGATTTGTTCGTGTCCGTGACCGGCTCGTTAGAAGCGGAAACCGAACAGCATGGCTCTGTCGCGGTACCGGCCAGAGATCTCTACGACCGCGTCAAGGCCATGCCCGACGGACCCATTCGCATCACGGCCAACGAGAACGCCGCGACGGTCATCAAGTCGATGGTCTCGGCTCGACGCTACACCGTGCACGGGCTACCGGGCTCGGACTTTCCCGCGCTTCCCGAGCCCGAAGAGGATGGCGTGGCGCTGGAGCTACCGGTCGACAAGCTGGCGTTGCTCGTGGCTCGCACGCACTTTTCCATCTCGAGCGACGAGACCCGAGCGCATCTGAACAGCGCGCTGTTCGAGTGTGGACAGGGACGAATTCGCATGGTCACCACCGACGGTCATCGACTGTCGAAGATGGAGATGGGCATCGAAGGCGTGGATGCGTCCAGCACCATGCTGTTGCCACTCAAGGCCGTCACCGAGCTTCGGCGGCTGATGGAGGAGGTGACTACCGATCGGCAACAGACCACGGTGACGATCTCCCAAAGCGGGCCCAACGCGTTCTTCGCGCTCTCGGGCATTCGCTTCTCGGTCAAGCTGGTCGACGCGCAGTTCCCGCCCTACGAGCAGGCCATTCCCGCCGTCACGGACCGCGCTGTGCGGGCGCCGCGCACCGCGTTGGCCGAGGCCTTGCGGGCCGTGTCGCTGGCGGCCAGCGATCGGACGGGCGGGGTCAAGCTGAGCGTGTCCGAGAACGAGCTGCGGATCACCAGCGAAAGCCCGGAGAGCGGCAATGGCTTCGACGAGGTCAGCGTGGACTACTCGGGGCCGGAGATCGGCGTGGGCTTCAACGCTCGCTACTTGCTCGACGTGCTCGCGTCCATCGAGACGGACGAGGTCACGGTAGGCCTGTCTGGCGAGCTCGACCCGGCCGTGCTGCGACCCGCAACGGACCCCAGCGACGGCGATGAGTACGTCGCGGTCATCATGCCGATGCGCATCTAGCGACGTAGAGGCCGACGAGTTGTCGCAGCCAGCACAGCTTCGGCTCGAAGCCGTCGCCATCGCCGACTTTCGCAACCTTCACCGGGTCGAGCTGAGCCCGGCGGCGCGCGTCAACATCATCGCGGGCGACAACGGTCAGGGTAAGACCAGCATTCTCGAGGCGCTGTATTTCCTGGCTACCTCGCGGAGCTTTCGCACCTCTCGCTTGGGGGATCTCGTGCGCCACGGCTGCTCGTCCGCCAGCGTGCGCGGTCGTTTCCGGGAGCACTGCCCAGAGCAGAGTCGCCTGCCGCGACGGCAGAACGCAGCCATCAGCGAGGGCAAGCGGATCCTGCGAGTCGATGACAACCCCCCGGAATCGCTGAGGCAATACGCGGTTCTCTCGCCTGTCGTGATCTTCGAGCCCGGTCAGACCGCGCTGTCGCACGGTCCGGCCTCGACGCGCCGATTGCTGCTGGATCGCATCGCGCTGTACACGCAGCCGGACTTTGGCATGCATCGAACGCGCTACGGCCATGCGCTGCGCGCGCGGGGCCGCCTGCTGGCTCGCTCCGCCGAGCACGGCGCCAGCTCGAGCGCGGAGCTGGATGCCTTCGAGAGCTTGTTGGCAAGCCACGGCGCGGCTCTCACCCAGGGTCGCCGCAAGGCCAGCGAGCAGCTCGGCGGGCAGCTCGGCGACGTGTTCGAGCACATCGCCGCGGCCTCGCTACGGCTGGCCGCGACCTACCGCAGCGGCGGCAGCGAGAGCGCCGAGCAGGCCAGCGAAGCGCTGTGCCGCAATCGAGCGAGCGACGCCCGCCGCAAGGCCACGGGCTTCGGTCCCCACCGCGACGACCTCGAGCTGCGACTGGACGGCCACCCCGCGCGCGTGGTCGGCTCCCAGGGGCAGCATCGCGCGGTCGCCCTGGCGCTCAAGGTGGCCGAGCTTCGCTGCATCGCCGAGGCCCGTGGGGTCGAGCCGCTGCTGCTGCTCGACGACGTCTCCAGCGAGCTCGACGCCGACCGCACGCGCGCGCTATTCGCCTTGCTGGCGACGGCGCCGAGCCAGATCTTCCTCAGCACCACGCGTCCCGAGCTGATCTCTACCGCGGATTTCAGCGGCAGCGAGCGGCAGGACCTGGTCGTGGAGCGCGGCGTCGTGGGTCCGCCGTGAGCGCCGTCGTCCGGCTGCGGCCCCCGCCAGGCCTCGGCTTTCCGAGGGGCCTCGTGACCGCGTTGGCAGGGCCGGTTTTGAAGGCCTTGACGCCTTGCTGCCAGGGCAAATCGTGGTTAGCATACCCCTGGGTTTTGGCTAGGTTTTGCGGAGAGCTGCCGCGTCAGCCACGAGCCCAAACCGTCCATGAGTGATTCCACTTCTCCATCCGTGGAGCCCGACCTCCCGGAGTCCGCTCGCGTTGCGGGTGCGGACGCTCTGTCCGACGCCGCGGGCGACTACGACGCCGCCAGCATCCTGGCCCTGGAAGGGCTCGAGGCCGTGCGCAAGCGGCCGGGGATGTACATCGGCGACCCGCACGACGGCTCAGGCCTGCACCACCTGGTGTGGGAAGCGGTCGACAACTCGGTGGACGAGCAC
Organism: uncultured Polyangiaceae bacterium; assembly: GCA_964441055.1. Classification (GTDB taxonomy): domain Bacteria; phylum Myxococcota_A; class Polyangia; order Polyangiales; family Polyangiaceae; genus JACQWT01. Next base: position 1,980 of record CAYTYV010000100.1, on the reverse strand, counting down.
CTGGCGGGCGTCTGCACCGACATCTCGGTCACCGTGCATTTCGACGGCTCGGTGAGCATCGAGGACAACGGCCGCGGCATCCCGGTGGGCCTGCACGACAAGGGCGTGAGCGCCGCCGAGGTGGTCATGACCATGCTGCACGCGGGCGGCAAGTTCGACAACAAGAGCTACAAGGTCTCGGCCGGCCTGCACGGCGTGGGCGTGAGCGCGGTCAACGCCTGCGCCGAGTGGCTCAAGCTGCGCATCAAGCGCGAGGGCAAGGTCTGGCGGCAGACCTACAGCCGCGGCGTTCCCGACGGATCGCTCGAGAGCGTGGGCGAAACGGAGGCCACAGGCACCCGCATCACCTTCAAGCCCGATCCCGAGATCTTCACCAACACCGAGTTCAAGCCGGAGATCCTGGCCGGCCGACTGCGCGAGATGTCCTTCCTCAATGCCGGGCTGCGCATCCTGCTGGTGGACGAGCGTCCTGGCGGCACCACCGAGCGCTACGAGTACAAGGGTGGGATCCGCGAGTTCGTCGAGTCGCTCACCGCCTCCAAGGAGCCCGCGCACCCGGACGTGATCCACTTCGAGGGCAGCCACGAGCTCGAGGGCGATGGCGGCGTCGTGATGGTCGAGGTGGCGCTGCAGTGGAGCGCGTCCTACCAGGAGGCCATCTTCTGCTACACCAACAACGTCAAGAACCGGGACGGGGGAACCCACCTGACCGGGCTGCGCGCGGCGCTGACCAAGACCGTCAACGGCTACGCCGCCCAGGAGAACCTCTTCAAGGACTTCAAGGGCGTGCTCGGCGGTGAGGACGTGCGCGAGGGCCTGACCTGCGTGCTGAGCGTCAAGCACCCCGATCCCTCCTTCGACTCGCAGACCAAGAGCAAGCTGGTCTCCAGCGAGGTCAAGGGGATCGTGGAGGTCATCGTCGGCCAGAAGCTGGCGCAGTACTTCGAGGAGCACCCGGAGAGCAGCCGCCAGATCATCGAAAAGGCCGTGGTGGCGGCGCGCGCGCGCGAGGCCGCTCGCAAGGCGCGGGAGGTGATCCGCAAGAGCTCGCTCGACGTGACCTCCCTGTCGGGCAAGCTGGCCGACTGCCAGACCCGCGACCCGGCCAAGGCCGAGCTGTACATCGTCGAGGGCGAGAGCGCTGGCGGCAGCGCCAAGATGGGGCGCGACCGCCGCTTCCAGGCCATCCTGCCGCTCAAGGGCAAGATCCTCAACGTGGAGCGGACGCGGCTCGAACGCATGCTGGGCTCGGCCGAGGTCGGGACCATCATCACCGCGCTAGGCTGCGGGGTGAGCGAGGCAGGCGGCGTCGCCCTGGACAAGCTCCGCTACCACCGCGTGATCGTGATGACCGACGCCGACGTGGATGGCGCCCACATCCGTACGCTGCTGCTCACCTTCTTCTTCCGGCAGATGCGCGAGCTCATCGAGGGGGGGTATCTGTACATCGCGCAGCCGCCGCTATACCGCGTGTCCAAGGGCAAGAAGGTGCTGTACCTCAAGAACGACGCCCAGCTCGACGAGCACCTGACGAGCCATGCGGTCGAGCAGCTCGAGCTGCGGGCCGAGCGCGGTCCGATGGTGCTGTCCGGGACGCCGCTGTTTCACTTGGCGAGCCAGCTCAAACGCTTTCGCAAGGCCGTCGTCAACCTCGAGAAGCGCTGCGACCCGCGGGTGGTGACAGCCGTGGTGCGCACGAGCGCCCTCGACCTCGGCGATATGCGCTATCGCACCCACGTCGACCAGGCCGTCGAGCAGCTACGCGGCTATCTGGAGCAGCGGCACGAGGACATGCTGCCCCTCTCGATCCAGGTCGCCTGGGATCCCGAGCCCAGCGCATGGCGAATCGAGGTGAGGCCGGAGTCGAGTCTCGGCGGGCGAGGCAACATCATCGACTGGGCGTTGGTCGAGTCGTCGGAGTACCGCGAGGCGCTGGCGGCCGTGCGCGTCCTGCGCTCCATCGGCGATCCGCCCTACACG
>CAYTYV010000099.1:0-16126 GCA_964441055.1 uncultured Polyangiaceae bacterium | reverse complement strand
GACGGAGGCCGTGGCCGCCAGCGCAGGCGGCGGCTGCGCGGAGGCGCTTGGAGTCGCGGCGGCCGAGCTCTCCGGCTCGGCTGGCTCGGGACGCGCAGGCGCGTCGTCCGGGCGGATCGAGATGAGCGTGCCCTGACGCGTGGCCAGGTAGCGACCGTCGCTCAGCAGCAGCTCGAGGACCTGGTCGGCTGGCTGGTCTTCGACGTGCAGATCGATCTGCTCCGCAGAGGAGGGCGAGCGCAGCAGCACGCCCCAGCCGGCTTGCTCGGCCAGCTTCTGCACCGCCTGGCCGCGCGGAACCTGGCTCAGCGACAGGCTCACCCGCCGCTCGGCAGCTGGCCAGGCGCCCTCGCGCCTCAGCTCGGCCGCCGCCGGGCTCGCAACGACCATCACCCACAGCGCAAGCGCCACGCCGAGCGCCCCGCCACTGCACCTCGCTCGCCAACACCGCGCCATCACGCGCCCTCCTCTCCGGCTTGGGTGCGCGAGGGCCGCCGCGCGATCCACACGCCCATCATCATCAGCAGCAGCACCGAGGCCGCCCACAGCGCGGTTCCCGCCTCGGCGACGCCGTCGAACACCGCGGCCGCAGCGTTGCCGACGGCATCGGCCACGATGGGTAGCCCCCGCACCATATCGGCCGGAAGGCTGGGAGCCGACTGACCCACGTCGACGAGCCCAGGAACGGCCCCCAGCGCCGCCAGCAAGAGCGCCGCCGCCAAGCTCAGCTTGGGAAGCGGCATCGACGAAGCCGGCCCCGAATCGGTCGCGGCCACGGCCTCGTGCGCGCGAGCGGCCACAGGCTCGAGCGCCTCCTGCGGCAGCGCCTGCACGAGCTCGCCCACCTCTAGCGACGCGAGCGCAGCCTCGCCCAGCCGACGGGTGCAGTCGTCGCATCGCTCGACGTGTCTGGCCGCCTCGTCGGCAACGATCTCGCGCTCGCCGTCGGCCAGCGCGGCGATCACCGCCTCGGTGACGTGACCGTCCTCGCTCCAGAGCTCCTCGGGCTCGATGCGCTGCAGGTCCTTCATGATCGGCTCTCTCCTTGGCTGACAGAGGCCAGCACGCTCTTGCGGGCGCGGGCTATCCAGGTACCGACCGTGCCCACGGGCACTCCCAGCCGCGCGGCGATCTCCCGATAGCCCAGTCCCTCGAGGTGAAACATCATCAAAGCGCGCCGCTGCGACTCGCCGAGCTCGGCAATGGCCCGCTCGGCTTCGGCAAGACGGCGCGCGTCGTCCAAGCGCACATCCGCACCCGGGGAGGGATCGGCCACGAGATCCAGGGCCGCGCGGGGGCTCGAGCCGTCCGACCGCGCGGGTAGCTCGGCGCGGCAGCGTGCGCTGCGCTGCCGCTCCCTCAGTAGGTCCAGGGCCACATGACGCGCAATGCCCAGCACCCAGGGCCGCAGCGGCTGTCCCGGTTTCAGTCGGTGCTGCCCCTCCAGGGCCCGGCGAAGGGTCTCGCTTACGGCGTCCTCGACGTCGGGATGGGCCACCCGCTCGCGAACGATGTGGGCGACCACGGCGCCAATCAGCGACCGTAGCGCCTGAAGCTCAGCATGAATCCCCGTAATCTCCATTACTTGAAGCTTTGGAGCTACAGGTAACAACCCCTCGTCCAGCGCACTGGCAACCAGCATTCCCAAGGTTGGATTCGGACCAGCACCCCTCGTTATTTCGCGGTCGGGGCAAACTTTGCTCGTCGTCCTCCGCCCCTCGCCATCGCCCGGGGGCTAGCCCAAGCGCTCGAGCAGCGCCCGAAGCAGGGTCCAGCAGCGCGCGGTCGAAGGGATGGACACGCGCTCGTCGGGCGAGTGCGCGCCCTGGATGGCGGGCCCGAAGGAGATCATGTCCATGCCCGGGTAGTGCTGGCCGATGATGCCGCACTCCAGGCCCGCGTGGATGGCCGTGACCTTCGGCGGCTCACCAAAGCAGGACTGGAACACCTCGCGAGTGGTCTCGAGCAGGGGCGAGCTCATGTTCGGCTGCCAGCCTGGGTAGGGCTCGCCGAGCTTGGCCCGCGCACCCGCCAAGGCCGCGCAGGCGCGGATTCGGTCGCGCAGCTCGTCCAGGGCCACGACCACCGATGAGCGGCTGCTGGTCAGGATGGTCACGGCCTCGGGCTCGGTCCGAATACGCGCCAGGTTGGTGGAGGTCTCGACCAGGCCTGGTAGATCGCGGCTCATGGCCTCGACGCCCTCGGGCAGGGCCAGCAGCAGGTCTACGATGCGGTCGCTCGACGCGGCCGCCATTACCCGCGGAGGAGCGGCCTCGGGGCTACCGGGATGCTCGGCCACCTCGATGCGGAGCCCCGCGCCCCACGAACCGAGCTCCTGCTGGGCTCGTCCGAGGACCTTCTCGGCGGCGGTGCGCAGCGCTTCGGCCCCGCCTTCGCCCAGCCAGGCGATGGCGCGAGCGTCGCGCGGGATGGCGTTGGGCTTGTCGCCGCCCTCGAGCCGCTCGATGGCCAGCCCGCCCTCGGGAAGGGCCGCGCGGCCATCGCGCAGCACGCGCGCCAGGATCTTGAGCGCATTGCCGCGGTTGTGGTGGATGTCCAGCCCCGAATGCCCCCCCTTGAGCCCGCCTACCGCGATCGACCAGGCTTGGGCCTTCTCAGCCGCGGGCCCAGCCGCAAACGGCACGGTCAGCAGCGCATCGCCCCCGCCCGCACAGCCCACGAACAGGGTGCCGTCCTCCTCGGAGTCGAGGTTGATGAGCAGGCGGCCCGTGACGAAGTCGGGCGCGAGATTGCGGGCGCCCGACATACCGGTCTCCTCGTTGACCGTCAGCAAGAGCTCGAGCGGGCCATGGACCAGGCTGGGGTCCTCGGCCGCCGCCATGGCCAACGCCACGCCGATGCCATTGTCGGCGCCCAGCGTGGTACCTCGGGCCCGCACCCAGTCGCCTTCGACAAAGGCGTCGATGCCGTCGCGCTCGAAGTCGATGCCGACCTCGGCGTCCTTTTCACAGACCATGTCCAGGTGGCCCTGGAGCACCACGGGCGGCGCAGACTCGTGCCCTGGCGAGGCGGGCGCCCGAACCACCACCGAGCCCTCCGCATCGGTGCGCGCCTCGAAGCCGCGCGCCTTGGCCCAGTCGAGCACGTAGGCGCGGACGGCCTGCTCGGCTCGGGAGGGGCGGGGGATCTGACGGATGGCGTCGAAGTGACCCCACGGGGCCTCGGGTTGCAGGCTGGAAAGCGGCGAGCTCATGGCAGGACCTCCGGCGTTGGGCGTGTCTTGGCGTGCGGCCTGTCCCTCGGCTCGGGCTGCCGCGGAGCCGAACCTAGCAGCACGGACCCGCCGTGAAAACTCGCCATCCCACTCGGTCTTGGGGCGCGCCCCTCGGCGGCGCCAACACACCAGATCTTGAGCAAAATGGCCCGATTCGGTGTATGGTTAGCGACCATGGCTAAGCGGGCAAGAAGACAGGGGTTGATGGTGGTGTTTCTGGTCGCGCTGCTGGGGGGCACGGCCGTGTTTTCGGGTGGCAACGCCGCGCAGGCGAGGCCCAGACCGGGCTCGGTGCAGCACCAGGCGCGCACGGCCTACAAGAACGGCAAGGCCGCCATGGAGGCGGGCAACTACGAGGAGGCACTGGCGCAGTTCCGCACGGCCGACTCGCTGCATCCCGGCTTCGCGCCCAAGTTTCGCATCGCGGTCTGCCTGGACAAGCTCGGGCGCATCGAAGAGGCCGTCCAGGCCTATCGGGCCTTCATCGACGCACGGCCCACCAAGAAGTACGCCGACAACGTGGCCGACGCTGGCGCCCGCATTGCGGAGCTGGAGACCAAGCTACCGGCCACCATCTCCGTCAACGTGACGCCAGCGAACGCGCCCGGTCTGCAGTTCGCCGTGGACGGCGTGGTGCAGCCCGGACCCGAGTTCAAGGTCGAGCCCGGCCAGCACACCATCGCAGTCACGGCCGACGGCTATGAGCCGGCTACCAAGACCGTGGTCCCCTGGGCGGGCGAGCGGCTGGCCATCACGGTCTCGCTGGCCCCGGCCATGGCCGCGGGGCCGCCCTTGCCGCCCGGACCGCCGCCGGGACAAGGCGAGCCGGTCAACTACTACACGGTCGCTGGTTGGAGCGCGATCGGCATCGCTGGCGTGGGCGCTGCTGTGGCCACGGTGCTGGGGGTCAAGGCACTCGGCTCGAAGTCCGATTTCGATGAAACCAAGGAGACGGACAAGATGGCGGCCGAGCAGGCGGCAGACGACGCCGAGGCGGCCGGCCTCGGCTGCGACATTGCCTGGCCCGTGTCGGTGGTGTTCGCCGCCACTGGCGTGGCGCTGTTGATCGTGGCCGACGAAGAGCCGGCCGAGGAGCATCCCGGCTTCGGCGGCACGCCCAAGCTCGTCCCCTACGCGGGCCCGCAAGGCGGCGGCATGGCGGCCACCTGGACGTTCTAAGCGCGAGCGCGATTATGAGCCGCCTGGCGTCGCGTCGCCCCCGGTCAGGTGAGGGCGACGCCAGGCGGCTCAAGGCAGCGATGTGCTCGTGCTTTGGATTGGGTTGACGTGGAGGGGCTTCGCCCCTCCCCCGCCTGCGGCGGGTCCCCCTCCCCGATCGTCGCTCAAAGGAGCGCAGCAACGACCGGCTTCCCCATCGCAAATCCCGCGGGGGTTTGGGGGCAGAGGACGGAGCGGAGCGACGCCCGGAGCCCCCATCGTCAAATCACGCGGCGGACAGAGCTCGACCCTTGCGTTCATCGCCTTGCCCTCACCACCGTCTGGGGCAAGGCGATGGGCGCAAGGGTCGAGCTCTAGAGCAAATGCCGCGCCTTGATTTCGAGGTAGCGGTTGATGAGCGCGGGGGTGAGCTGACCCGGTCGCACGTCCAGCACGAGTGCGCCGCGACGGGCAAGCTCCTGCTTGACTCGATCGCGCCTGCTCGATCGCGCGGCCGCGGCGCCGCGCACGTACCATTCGTTCGGGGCGCCCCCGCGCGCCGCCCCCCCCCCGCCCCCCCGCGTCGACGCGGGCGCGGGCGCCAGGATCTGCTCCAGCTCGACGTCGCGCAGCAGCACCACCAGCGGCAGGTGGCGTGGCAGCAGGCCCACCATGAGCCGGCCTAGCTCGGCCGCCGCCACCTCGTCGACCACCTGGGTGAAGAACACCAAAAGAGCGCGCTGGCGCAGCCGCAGGCCGAGCGCGTCAGAGACAACGCGGTAGTCGGTCTCGACCAGCGCGGGGTGCAAGTCGTAGCCCGCCTGGATGATGTGCCCCGAGGCCCGACGACCAGCGGTGGGTGGAAGGTAGCGCTTGACCTCGTCTGCAAAGGCCACAAGACCCACCCGATCGCCACCGCGCGCCGCGACGTGCGAGAGCATCAAGGTGGCGTTCAGGGCGTGGTCGAACAGCGACAGGTCGCCCGACTGGGCGGTCATCAGTCGACCTGCGTCCAGCGCGAACACCACCGCCTGATTGCGCTCGAGCTGGTACTCGCGCGCGGTGAGCTTGCGGCGCCGCGCGGTGGCCTTCCAGTCGATGGTGCGGAACTCGTCCTCGCGGCGATAGTCGCGCAGCCGCTCGAACTCGCTCTCGCCGCCGCGCAGCCGCGAGGAGCGAAACAGCTCGTGCTCGCGGTTCTGCCGCGCCAGAAGCTCGTAGGTGCGCACGGCCTGCACGTCGGGGTAGACCCGCACGGCCGTGCGCGCGCTGATATTGAGCTGGCGGATCCACAGCCCCAGCGGCGAGCGATAGCGCAGGTGGTGGTCGCCGAGCTGGTAGGCGCCGCGCCGATCGGGCAGCACGCGGTAGCGGAGCTCGGCCCTTCCGCGGGCGGCAAGCGTCACCGACAGCGGCAAGTCCGCGCTCTGGGCGCCGAAAAACAGGTCGTCGGTGACCGTGACCTCCAGCCTGCGCGCCGAGCGCGAGCGCAGCTCCAGCAAGACGGGGTTCGGCCGGCCGATAGACAGCACCTCGGGCGCGGTGCGACGCACCCCAATCAGCGGACGGCGCGCGAGCAGCGCATCGAAGGCCGCCAATAGGACGATGCCGAGATCGGCGGCGAGCATGGGCACGATGAGCGAGCGGTCGAACAGCGTCAGCAAGGCCATCACCAGGGGGGCGATGCCGAGCAGCACCAGGGGCCGACCGGGAATCATGCCGTTTCCCAGAGCCTCACGCGGCGGCGGTGCGCGGCACCTTGACCTCGCGCAGGATCTCTTCGATGCAGTGGTCGGCGGCCACCCCTTCGATCTCCGCGTCGGGATGCAGGATGAGCCTGTGCCGCAGTACCGCGGGCGCCAGCTTCTTGACGTCGTCGGGCACTACGAAGTCGCGCCCCGAGCTGGCGGCCGAGGCCCGCGCACCGCTGAGCAAGCCGATCGAGGCTCGCGGCGAGGCGCCCAGATACACCGAGCGGTGGGTGCGACTCCGCCCGACGATCTCGGTGATGTAGGACAGGATGCCATCGTCCACCTTCACCTGGTCGAGGAAGGCTCTCATCTCGACGAGCTGCTCGGCGGTGGTGACCCGACGAAGCTCGGCCGTGCCGAGGTCGGCCGCGCGAAAGCCGCGGGCGTGCATCTGGAGCACGCGATGCTCCACGGGACCGGGGGGGTGGTGCACGAAGACCTTCATCAGGAAGCGGTCGAGCTGCGCTTCGGGCAACGGGTAGGTGCCCTGCGACTCGATGGGGTTCTGGGTGGCGATGACGAAAAAGGGACGGGGCAAGGGCCGCGTGACGCCATCGGCCGTGACCGCCCGATCCTGCATGGCCTCGAGCAGGGCCGACTGCGTCTTGGCGGGCGCGCGGTTGATCTCGTCGGCGAGTAGCAGCTGCGTGAAGACCGGTCCCGGATGGAAGACGAAGGCGTCCTCCTTCTGGTTGAACACGTTGCCGCCCGTGACATCGCTGGGCATCAGATCGGGCGTGAACTGGATGCGCTTGTACTCGGCGCCCAGCACCCGCGCGAGCGTGCGCACCAGCAGGGTCTTGCCCAGGCCGGGCACGCCCTCGATGAGCACGTGGCCGCGCGCAAAGATGCCGAACAGGGTGTGCTCGATGATCTCCTCCTGCCCGAGCAGGACCTCGGAGACCTGCTGGCAGATGAGGCGAAAGCGATGACTGAACTCTTGGACGTCCATGGGCGTGGTTAGCCTCGTTTCGGTGGTAGATGGTCGGTCCGACCGCGGGTCACGGCCAGGTAGTGGTAGAGCTTGCGCATGAGCGCGACGTGGCCTCGGGGCCCGGGCTGAAGGGCCGTCGTAGGCACGGCGCGAGCGCTCGAGGGGCGATAGGAGGGAGGCCCCGCGGCGTCGCCCGCACCTTGGGCCTCGAGCAGCACTTGCAGCACCTCGGGCTCGGCCTCCCCCGTGCGGGCCGCGAGCACCTCGGCGAGGTCGTGCAGATCGGCTTGGCGGCCGCGGTGCACGCGCGCGCGCAGCCTGTCCAGAGCCCAGGAGGCGTACAGCCCCAGCACGTGGCCCGAGGCGCCCGCGCGGCAGTACTGCTCACCGAGGGCGCGCACGTGGTCGGTAAAGGAGCGACGGGAGCGCGACGGCGGATCGCGCAGCGCGCCAAAGGCTGCGCCTCGGTACCAGAACAGCAGCGCCAAAAGGACCAGCGCCTGCAAGAGCACGGGCGTGAGCTGCGCGCGCGCGACCGACTCGAAAGGCGTGGCCGCGCCCGCCCCGGTCCACCGATCGCACAGCTCGACCTCGTCGCCGTAGTACGCGAGCAAGGCGTAGACGAGCTGGGCGTTGTCGGCCACGCTGATCGCGATGTTGGAAAACAGGTGGTGGTCGGCGAGCTTGAGCACCGTGCCCTTGCCGAGCCGTCGGCGCAGCGCATAGGGCGTGGTGCCGCGCAGCAGCACGGGCTCGGCGTCGTCGGCCGCGCTCACGTCGCTGAGCGCCCAGCCAGCGGGAACCCGCACCTCGAGCGGGCGGTAGAGGCCGAGCTCGTAGTGGTCGGCCATGGCGATCTGCAGACGGGTCTCGGCGCTGCCGTGCTGGTAGGACTCGAAGCCGAGGCGCTCGGGCGTGGGCACGCCAGGGACGATGACCGATCCGCCGACGTCCCGCACCCAGCCGAGCAGCGCGTCCCACTGCTCGTCGTCGAGCTCGGCCAGCAGCACGACCGTGAACGGCTCGCCGCCGAGCTGGTCGAAGGGCTTTCGTCGGTAGCGTACGTCGATGTCGTGCTCGCTCAGCATCTCGGCCAGCGCTGCCGTTCCCGAAGGATCCGTGCCGCCGCGCTGCAAGGCCTGCTCGTCGGGTCCGCCGTCGCAGCTCAGCGTCCCGCCCAGGCCCACGGCGAGGAGCAGCGCGCCGAGCGCGCGGGTGACCAGCGGCAGCACCCGTCCCAGCACCGACTGGAATAGGCTCGCGTCTGCGGCGGCCGCGCCGAACTGCACCCGCTCGACGTCCCGCACCACCTCGGCCACGCGCGCCCGCAGCTCGACCTCGCGCGACAGACTCCGCAGGTAGTCGCCGTTGGTGCGCGAGGTGTGCACGTCGATCAAGCCGTCGCCTTCGAGCCGACGAAGGAGCGCGGCATAGGCATCGGCCACCGCGCGGTCGAAGTCGCCCCTTCCTGCCGCTTGCCGCGCCCGCAGCAAAAGGCGGGCCACGTCGGTCTCCACGGGGCCTGCGATGTGCTCACCTGGCGCCGCTCGGCCGTCGTCATCGGCCTCTTCGTCCGCTGGCTCCGCCTTCTCGCGGCCGCCGACAACATTTTTGGCGATCATCCAAATGACCGCCCCGAGGCCCACCGCGACGACCAGGTAGAACAGCACCGTGGCCAGCCCGCCCAGAAGCGGGCTCGCCGGAAGGCGCACGCGGCGGCGCTCAGCTCGCGGCTCGCCCTTGCCCGATCCTCCTGGGCCAGAACCGTCGCCCGCCGAGGGCTCACCGCTCGACGACTCGCCCTGCCCCTGCCGCCAGCGTCCCGCCACCAGCCGCCCCTGGTCGCACGGGCGACAGGGCACTGCCGCTCGGCACGCGGCGGGCAGCTCGGCGCAGTTGGTCGAGCGCTCCCCCACGAGCTCGCACCAGTCGCGCTCGGAGCCGCACAGCGGATACTCGGCATCGTGGCAGAAGCGATAGCGGTCGTCGCGCAGCACTCGGCCATAGGGGCTATCGGCCGAGGCGCTCGAGGCGAGCAGCAGCACCAGGGCGGCGCCCAGAGCTGCCAGCGCAGCCGCTAGGCCTCGGGGCGCCCTCATGCCGCCAGCCTCCCAAAGGGCTTCTGTCGCTCCCGCGCGGAAAGCGCCATGAACCGGAGCTGGATGTCCCAGCCGTCGGTGCGCGTGCGCATGTCGATGTACTGCAAGAACCGCGCGGTGGCCACGAAGGGCACGGCCAAGAGCAAACCCAGCAGGGCCGAGGGTGAGCCGCCGTCGCCGAACAGGCTGCCAAAGGGCCTGCCCACTTGGAGCACGGTGCCGAGCAAGCCGTGGCCGAGCAGCTCGGCCACCAGCACGAAGGCCGCCTGCGAGAGCAGCATGCCCATCAGGGCCACGAAGGCGTCCGAGCTTCGGCCGTAGATGAGCTGCGCGGCGCGCGTGGAGGCCGTCCCCGCGCCCGCTCCCTCGAGCAGGCTGGCCTCGGGTACGAACATGGCGCGGATCCACGCCAAGGGCAGCAGCAGAAGCGTCAGCGAGCTGAGCGCGATCACGAAGCGGCTTAGGAGCATGGCCCCGAGGTACGAGCCCCAGCGCCCGCGCAACGCTCCCAGCACCTCGCGCGCGGTGAGCCGCTCGGCAAAGATGAGCTGCCCGGCCGCCACCGTGAACACCCCCTGGGCCAGGGTGGCGTAGCCCAGCGCGATCAGCCAGACGCCGAGCCAACCCCAACCGAGGGCGTAGCGGAGCACTAGGCAAAGGCCCCAGCCCGGCAGCAAAACGGCGGCCCCAAGCCGAGCGTAGAGGCGCAGCCCGAGCGAGCAGCACAGCAGGCAGGCCAAGTCCAGCACCTCGGCCACGGTGCGCGGCCGTAGGACCACCAGCGAGCGGTCGAGCTTCACGGCACCCTCCCAAAGCCCTCTGCGGTGCTGCGGGGCGCTGCGCTCGGCGGCCCCCCTTGCCCCGCGCCAGCGCTTCGGCCCGAGCCCGGCTCGTTCGGACTCGGGCGCCGACGCCGCCAACTGCGGCCCGCGAAGATCAAGTAGGCGGCGACCAGTAGGGTGAACACCGCGCTCGCAGCCCATTTGAACGGGGCGGGTACCGCGCTCGGCGACCAAAAGGCCTCGACTGCCGCAGCCACTGCCAGCATGGCCGCGGCCCCAAGCACCAGCTGCACCAGCTCGGGCGCTTGCTGGCGCAGCGATCCCAGCCGCGTCTGGCCCTCGGTGCGCACCAGCGCGTAGCCCATCTGCAGCCCCGCAGCCCCGGAGATCCAGATGGCGGTGATCTCGAAGGGGGCGTGTCCGCACATGAAGGTCAGGATGTTGGCGCCGTACCCCTGCGCCATGACGTAGCCGGTCACCGTGCCGATCACCAAGCCGTTGTAGACCAGGAAGAACACGCTGCCGACGCCGAACAAGATGCCCGTGGCAAAGCAGCGAAAGGCGATGCCGATATTGTTGTAGACGTAAAAGCCCGCCATGCCCGCGCCCACCCCGACGTCGCGCCCCTCGGAGAAACCCTCGGAATAGGACTGCGCCATCTGCTCGAGCATGCTGGCGGGCAGCACCTCGTAGGCAAAGGCGGTGGCGTGCAGGGCTCCGGCCAGCCCCACCGCCCAGGGGATGGTGAACAGGGCCAGGGAGATCGCGAAAAACCGCCAGCGTCGCCGCAGCGTGCGCGGGAAGTCCCGCCCGAGAAGCCGCGCCAAGGCTGGCAGCCGAAAGGGCCGAGCGCCGTAGAGGGCATTGTGCGCACGGGCGGTCAGGCCGTTGAGGTACTCGTCCAGCTCGGGGGTGTAGCGAGCGCCGCGACAGCGCATGAGATCGCTGCACACCGCGCGGTAGAGCGCGGCCACCCTAGAGATGGTCGTCCCGCCCATTCGGCGAAGCTCCTTGTGCTCACCGAGCAGGCTCTCGAGCTCCTGCCAATGGGCTGAGCGGGCGGCGACGAACTGATCCTGGGAGAGCATTCAGCGCCGTTGGGCTTGGGCCAGGTGGAAGAGGAGCGCCAAAAAGCGCGGCGCATTGCGAGGCGGGCGCATGCCCAGGCGGCGGGCGTAGACCGGGGCCACCAGCTCGGCGAGCTCGAACTCGCGCGCGGGCGAGAGCCGGCCGAGGCGACGGAGGAAGATCTCGATGGCCTCCAAATCGTCGCCGGAAAGCGGCACGCGAGATGGAAAGTCGCGCAGCTCAAGGGGCTCGGGCGGCGGATGGATGCGCAGCGGCTCGCCCACCGAGGCCCGCTGCTCGACGATGACCATGGTGCCTGCCACCAGATCGCCCAGCCTGCGAAAGCGCGGGTCGCGCCCCATGACGATGAGCCCGAGGGCGTAGGCGGCTGGCAGAAAATCCGCCGCTCTGAGCAGATTGCGCAGCAGACTGTCGGCGAAGTTGAGCGGGTACCCCTGCTCGCTCACCACCCGCAGCCGAAGCGCCCGCTTGCCCGGGGTGCGTCCGCTCCACAGCGTCTCGAAAAAGACGTAGTAGCCCCACTCCACGACGAACAGCACCAGCAGCAGAATGCCCAGCGAAGCGCCGAGCAGCGACTCGCCGCCGAACATGCCGCCTACGGCCGCGAGCAGGAACAGCGCGAAGAGCAGCGCCGCGCGGATGATGGCGTCGATGAGATAGCTGAGCGCCCGCCGTCCGGGACCGGCCACGTGATAGTGGAAGCGGATATGCTCGGGAGACTCCACCTCGACGGTGGTGTCGATGGGCTCGGGGCGCTCGCGCGGCTCGGCCATAAGACGCGGTGCATCAGGCGCGCCCGCCCGTCAACCCCAATAATGGGGACAGGCTACTTTTTCGTTGCTCGCTTACCCCAAGCCTGCCATGGTCGGCGCATGCCGCGCACCGCACGAGCAGCGACCGGAGGGATCTGTTGCCACGTTCTGAACCGCGGCAACGCTCAAGCAGAGGTCTTTCGCGACCAAGATGACTATCGAGCCTTCATCGATCTGATGGAGCGCAGCTCAGAGCGCGTGCCGACGCGAGTGCTGGGCTGGTGTCTCATGCCCAACCATTTCCACCTCGTCCTATGGCCGCGCGAGGACGGTGAGCTGGCGAAGTGGATGCAATGGCTCATGACCTCGCACGTGCGTCGGCACCATCGGCGCTACCACAGCACAGGCCACGTTTGGCAGGGGCGGTTCAAGTCGTTTCCCATCCAGCGTAGGGCACCGAGCGCGCACGAGAGCGCGCAGGGCGAGCTGGAGGAGGTCAATCCGCTCTGGACCGTGCTCCGGTACGTCGAGCGCAGCCCCTTGCGCGCGGATCTCGTGGCCCATCCCGAGGACTGGCCTTGGTCGTCGTACCGATGGTGGCGCCATCCCGCCGAGAGGCCCGCGTGGGTCAACGCCGGGTGGCTGAGGCGCCCCGCGGGCTGGGAGGAGCTGATCCGTCGTCCTCAGACGGACGAGGAGCTTTCGGCGCTCCGCCGCAGCGTCAAACGGGGACGACCGTTCGGCCGCGAGCTCTGGACCAAGCGGGTCGCCGCAAAGCTGGGACTAGAGTCCACGCTCCGCCCGCGCGGCAGACCGCGCAAAAAAGGACCCGCCTAGCGTGCCCGCCGGATCTTAGCGCTCCTTCTTCAGGCGGCGGCTCATCAGACCGACCACGGCCTCGGGCACGGGCAGATCGTCGTACAGCATGCGATAGACCATGGCGGTGATGGGCATCTCCACTCCCTCGCGCTGGGCCAGGTGGTGGGCCGAGCGGGCGGTTTTGACGCCCTCGGCCACCTGCCGCATGTCGCGCACGATGTCGGCGAGCTTCATGCCCTGGCCCAGCTTCTGGCCGACCTGGCGGTTGCGGCTGAGCGCCCCCGTGCAGGTAAGCACGAGATCGCCCATGCCGCTCAGCCCCGCCAGGGTCAGCGGGTTGGCGCCGCGCTCCACCGCGAGCCGCGAGATCTCGGCCAGGCCGCGGGTGATGAGCGCGGCCGTGGCGTTGTAGCCCAGGCCCATGCCGCTCGCCGCGCCCGAGGCGATGGCGATCACGTTCTTGAGCGCTCCGCCGAGCTCCACGCCCGCCACATCGGTGGTGGTGTAGATGCGGAAGTAGGAGCTCGACATCCGCTCCTGCACCTGCTCGGCCACTTTGTCGAAGCGCGATGCCACGCTCACCGCCGTGGGCTGCATCTGGGCCACCTCGCGGGCGAAGGACGGCCCCGAGAGGAAGGCCAGCATGGGGTGGTAGACCATGGGCAGCACGTCCTCGAGCACCTCGCAGGTGGTCATCAGCGTGTCGTTCTCGATGCCTTTGGTGGCGCTGACGATCGGCACCCGCTCGGGAAGGTGCGGCGCCGCCTGGGCCATCACCCCGCGCAGCACGTGCGAGGGCACGACCACGATCACCAGCTCGCCATCGGCCAGCGCTTCGGCGAGCGAGCTCGTGGCATGAAGCGAGTCGGGCAGCGCAACGCCCGGCAGGTAGCTGCGATTGTCGTGCTGCTCCTCGATCTCCTGGGCTACCTCGGGCTCGAAGGCCCACAGGCGCACCTGATGACCCTTGTGCGCCATCAAATGGGCCAGGGCCGTACCCCACGCCCCAGCCCCCACCACGGCCACGCGGCTCGCCATAGATCACGCTCCTCGGATATCCACCCTGCATAGCCTCGGCCCGAAGGCGCTGCTGCATAAAACGTCCGGGGGGGCACCTCTAGGCCGAGCTGAGCTCGCCGCTCGCCGCGAGCGCGACATCGTTGCAGGGCGAGGATCCTGCGCGGCCGGCCTCGTGGTAGGCTTCGCGAGCTGCGACGCCGCGCTTTGGGGGCGCCGCCTCCAGACGCGGGCAGGCAAGGAGGGACGGATGAGCGGACAGGGAGGCTTCGGCGGCGGTAGCCCGCCTGGTTTTGGAGGTCCCGACGGCGGTGGCGCGCCCGAACAAGGCGCTCCGCCCGGCTTCGGCGCCTATGCCCCGCCCGGGGCGCCGCCCGAGCCGCCCCTGGGCGGTGGCGTCGGTGGCGCGGCCGCACCGTGGGCCGCTGGCGAGGCCGTGTCCTTTGCCTGGGCTCGCATCAAGACCGACATGGTGACCATCCTCGGGGCCCTCATCCTCGCCGGAATCATCAGCGGCATCGGCAGCGGTCTGGGCAATGCCATCAGCGGCACCGATCCGGAAAACGCCAACCTGCAGTACCTCGGCTCGACCGTGGGCAGCATCATCGACTGGGTCATCGGCTCGTTCATGGCGGGCGGCATGATCACCTTCATGCTCAAGGTGGCCCGCGGCGAGCCCTACGACTTCGGCGACATCTTCCGCGGCGGATCGTTCTTCGTGAACATCCTGGTCGCCAAGCTGCTCGTCGGCATCGCCGTCGTGTTCGGGCTAGCCCTGCTCATCGTGCCCGGCGTCATCCTGGCCCTGGGCCTGGGCATGACCAACATGCTCATCGTGGACCGCAACATGGGCGCGGTCGATGCCATGAAGGAGAGCTGGCGGATCACGACGGGTCACAAGGGCAGCCTGCTGGTCTACTGCCTGCTCGCCTTCGGCCTGATGCTGCTCGGCCTGCTGGCCTGCTGCCTAGGCATCCTGGTGGTGATCCCCATCGTCGAGATCGGCTGGATCTTCATCTACCTGCGCATCACCGGTCAGCAAACGGCCGCCGTCACCGTCTAAGGGCTCGCGCAAGAATTTGTTGCCAGAGATCGCGCCCAGCTTTGGGTCAGATTCGGTCGGGCCGATTGAGCAAAACCGCAGGAATACTCGGAGTATTTTGAGGATTTGGCGATTGAGGCTCGGCCGAAGATGGCCCGAAGATGGGATGCGAGAATGGCAAGAAATTCTTGCGCGAGCCCAAATTCGGCGCGCGCGATTGCGCTTGCCGAAGGCGGCCTTACCCTGCCAGGAGCAGTCATGACGACGATCTTGTGCGTGCGAGGCGACGGCGGGGCGGTGATGGCTGGCGACGGTCAGGTCTCCATGATGGAGCGGGTGCTCAAGGCTGGCGCCCGCAAGGTCCGCCGCCTGCACGAGGGGCGCGTGCTGGCCGGCTTCGCGGGCTCGACCGCGGATGCCTTCACCCTGTTCGAGCGCTTCGAGGGCAAGCTCAAGGAGCACAACGGCAACCTGACCCGCGCGGCCGTGGAGCTCGCCAAGGACTGGCGCACCGATCGCTCACTGCGGCGGCTCGAGGCGCTGCTGCTGGTGGCCGACGGCGAAAAAACCCTGCTCATCTCGGGCTCGGGCGACGTGGTCGAGCCCGATGACTGCGTGTGCGCCATCGGCTCGGGCGGACCCGTGGCCGAGGCGGCGGCCCGCGCGCTGTCGCAGCACACCGAGCTCGCCCCGCGCCAGATCGCCGAGGCCGCCCTCGGCATTGCCGCGGGCCTGGATGTCTACACCAACGACCAGCTGAGCCTGGAACAGGTATGAGCAACGCGCACGCCGAGCAGATGCGATCGCTGACCCCGCGAGACATCGTGCGGGAGCTCGACCGCTACATCATCTCCCAGGACGACGCCAAGCGCGCCGTGGCCGTGGCCCTGCGCAACCGCTGGCGGCGCCAGATGGTGCCTGAGGAGCTGCGCGACGAGATCGCGCCCAAGAACATCATCATGATCGGCCCGACAGGCGTAGGCAAGACCGAGATCGCTCGCCGCCTGTCGCGGCTGGCGGGTGCGCCCTTCATCAAGGTCGAAGCCTCCAAGTTCACCGAGGTGGGCTACGTGGGGCGCGACGTCGAGTCGATGATCCGCGATCTGACCGAGCTCGCCGTCAAGATGGTGCGGGACGAGGCCGAGCAGGGCGTTCAGGATGACGTCGAGCTTCGGGTCGAGGAGCGACTGCTGGAGCGCATCGCCGAGGCGCGCAAAAGTGCGGGGCGCGACAAGGACGATGCCGCGAGCCACCGCGAAAGGCTGCGGCACGACTTGCGCGCGGGCAAGCTGGACGACGAGATGATCGAGGTGGAGACCTCGGAGCCGCTCATCGACATGAAGATCATGGGCATGCCCAACACGCCCAACCTCGACGACATGATGGGGCAGCTACGCGACATGTTCGAAGGCGTGGAGGGCGCCCTGCCCAAGCGCCAGAGCCATCGC
>CAYTYV010000098.1:6032-16183 GCA_964441055.1 uncultured Polyangiaceae bacterium | reverse complement strand
AATCGCGCTGCTGCTCGTGGTGCCCGGGCTGTGGGCGATGGGCAGAGCGCTGCGCCCGCGCGATTCGGTCCCGCGGGCGGCGCGGGAAGGCGCGCTCGGCGCCTGGTCAAAACACGGTCGGCCTGGCCGCGCGCTCCCACGTAGGCGGATTTCGGCGGGAGGGGAAGCTCGAGGGCGCCTTCCGCTGCCCAAAGCGGCCATCTCCGCGAAGTTGGCCCACATTATCCCACATCGGCACCATCCCGCCAGGTCGCGATGGATAAGGATGAAGCAAGCAGCACAGCCGCAGCCGCCGAGGTCTCAGTCGAGAGCGCCGTAGAGGGGCCGTGGCCCGAGGAGCTACCCGGCCGTTGCGGTCGCTATCTGCTGCTCAGGCGGCTAGCTCGCGGCGGCATGGGTCAGGTCTTCCTCGGCTCCACCATGGGCGTGGAAGGCGCCGAGCGGCCCGTGGTGATCAAGCGGATACGACAGGAGTACTCCCACGACGAAAACTTCCTGGCCCGCTTCCTGGATGAGGCGCGGGTCCAGTCTCAGCTCCAGCACTCGGGCGTGGCGCAGATCATCGAGGCCGCCACCCACGAGCCCTCGGGCGATCCCTACGTGGTGATCGAGTACGTCGAGGGCAAGAGCCTGGGCGCCATCCGGCGGCGCGTCGCCGAGGTCGGCCACCGGCTGAGCTGGGAGGACGCCGTGGCGCTCGGAACCCTGCTGCTCGACGGGCTGACCCACACCCACGAGCGGCGCGATCCGCGAGGGCGTCCGCTCCGCATCGTTCACCGCGATCTGTCGCCGCACAACGTGATGGTGAGCTACGGCGGCGAGGTCAAGATCATCGACTTCGGCACGGCGCGGGGCCAGAACCGCCGCTGTCGCACCGTGGCGGGCGTGGTGTTCGCCAAGCCGGGCTACGTGGCGCCCGAGGTCGCCAACGGCGATTCCGGCGACGGGCGCGTGGATCTGTACGCGGCCGGGGTCATGATCTGGGAGCTGTGCGCGGGTCGCCGCTTCCTGCAAGGAGAGCCGGCCGAGCATATGGCCGCGGTGGCCAAGGACGAATGCAGGCTGCCGCCCATCGCCTCGCTGGTGGGCGCTCCCCGCGAGCTCGACGAGGTCCTCGCCAAGCTCACGGCCTTCGATCGCGCCGAGCGCTACCCGGCCACCCGCACCGCGTCGGCCGAGCTCGCGCGGTTGCTTCGCTCGGCACCTGCGCTGCCGAATGGTGAGCGAGGCGTGCGCGCCCGCGTGGCCCAGCTCATGTACCACCTGTATCCCGACGAGCCCGGACGCTCGAGGCGCCAGTTCGCCCGGCTGGTGGCCCAAGCGCGGGAGCGCTGCGAAAAGGAGCCGGCCGGTCTGGAGCTGGTGGCAGAGCCCGAGCCGTCCGAGCCGGTCGACGAGGCCATCTTGCCGGGTACGCGCTACCGGCTGCGCCGCGAGCTGGGCCGCGGCTCGAGCAGCGTGGTCTACGAGGCCGAGCACGTCGACCTCGGTCGCCGAGCGGCCATCAAGGTCCTCGACGCGGCGCATACCCACTCGCGCGAGTTCGCGGCTCGCTTTCGCAGGGAGGGGCGGGCGCTGTCGCGGGCGGCCCACTCGGGGCTGGTGCGCGTCCACGACTTCGGCCAGAGCGCCGACGGTCGGCTGTTCTGCGTGATGGAGCTCTTGGAGGGGCAGACGCTGCGGGACGCGCTGGAGCAGGACGAGGCCTTCGACTGGCGCCGAGCGCTGCGCATCATCCGGCAGGCCTGCCTGGCGCTGGACGTCGCCCACAGGCGCGGCGTGGTACACCGCGACGTCAAGCCGGCCAACCTCTTCCTCACGCGTCAGGGAAGGGTCAAGCTCATCGATTTTGGCCTGGCCAAGACCGCGGAGGAGGTGCTGGAGCCCGGCCTGGAAGCGACGGCGGCCGAGCCGCACGACGAGGCGGCTCGGGAGCTCGGGGCGCTCACCATCTTCGGCACGCCAGAGTACATGGCTCCCGAGCAGGTGGCGGGCGGGCTGGTGGACGGCCGTGCCGACCTGTATGCGCTCGGCTGCGTGCTCTACGAGTTGGTGACGGGGCGACTGCCCTTTGTCGCCTCGCACACGGTGGGCCTTCTCGACGCCAAGCTCCGAGGGCACCCCGAGCCCCCGCGCGTGCGCGCTCCCGCGCGGCGCATCCCGCGCAGTGTGGACCGGATCGCGATGCGCGCCCTGGCGCGTCACCCAGGAAGGCGCTTTTCCACCGCCGCCGAGATGGCCGATGCCATCGTGGAGGCTCTCGAACGGCCCACGCGCCAGCGCCAGCGGCGGCGGGCCATCGGCTCGGCCGTGCTGACGGCGGCGATGGCCTTCGGCTTGGTGCTGGTCGGACAGCAAGTCGGTCCAACGCTGGCCGAGCGGCTGCCCGCCGAGCTTCCCTGGATGAGCGCGCAGCAGGAAGTCCGCGACGGAAGCGACGGCCGCTCGCCACACGACCTTCGCCCCGCCAACTCGCAGGTCAGCGAGCAGCGCGGGAGAGCCACCGACGGCGCCCCCAGCGGCGCCGATAGCCCGCCAGCGCCGAGTCCCCCCATGAGCCCAGGCTCGCTCGAGCACTCCGCTCCGCAAGGCGCCGAGCTCCCGGCCCCGCGCTCGGAGCGCGCCCGGCCGCAGCAGGCAGCCGGACCGATCGAAGTGCAGCCCGTAGTGGTGGCGACGCGGCGGGACGATCGCGACGGAGCCGCGGAGTAGGGAGCATCGGCTGACGACGATACAGCCCTGTCAGCCCTTGGTTCAGGCCGTCGAAGGCCAGCTTCGCCGCAGGCACGTCCAGAGGCGAACGAGCTTCGCAACCCGGTCCATTCGAGGGGCGGACAGATCGTCCGGGTACGCTTTCGACCGCCTTGGGAGGCTCGCCTGCCGCATGTATCCGCCCGAAACGCCGCAAGTGCGCGATGTCCAGTCATGTCGAGCAGGCGCGGACGATGCAAGGAGTTGCAGGGCGGTCGTTTAGTCGGGTGGACGGATCGTCCGGTGCCCGCTTCGACCGCCAGCGTCGAGATCGCCACGGCGAGACGCCGTCTGGACCCAGCTCTGGAGGCTCCGGAAGGGCGGTCGGATCCGCTGCACGCCCGAGGATGGGGTCTACGTTGCCCGCTGCGAGCTGCTCCCGCTGGAGTCGATGCTGGGCCGCAAACCATCAACGCCTGCCGAAGTGGGCGGGCCCTGTCCACGAGTGGTTGCGCGGGCAGGACTTGAACTTGCGAGCGGCTAGGACGAGCTGAGCCGAAAACGGCCCTGCTTGCGGATGGCGCGAACATGCCCCCGACCAGTCAGAGCTGCCGAGAGCGTCTTGGCACGCACGCCCCCCCCGAGCGGCTCCCCGAGTGCTCGAGCAGCGGGTAGCGCGTCACTCCCAGGCGCGGTGGTCGATGACGCTCCCGAACTGCTCCGCGCCGAATCCGTACAAAGCTCTGAGCACCCACTCCAACTCGAGCACGACGGTGAACGGTACGAAGATCCGCTCTTCGGCCCGCATCACGCGATCCACCAACGCCGCCGCCGTGCTGCATATGCGCCGCGCCGTGCAGCTCGGCAGGGCAGGGGTGGCGAAGAGCCGTTCAGCGTGATCGCCTCGCCCCCCGCTACTCCTCGCCCATGATCTCCCGCATCATGTCGTCTTCGTCCATGCTGGTGTCGTCCGGCTTGGGCTTGGCGGGTCCGCCGCCCTCACCCATGATCTCGCGCAACAGCTCGTCCTCGTCGAAGGTGCCGTCGTCTGCTTCGCCCGCGTCAGGCTTGGCCTCGTCGGGCTTGGCCGTGGCCTCTGGCGCGGGCTCGTCGGGCTTCCCCCTGCCGTCCTTGCCCCACTTGGCGATGTCCTCGTCGCTGCATGGGATCAGGTTGAGGCGGTCCTCCTGCACGCATTCGAGCACCCACGCATCGCGCGGCGGCACGCCCCGCTCCGCAGCCTCATCGCGAACGCGCTCGATCTCGGACTGAACGGTGAAGTCCGACAGGCGGGGCCAGAGGATCACCAGCACCAAGCCCGCGGCGAGCAGCCCCACGAAGGGCAGCACCACTCGGTAGATCTGCACCACGGGCCGACGGAAGCGGAAGCTCGAGATGTACAGGTTCAGCCCCACGGGCGGGGTCACGTACGCGATCTCGAGGTTCAACAGGAACATCACCGCCAGGTAGAAGGGGTTCAGGTGGAAGTTGGCGGCCAGCGGGATGAGCAGCGGCAGCGCTACCAAAAGGGCGCTGAAGGCATCCATCAGCATGCCCAGGATGAACAGGAAGATGTTCAGCACGATGATGAAGTGCCAGGCCTCGCGCATGCCCTTTTCCACGAACCAGTCGAGGATGTCGTGGGGGATGCCAGCGTCGATGACGTAGTTCGTGAGCGCCGTGGCCATCGCCAAGATGAGGATGATGGCGCCAGCAAGCGACATGGCGTCGCGAGCCACCTTGACCACCTTGCGCCAGGTCAGATCGCGGTAGACGTAGACCTCGATGATGAGCGTGTAGAGCGCCGCCGCAGCCGCGCTCTCGTCCAGGGCCATCAGCCCCGTGCCTAGGCCAGCGAGCACCAGCACGGGCGCCAGTAGCTCCCACTTGACCACCCAAAGCGCGCGACCGACCTCGCCGAGGTTGAAGGGCTGAGTGGGCACCTTGGAGCGCCAGCCCACGTACGAGGCGTACAGGCTGAGGATCGCCATCAGCAGCAGCCCTGGCGGCAGCGTGGCGCCATAGGCCCGCTTGATGTCCACCCCCGAGATGAAGCCGTAGATGAGCACCAACGGGCTCGGTGGGAACAGCAGCCCCAGCGCGCCAGCCGTGGTGACCAGGCCGAGGGCGAACTTGCGGGGGTAGCCCTGCTTGACCAAGGCCGGGTAGAGCAGCCCGCCGATGGCCACGATGGTCACGCCGCTTCCGCCCGTGAGCGTGGTGAAGAAGGCGCTGGCGAAGATGCACACGATCGCCAGGCCGCCGGGCAGCCAGCCCAGCGCTGCCGAGGCCGCCTTGACCATGCGGTCGGGCGTCTTGGACTCGGCCATCAAGTAGCCGACGAAGATGAACAGCGGGATGGTCACCAGGATGGGCGACTCGGAGAACTTCTGCTCCAGGACGTTCGCCGCCACGAAGCGCACGTGCTGCTTCGAGGGGTCGTCGTTGCTGAGCCAGCTCAGAATCGAGATGCCGCCGAGCACCGCGAACAGCGGCATGCCGACCACGGCCAGCGCAGCGAGCAGGATGCCGAGGACCTTGAACATCACGCCACCCCCTGTTCAGCAGAGCCCCTCGCTTCTGGCGTGGGGGGTGAATCGGCGTTCGTCGAGCCCTCGGGCGAGTCCTCGGGCCCCTCCTCGTCCTCGTCCTTGCTATCCGCCGCTTCGGGGTCGGTGGAGACCCGGCCGCCGAGGGCGAGCAGCATCCGCAGCAGCACCCGCAGCCCGATCAGGAACAGGCCCACGGGAAAGGTCAGGTCCATGCCCGGGATGAGCATGCCGCGAGCGGTCCGTCCGCCCGGCAGTGCCACGAAAGGCACACGCGGCTCGTCCAGCGCGCTCTCGGGCGCGCGAATGTCCTGCATCTGCTCGGGCGAGTACCGCTCGGCATAGCCCGCGTTGTCCAGCCATGCGTTCCACTCGCGTCCGTTCATGCGCTCCGGGGCGTCCCAGCGCGTGCCGCTCAGCACTGCCGGGATGGCCCGTAGATCGAGCCCGGCCTGATGGCGCAAGATGAACAGCTGCTCGCCCACGCCGTGGCGGATCGTGGCGACCTTGGCCGTCATCGGCGCGTCGTTGTCGGCGTGGAACTTGTAGATGGCCACGTAGTCCAGAAAGCCCCACGAGGCCACCAGGCACACCGCGGCGGTGGCCAGTGCGCTGGCCACGCCGATGGGCAGCCGCCAGGAGGGCCGCAAAAAGCGCACCACCACGTCGATGTTGATGTGTCGGCCGGCCGCGGCGGCCAGCGAGCCTCCCAGTAGGGCCACCAAGATGGTCAGCCGGGTGGCGACCCCCCGCAGCCCTCCGAACAAGGTCAGCGCCGAGCCGTCCTGCCCCCAGCTCAGCAGCCCGCCGAAGTAGTCGATGCCCACCGGGCGCCACAGCGGCGCCAGCAGGCAGGCCACCAGCGCAACTCCCGCGGTGATCGCGGTTCGCAGCGCGCCGCTCAGCCGTAGCCGGCCCGTGATCCAGTGGACCAGGCCGCCCAGCAGCACCGCGCCCACCAGGGCTCGGAACACGGTGCCCGCGGAGTTAGGCGTGCTCAGCGACGAGGACATGCCGGTCAGGCTGATCCAGATGCATAGCAGCACGATGAGCGTTACCAGCACCGCGCACAGCAGCACCGACTCCACCCGCGTCCAGATCTGCTCGAGCCGCACGAGCGGGCGCGCCCAGCCCGCGCCGTCGGGAGGGCCGCCGCCGCTCGGTGGGCCATCGCCGCCGCCCGACACGGGCCCATCGTCCTCCTCGCCGTCGCCCTCGCCCTCCACGGGGTCGTCGGCCTCCGCCCCTGGCTCGTCGTCCTGCGCGGAGCTCGGCTCGAGGTCGTCCTCCTCGTCGTCGTCTAGCTCCTCGGGCGCGGCCTCCGAGGACCGATCCCCACCTGCGGGCCTGGACGAGCGCCCCGTGCGCGGCGGCCTGCTGGTCATCGCGGCGCGCCGCTTGGCCCGCTTCCCCTTCTTTCGCTTGCCCATTGGCGCGACCGTAGCAGCCCCGTCGAAAAGACGCGATAGCCGCGATAGGGCTGGCGCGTGCGGATCCGTTGCGGGCGCCGCTGCCCCGAGCCGCCGCCCGGGAGCGAGCTCGCGAGGGTCACGAGCGCTGGCAGGCTTCCGAGTCGCTGCTCGACGCGGGCGCTTGCTCGGCCTCGGCGTCCAGTGGCGGCGGGCGGAGCGAGATCTGCTTGCGCACCCGCTCGAGCTTTCGCTGCTCGATCTTGACGATGCGCCAGACCACGGGATAGCAGACGGCGCTGGCGACGGTGGCGACCACCAGGCTTCCTGCCCATAGCACGCCTGCCACGCCCCACAGCTCCTCGGCCATCCGCACCAGCACCTGCCACAGCGCCTCCGGATCGGCGAGCGAGGCCGAGCTCATGGCGTCGATGAAGGCGCGCCCGGCCTGCTCGTCGCCCGGGAGGAACAGCAGGCCCACCCGATAGTTGAAGTAGTAGAGCGGGCCCATGGTGAAGGGATTGCTGATCCAGGCCAGCACCACGGGCAGCGTGCGGTTGGCCCGCAGCAGATGGGCCACGAAGGCGCCGAGCACCATCTGGAATCCCACCGTGGGCGTCATCGCGACGAAGATGCCCACGGAAAAACCCATGGCCAGGCTGTAGGGCGTGCCCTGATGCTGGAGCAGCCAGTCGGCCGCTCGTCGGTACAGCCGACGCCGTCGCTTGCGTGGGGCCATGAGCCCGCTCGGTCTACGCCAACGGCTCGACGCGCGCAACGACGCGGCCGCCGTCTAAATCGGCGAGCGCGATGCTCGGCCCGGTGGCATCTAGTCGAAGTCGTCGACGGTAAGTGGCCCGTCGTCCGACTTGGCCGGCTTGGCCGAGCCGGGCTTGACGCTCATGTCGAAGCCGCATTCGGCCATTCGCTGGCTGGCCAGGTACCGTCGCGCGCGGCGCTTGGCGATGGTGTTCTGCAGCCGTTGCTCGGGCAGCACATCACCTGCCTCGAGCACCTCGGTGAGCAGCTTGACGTAGCTATCCTTGTCCACCTTGGCGCAGAAGTACTTGGTGGCGAAGTTGAACTGCGTCAAAAGCGCCTTGCCGCCGTTGATCGCCAGGGCGCGCTCGAAGTGCTGCTTGGCGAGATCGAGCTCGGCCAAGGCGCTGCGGGAGTGATAGGCGCCCAAGATGGCGTGCCCCATGCCGTAGTTGTACTGCTCGTCCAGCGCCACGGCGTGCTCCATCATCAGCGCGCCGACGAACAGCTCGGCCACCACCGCGGGCTCATCCTTGAGCAGGTTGGTGCGGCTCAGCCAGGCCTGTCCGGTCCAGAACAGGTAGGGGGTGTGCTCTTCGGCATCGTCGAACCCGGCGAGCCAGGCCTTCACGTTCTCCGCGCCCCCGGCCTTGGCCTTTTCGAAGCCCGGGTTGATCGAGTCGAGCAGCTCGACGCCGTAGTAGATGGCTCGCTCGTAGGCGGCGATGGCCCGCGCCTTGTGGTACTGGGCGAGCTCGCTGTCCTCGCCGTCGACGTCCTGGGCCTGCTCCATCTCGTCCTCGATGAAGCCGAAGCCCACCCCGGCCCAGCCCTTGGTGAGCAGGAATAGGCCGTTCTGGTTCTCAGGCGCCAGGTAGTGCATGCCCTCGAACTGAGCCATACCCGCGAAGGCGGCGCCCTTGGCCACCTCGAAGTCGCTCAGCGTGCTGGTCGCCGCCGACGCCTTGCGCGTCGAGGCGATCTGTCCGTCCAGAATCATCTGCTTGAGGCAACCTGCGCTGCCCAAAGCGAGCAGCGCAGCGAGCGCCATCGAACCCAACCCCTGTGACGAGCATTTCATAGTCTGGCCTATTTACCTCGGCCGGTGCCGTTTTTCCACCGATCGCTAATAACGATAGTCGTCCCGCTTGTACGGCCCGTCCGCGGGCACGTTGATGTACGCGGCCTGCTCGGGCGTCAGTCGGGTCAGCCGCACGCCCAGCTTGTCCAGGTGAAGCCGGGCGACCTCTTCGTCCAAACGCTTGGGGAGCACGTAGACCTGCTTTTCGTATCGGTCGGCGCGTTGCCAGAGCTCGAGCTGGGCCAGCACCTGGTTGGTGAACGAGGTGCTCATCACAAAGCTCGGATGACCGGTGGCGCAGCCCAGGTTGAGCAGCCGCCCCTCGGCCAGCACCATCACGTTGTGCCCGTCGGGGAAGCGCCAGCGGTCGTACTGGGGCTTGATGGTCTGCTTGCGAACGCCCGGGACCTTGCTGAGGCCGGCCATGTCGATCTCGTTGTCGAAGTGCCCGATGTTGCCGACGACGGCGCCGTCCTTCATGCGGGCCATGTGCTCGGCTGTGATCACGTTGTAGTTGCCCGTGGCGGTCACGAAGAAGTCCGCCCACTCGATGACGTCCTCCACCGTGGCTACCTCGTAGCCCTCCATGGCCGCTTGCAGCGCGCAGATGGGATCGATCTCGGTCACGACGACGCGGCAGCCCTGGCCGCGCAGCGCCTGCGCCGAGCCCTTGCCCACCTCGCCGAAGCCGCACACCACGGCGACCTTGCCCCCGATCATCATGTCGGAGGCGCGATTCAGCCCGTCGATGAGCGAGTGACGGCAGCCATAGATGTTGTCGAACTTCGACTTGGTCACCGAGTCGTTGACGTTCATGGCGGCGAACAGAAGCTCGCCGCGCTCCTGCATCTCGTAGAGCCGATGCACCCCCGTAGTGGTCTCCTCGCTCACGCCCCGGATACGCTCGACGAAGCGGGTCCAGCGGCCCGGCTCGCTCGCGGCGATATCGCGCAGGGTCTGCAGGATGACCCCCCACTCCTCGGGCTCGGTAGCCGGGTCGAAGTCGGGGATGCGGCCGGCCTGCTCGAACTGGTAGCCCTTGTGCACCAGCAGGGTGGCATCGCCGCCGTCGTCCACGATGAGGTCGGGGCCGCCGCCGTCCGGCCAGCACAGCGCCTCGTTGGTGCACCACCAGTACTCCTCGAGCGTCTCGCCCTTCCAGGCGAAGACGCTCGCTCCCGCGGGGCTCTCGGGCGTGCCGTCCGGGCCCACCACCGCTGCGGCGGCAGCGTGGTCTTGGGTGCTGAAGATGTTGCAGCTCGCCCAGCGCACATCCGCGCCGAGCTCGGCGAGGGTCTCGATGAGCACGGCGGTCTGGATGGTCATGTGCAGCGAGCCCATGATCCGCGCGCCGTCGAAGGGCTTTTGCGTGGCGTAGCGCTCGCGCAGGGCCATCAGCCCCGGCATCTCTTTTTCGGCCAAGCGGATCTCCCGCCGTCCCCAATCGGCCAGCGACAGGTCCGCCACCTTGAAGGCGGCTCGTGCTTGTTGTTTCCTCGCGATGCTTACGGCCATGGCTTGTCTCGTCCTCGTCATTTCGGGGGGGCGGCCGCCTCTGGGCGATTCGGGCAGTGGCGGCGGGCCACCCCGGGGGCCTTAGCACCAGCCCGCGCCGATGGCGATGCGGACCGTCGCCCCGCCGCGCCCGGGGGGCGCGCGTTA
>CAYTYV010000098.1:0-6022 GCA_964441055.1 uncultured Polyangiaceae bacterium | reverse complement strand
GGGGCTGGGGGGGGGGGCCCCCCGGGGGGCCTTCCCCCCCGCCCGCGCCGTTGGCTTGGCGGCCCGGCGCGGGGCGGCGAGGGGGGGCGTCGATTTCACCTCGCGCGGGCATGGCGTGGGCGACAGACGTGGTAAGGTGAGTTTTTTGGGGTTCTGGATGCCGCGCGGGTGCGCGGCCGCATGCGACGCGATTCGGGGGAGACCGAAGCAGTGAGTGAGGCGCAGCGGCAAACCCAGGCAGGGGTAGGGGTACGGTGCTCTCACGCCGAGGACTGTGGTGCCTGTCCTCTGATGGCGCAACCCTACGGCCAGCAGTGCTCGACCAAGCTACGGCGGCTGGAGCGGGCGCTGGGGCGATATGGCTTGCGCGCGGGCCGAACAGTCGCCGAGATGCTGCCCGCCGAGCTCGTCACCGGCTATCGGCGGCGGGCCAAGCTGGTGGTGGCCCGTCGGCCTCGCGCCTCGCGTCGCGGCGAGTCGGCTCGGGCCGCCGAGGTCGCCGTAGGCCTGTACCAGCGAAACGACAACCAACGGGTCGTCGACATCACGGACTGTCAGGTCCTGAGCCCCACGCTGCGGCAGATCGTCCAGACCATCCGCGAGCTGGCGGGCAGTCCGCCCTCGGAGCTATCCGCCCTGCTGACTCCCGCGGGTGCTGAAGGCGGCGTGCTCACGGGCCTCGACATCCGCGAGCTCCGCCCCCCCGAGGAGGGCGAATCGGGGGGGGGCGCCGCGGTGCTGCTGACGCTCGTCCTGAAGGCCGAGCACGCTGCCGCTCTGGAGGAGCTGCGCAGCGCGGCGGTCGAGCTCCGCCGCCGACTGCCCGTGGTGGCGGGGCTGGCGGCCAACTTGCGGCATGGCTCGCCGCAGCAGTCCAACACCGAGTTCGTGCCGCTGTCCGGCTGCACCGATGGCAAGGACGCGCTCGGGACCGGCTACCAGCTCGTTTCGCACACCTCCTTCCTCCACGTACACCAGGGGCAGGCCAACCGGCTCTACGAGCTGCTGGCGCTGCTGGTCGAGCGAGTTACGGGCGGCCGCTCGGGACGCGTGCTCGACCTCTATGGCGGTACGGGGGCCATCGCGCTGTCGCTGGCGCAGCGCGGTCACCAGCTCACCTTGGTCGAGTCCTACCCGCCCGCGGCCGCCCTGGCCGTGCGGGCTGCCCAGGCGCAGCGGTTGCCCGTGGAGGTGGTCACGGGCGACGTGGCCTCGGTCACCCGCGTGCTGGCGGCGGCGCACTCCAGCTTCGACGTGGCCGTGGCCAACCCGCCGCGGCGGGGGCTCTCGCCCGCGGCGCGCGAGTCACTGGCCGCGCTGCAGCCCAGCTGCGCCATCTACGTGGCCTGCGACCTGGACAACCTCAGCCGCGATCTCGATCATCTCGCCCGGCTGGGCTACGCGCTCGACGAGCTGCATCAGCTCGACATGCTCCCGCTCACCGAGGAGGTCGAGGTGGTGGCGACGCTGCGCCGCGGTCCCTTGCCCGCCCCGGCCGTGCTCTACCAGGACGATGAGCTCGTCGCGCTGGACAAGGCCGCGTACGAGCCGGTCCTTCCCCAGCAGGAGTACCCGGGAAGCCTGATCGAGCGGGCGCGGCCCGGCCTGTCGGGCGCCGAGTGGCAGCCCATCTTGGAGGTGGAGGCGGGTACCAGCGGGGTGTGCCTGTTCAGCCGCACGTCCGCCGCGGCAGCTCGATGGGAGGCGAGCCTGCGCAAGGGCGGGCGGCTCGTCTACCTGGCTGCCGCCCGCGGCGTGACGCCTGCCAAGGGGGCCATTACCCGCGAGCTGCGGGGCTCCGAAGAGGGCCGTCCCGCGCGAACCCGCTACCGACGCCTGACCATCGGCGGCGGTCACTCGGTGCTGCGCGTGGTGCCCGAGCGCCAGCAGGCCCACCAGATCCGCCGTCACCTGGCGGCCATCGGCCATCCCGTGCTGGGGGACGCTCGCTATGGACACCCTCCCACCAACCGCTACTTCGAGGAGAAGCACGGGCTGGATCGCAGCTTTCTGCACCTGGTGCGCGTGGAGATCGAGCATCCGCTGAGCGGCGAGCGACTCCTCATCGAGTCGCCGCTGCCCGCCGATCTGCGGGCGGCGCTGGCGCGGGCCTCGGACGAGTCGGTGCTCGAGTACTTGGAGAAGAAGCGGGCGCTCGGGGGCAAGGGGCCTCGGCCGGTTGCCGAGCCGCCGCCCTCGTCCGTCGAGCCCTCCCCGCTGTCGGTCCGCGACGAGGAGCTGGACGCTGTCGCCTCCTCCGGTCGTCGCGGTCCAGACTCTGGACGCGACGCCGCGCCCGACTTGGACGAGGCGCCTCGCACGGTCCGGGGCGAGCTGCTCGATAGCGGAGAGGACGACGAGTAGCCTAGCCGTCCCTCGGTGTGGTAAAATGTGGGTTCGTGTCTGTTTCGACCACGCTAACCCCGACCGCCCAGCCAGGCGTGCTCATCGTCGACGACGACGAGTCGATCCGCGCCATGCTGGCTGAGTTCTTGGAGTTCGAGGGCTACAAGGTCGGCACGGCACAGGACGGACGGGACGCGCTCGACAAGCTGCGCCATGCGCCCTACCACGTGGTGCTAACGGATCTGAAGATGCCGCGCATGGGGGGCATCGCGCTGCTCGAGGCGATGGCCCGCGAGGCTCCCCGCACGCCGACCGTCATCATGACCGGCTTCGGCACGGTCGAAACGGCCATCGACGCCATGAAGCGGGGAGCCTACGACTACCTGCTCAAGCCCTTCAAGCTCGACGCCGTGCTGCACGTCATCGAGCGCGCCATGGAGAAGCGGCGCATCGAGGCGGAGAACATCCGGCTGCGCGAGGCCTTGTCGCTGTACAAGGTGAGCGAGGCGATCTCCGCCAGCCTGTCGCTCAACGAGGTCCTGGAGACCGTGGCCTCGGGCTGTCTGAACGAGCTGGGCGCCGATTGGTACAGCGCCTGGCTGGACGATGGGGAAGGGCGGTGGATCGAGCGCCAGCACAAGCGGCGGGATGAGGACGCGGCAGCGGAGCTCGGTCGCGTGAACCCCAGGAGTGTGATGCGGCGGCTGCGCTCGGAGCCATCCGTGCTCGTCCACGGAGCCGAGGTGCAGGACTACTTCCAGGGCCCAGCCGATGCGGTCGCCTCGCTGTTGGCGGTGCCGCTCCGGGCCCAGAGCGGCGCCATCGGCTTTGTGGCCTTGGGCTCGGAAGCGCCTGGACGGCTGTGGCAGGAGGGGCAGCGCAAGCTCTTGAGCATCGTGGCGTCGCGCGCCGCAGCCGCGATAGAAAACGCGCAGCTTTACGTAGATTTACGCGATACCTTTCAACAGACAATCGAGGGATTGGCCAAGGCCATCGACAAGATGGACCGCTACACGGCGGGCCACTCCGAGCGCGTGGCCGGCTACGCGGTGGGCATTGCTCGCCGCCTCGGCTTGGCGTCGAAGGAGGTCGAGACCGTGCGGCAGACCGCATTGCTGCACGACATCGGCAAGATCGGCTGCATGCTCAATCTGAACAAGACCGAGGAGCTGACCGACGAGGAGTATAGGGACTTCAAGCAGCATCCCGTGCACGGACGCGAGATCCTGCGCCCCATCAAGTTCCTGCATCCGCTGATCTCGGGCGTGTACCTGCACCACGAGCGTCACGACGGCCGTGGCTATCCGCTGGGGCTGAGCGGAGACGAGATCCCGCGGCTGGCCCAGATCATCTCGATCGCCGACGCCTACGACGCCATGACCAGCGACCGCTCCTATCGGCACGCCATGCCCTGGGAGCTGGCCCGAGCCGAAATCGAGCGCTGCGCGGGCAGCCAGTTCGAGCCGGAGCTGGCGCGCACCTTCCTCGGCTACCTCGACGAGGAGCCCGCGGCCGATGGCGAGCCCGACGAGCAGAGGCCCGAGCCCGACGAATGAGCGGGCGGGCGCCGCGGCGCAGGCGAGCGGCGCGCAGCTCGAGCGGCGCCGCGCGCGAGCGTACTGGTTGGGCCGACGGCCGTACGCGAGAGTCTACCGCTTGCAGCGCGAGCTGTTCGAGGCGCGTCGGTCGGGGCGCGGCGGGGACGTGGTCCTGCTGCTCGAGCACGAGCCCGTGCTGACCCTGGGGCGAAACGCCGATGCCTCCAACGTGCTCGTGGGCGAGGAGCTCATGGCCGCTCGGGGCGTGGACCTCGTGCGCATCGACCGCGGCGGCGAGGTCACCTATCACGGGCCAGGTCAGCTCGTCGGCTATCCCATCTTGGATCTGAGGCCCGACCGCTGTGACCTCAGGCGCTACGTCGGCGGCCTGGCGCGGACCATGATCGCCATGGCGGCCGAGCATGGCGTCCAGTCAGGCTGGGTGCCCGAGCCGCTCGGCGTGTGGGCCGACGGCGCCTGTCCCGAGCGCTGGTCGGGCCTTCGCGCGGCGCGCCAGCCGGTCAAGATCGGCGCCATCGGGGTGCGGCTCTCCGGCTGGGTCACCATGCACGGCTTTGCCCTGAACCTCGCCGTCGACCTCGAGGCCTATCGCTGGATCGTACCCTGCGGCATCTCCGAGTACGCCGTGGCCTCGGTGGGCGCGCTCACCGCGAGCGCGCCAGTCACCGCTGAGGTCGCGCTCGGCTCGGCGCCCGTCTTGTCCCGCGCGCTCGAGTGGCCCATCGCCGCGGTCGAGGACCTCTCGCGCGAGCCCGACCCCGAAGCGGCGGTCTTGGCTGAGCAACACTGCGGCCGACAGCGTCGTGACTGACCCCGCCGCGCAGGGCCCCCGGGGAGCGTCGGCGGGCGATGGTGGGCGGTCGATCCCACCAGGGAATCCTGATACCGTACCGCCATGCACGCTCGAAATGGTTTGAAGCGCATCGTCCGTCGTCCCCTTCGCTCCACGGTCGGCCAATGTCCTTCAGCAGGGGGGTGCGACCATCGAGCCCGGCTGTGGCGGCCGGGCTCCGGTCTGATCGCCGTGGTCCTGGGGCTTATCGTGGTGCTGCTGGCGGGCTCGGCGCTGGCCTTCGGCACGGTCCGCATCCGCAACACCCGTCCCGAAGAGGTCGACGGCACTTGGAAGATCAAGTTCGACGTGGACTACGGCTCCAAGCCGCACCTGGGCCACATCCCGATGATCCTGAGCTTCGAGCACGTCCGGCAGCACGAGTGGTGCTTGACCGACCAGTCGCCGGAAAAGCCCGTCTTGAACATCAGGCCGCTGCACAACCAAACGCCCATCAACGTGCCCGTGGACATGGGCTTTGCCGACATGCGGGGGGAGATCCATCGCAAGACGCGCTTCGACATCAAGCTGCGCCGCGACAACGACTTCGAGGCGGGCGAGTACGTCCTGACGATCAAGCGGGCCAGCGACCGGGCCACCTTGGGTCGACCCATCCGGCTGACCCTGCAGGGGCAGAACAAGCCCGTGGATCGGCGCAGCATCGTGTTCACCGCCGACTCGCCCAACGACAAGAAGCCGAGCGACGACCCCGCCGCCTCCACGGACGGAGCGGCGGACAAGCCCAAGTACGACCCGGCCGACGACCCCGAGCCGGGCTACGTCGATGACCTGGTGGCGACGGATCCGGACGATCCCACCGAAGCGCCGCCACCGGTCGAGCCCAAGCAGGGCGGCTGTGGCTGTCGCTTGGAGGGACGGGGAGGCGGCGATCCCGAGCGGGCGCTGTGGGCGGCGGCCGCGTTGGGGCTGGGCCTGGTCGTGCTCGGGCGACGACGGCGTCGCTAGCTAGCGTCGGGTAAGCGCCAGCGGCGAAGCTGGGCGCGCAGAGGCACGCAGCCGCAGGCGGGCGTGCCTTGGAGGAGCAGCAGTCATGGATGGTGGCGATCGGGCAGAGGCGGTGGGCCAGGGACGGACGAGGCGCTGGCAGCCGTGGTGGTTGGTGGCAGGGGCGGCGGCGCTAGCCGTCACCGTGAGCGGCTGCGGCGCGGCGACCTGGAGCCCGGCCCCGTGTCCCTCCTGCGCCGAGCAGGGGCTCGCGATGGGCCATACGGGCGCAAGCGGGGGCGGCTTGCCCGGGTCCAAGGCCGCGAGCGTCGAACAGGCC
>CAYTYV010000097.1:0-16320 GCA_964441055.1 uncultured Polyangiaceae bacterium | reverse complement strand
CGGGCGCGGGGGCGGCGGCTACGGCGGGGGCGGCGGGCGCGGGGGCGGCTACGGCGGGGGCGGCGGGCGCGGCGACCGCTGGTAGCCAGGGCGGTGGTGCTAGGTGCCCGAGAACTGCACGGGCTCGAAGCGGAGCGAGGGGCAGCGCATCGACGAGTAGGGATAGGGATCGCTACCCAGCTCGCTCAGGTGCTGCCAGAACGACAGGTGATTGCCCGCCAGGTTCATCTCGCTCACCGGTCGCACGATCCGCCCGCCCTCGACCCATTGGCCCCGGATCCCGATGGAGAAGTCGCCCGTGGCCGCGTTCGAGTTACCGCCCGAGAAGCTGGTGACCAGGATGCCAGTATCCATTGCGGCTAGTAGCCTCGGCAGATCGCGGCGGCCCGCGGGAAACACGAGATTGCTCCACGAGCCCGTGGTGGGCTCTCGGCCGAGCTTGCTGGCGTAGTAGGTGTCGAGGAAGAAGGTGCGGAGCACGCCCTTTTCGAGGATCGGCCGCGGCAGGGTGCTCATCCCCTCCGAGTCGTAGGTGCACGAGCCCAGCCCACGCGGCAGCAGGGGATCGTCGTTGATGGACAGCCGGGGGCTGCCGATCCGTTGGCCGAGCTTGTCCGCCAGAAAGGACCGCTGCTGTTGAATGGCGCTGCCGCTCAGCGGGGCGAGCAGGCCCCCGAGCAGCCGTCCCGCGACTGCGTTCTCGATGATGCAGCGATAGCGACCGCTCTTTTCGGGACGCGCGCCGACGTTGGCCAGCGCTCGGCGGGTAGCCTCCTTGCCGACCGCCTCAATGGTGTCGAGCCCGCTTCGGTGCCGCGCCACCGAGGCCCACCAGCCCACGGGCTTTCGGTGGCCCTCGCCGCGCACGCTCACCTGCGCGCCCAGGGAGAAGGAGCTGTCGCGCTGGCTGCCCGCCATGCCGTTGGAGGTCACCATGGCCGCCTCGGACTCGCCGTCCGAGCAGCTGGTGGTCACCGAGATGATCCGCTCGGCGCCTTGCGCGGCACGCGCGGCCTGTTCGAGCCGCTCGGCTGCGCGACGCCGGTCCATGGGCCGCACCGCGGCGAGACCGGCCTCGTCCAGCAGTCCGAGCTCGCCCGAAAAGCGATTGCGGTAGCGCTCGGGCTCGGGCAGCTTGCGGTGCTCGTCGCGGGCGAGCACCCGGGTGGCGGCGATGGTCTGGTCGAGAAAGCGGGCGAGCGCCTCGGGGCGCAGGTCGCTGGTCCCGTTCGCCGAGTAGCGGCCGTTGACGTACAGGGTGATGCCGAGCGCCATGCGGGTCGACTCGCGCAGCCGGTCGAGCTTGCCGTCGCGCCACTCGACCTTGCTGCTGCGATTGCGGACCACGCTGGCGCGGGCGGCCTCGGCGCCGCGGGCCTGGGCGTCGGCCACCGTCTGGCGGGCCAGCTCTATTAGCGACTGGCTCATGACGCCCTCCCGCCGATGGAGATGGCGCCCGCGCGCACCGTGGGTAAGCCAAAGCCCACGGGAACGCGTTGGCCGTCCTTGCCGCAGGTGCCCGCGCCCGAGTACAGCGCCATGTCGTTGCCCACCAGATCGACGTGCTCGAGCACCTTGGGCCCGTTGCCGATGAGGTTGGCGTCCTTGACCACGCGGGTGAGCTTGCCCTTTTCGATGAGACGGCCGTACTTCAGGTAGAAGGTGAAGTCGCCAGCGCCGATGTTGACCTGCCCGTTGGAGAACATCTCGGCGTACAGGCCCTTGTCCACCGAGGCGATGATCTCCTGGGGATCGCGTGGGCCGTCGAGCATGTAGGTATTGCGCATCCGGGGCACGGGCGGGAAGCGGAAGGACTGCCGTCGGCCAGAGCCCGTGCTCTGGAGCTCGTAATGGCGCGCGGAGATGCGGTCGTGCAGATAGGAGCGGAGAATGCCTCGCTCGACCAGTACAGTGCGTTCGGCGTCATGGCCTTCGTCGTCGATGTTGATGGTGCCTCGCATCTTCGGGTTGGTGCCGTCGTCGACGATGGTGACGTCCTCGGAGGCGATGCGCTTGCCGATGCGGTCGGCATAGATGCTGGTGCCCTTGCGATTGAAGTCGGCTTCCATGCCGTGACCGATGGCCTCGTGCAGCAGGATGCCGGTAATGCCCGTGGCCAGCACCACCGGAAGCTCGCCCACGGGTGGGGCCGCGGCATCGAACAGCAGGATGGTGGAGTCGGTCGCCTCGTGAGCCACCTGGCGGATGCGCTCCCCAGTCAGGAAGCCGAGGCCGTCGCGCCCCGCCGCGCTACGCCACGAGGTCTCGGTCTTGCCCTGGTGCCGACCGACGGTGGTTACCATGAGCACCACCATGGGCTGCTCGTCCTCGACCAGCCGCCCGGTCGAGTCGGCCAGCAAGATGTGCGAGGTTTCGTCGGTCAGAAAGACGGTTGTCTTGATGATGCGCTCGTCGCGGGCGCGGGCCAGCTGGTCGGTCTTCTCGATGATGGGCAGCTTCTGGTCGATGCCCACCTCGGTCCAAGGAACCTCGATCGAGTAGACGCTCGGCACGGCCACGGCGGCGAGCGGCTCGGGGCGCGACTGCGGCGTGCCGTCGGCCACCGTGGCGGCCGCGGCAGCCGCCTCGAGCAGCGCTTCCTCGCGCAGGTCCTCGCAGTAGGCAAAGCCGGTGGCATCGCCCTTGAGCACCCGGATGCCCGCGCCCAGATCGACTTGGGAGTAGGCCCGGTTGACCTCGCCGTCCTCCATGCCCACCCAGTGGTTGACGCGGTGCTGCAAGAACACCTCGCTGAAGTCCCCGCCGCGGGACAGCCCCTTTTCGAGAACGCGCCCGAGCAGGCCCTGGTCGATGCCGAAGCGGTCGAAGTAGCCCGCCTGGACAGGAGGCCGCCCGAGGGGCTTGGCCGTGGGCTCGGGGGGAGGGGCCAGCACCGCCTGGCTGGGGCAGCCAGCCAAGAGCGGCACCGAGAGGACCGCCGCGCCCGCCCCCATTCGCTCGAGAAACTCCCGTCGTCTCCACTGGTCCGTCATCGCGACCTCCTGCCTTCGGCGCAGCGCCCGCCGCTACGAGCCTGGCGAGCGAACATGCTCACCCTACTATCGCGCTGCTCGTGGCTGCGATCTAGCCTTGAAGTAAGCGCAGTTCGAATGACTCCGCCCGACGAGCTGCCCTGGCCCGGGCATGAGGCGGCGGTGCGGATGCCGTGGACCGTTTCGCAAAGCCGCCAGGTCATCTGGCGGTGCGTTGGTGGTCGGCGACTTGAATGCGCTGTGCAGCGTGGGTATACTCATGAGTATGAGTATGAGTAAGCGCATCCAGATCCCGGTTGACGAGCCCGATCTGGCTCTGGTCAAGGCCGCCGCCAGCCGCGCTGGCCTTGCGGTGGCCGAGTGGGCCAGAGCAGCTCTCCGCGAGAAGGCCCGGCGCGAGTGCGGCGAACCGGTGATGGATCCGCGAACCGCGCTCCAGCGGCTGTTCGAGACCGAGGCGCCCGTCGCGGACGTCGATGCCATGATCGAGGAGTCCGTTCGCGGTCGCCTGCAATGATCCTGCTGGACGCCAACATCTTCATGTACGCGGCGGGGCACCGGAGCTCGCAGCAGCAGCCCTGCCGCGCGTTTTTGGAGAAGGTCGTGGAGGGAAAGGCCCCGCCCTGCTGCACCAACGCCGAGATTTTGCAGGAGATCTTGCATCGCTACCGTGCGATCCAGCAGCCCCAGCTGGGGTTTCGAATCTTTGACTCCGTCGTGGCCTTGGGCATTCCGATCCTGCCAGTAGGCGAGGACGAGGTGCGTCGCGCTCGGCGCTTGCTCCAGGCCTACCCGACGCTGAGCACGCGCGACGGTGTCCACGCGGGAGTCATGGAGGCCCGTGGCATCGTCGAGGTAATGAGTTTCGACAAGGGGTTCGGCTCAGTGGACTGGTTGCGCCGGATCGAGCCCTGAGTCACCCCGTTCAGAGGAGCCCGCCATGGTCAAAGCCCCCATACGCCAAGCCCGCAAGACGACGAGCGCGCGCAAGAAGCGCTCCTACCGCGACAAGATGCGGCCGGAACTCCAACCCGAGTGCAAGGCCGACGAGCGGCGCGGCGGCACCTTGCTCATTCCCACCCCGAGCTTGATCGCCGAGCAGGTCCGCCAGGTTCCCAAGGGCAAGCTCACCACGCCCGCCCGGATCCGCGAGCGGCTGGCGCGCGCCTACCAGGTCGACCGTACCTGCCCGCTGTGCACGGGCATCTTCCTGAACATCGTGGCCGGGGCGGCCGAGGAGGACCGCGCGGATGGCAAGAAGCGGCTGACCCCCTACTGGCGGGTGGTCAAGGATAACGGCGCGCTGTGCGAGAAGTTCCCCCCAGGGCTGGAGCACCAGGCCGAGCTGCTGGCGGCCGAAGGGCATTCGATAGTACCGCCGACGCGGGGCAAGATCCCGCGCGTACAGGACTTCGAACGACGGCTGGTCCGCGGCTGAGCTGGCGGCGCGACGACCCACGGCACGAGGAGACGCCCATTCCGCTCAACAGGATGTGCGATGGCCCGGTCCGCTTCGGCGGATACCGCGTCGGCGTGACGGCAACGCGGCTTTGGACGACGCCCAGGCTGCTCGGGCTGGCCGCCCTGTGCCTACTGCTCGGCGGCTGCTGTGTGGGCGAGCCCATGCGCTCCAAGCTGGCGCTTTCGCTCCCCACGCCGACCGATTTGCCAGAGCGGGTCCATTTCCGCACCCGGACGGAGAGCTTCAACAGCCGCTATTACCTGGCCCTGCGGCAAGGGCGGATCTGGTTCAAGGACAACGTGGAGGCCACGGGCCGGGTTTCCGCTTGGCACCTGTTGGGACGGACGGGCATTCCGGAAGGATGCGGCTTGGTGCGCTTCCCGTCGCCGCGGCGGGTGGTGGCCATCTCCGCCGACGGGGTGCACCTGCAGGCGCTGTCCGACCAGGGCATCCTCTATCGGGCGACCAACCTGCGCGAGGATCCGGACGACCCCTTCACCTGGACCGACCGCTGGGGCTGGCCCGCCGGCCAGGGACCCGGGCTCCGCTGGCCCTTTGGCCAGCCGATCCGCTGGGACGTGTCCGATTCGCATCCCCTGGAGCTCAAGTACTACGAGGACGGCAACGGCACCCGCCACCACGTGGGGTTGGGGGTCGCGCATCTGTATGCCCTGGGGCCCCAGGGCGTACGGCTGTACTTCAACGATTGGTGGCTGCCGGCCGACTTCAGCCGGCAGATCTGCGGCCCTCATCGCGGCGCCTTCGAGGCGATGAACCTGAGCGCCAGCGCTTCCACCCTCTTCCTGATCGGCCGTGGCGGGGCGATGTACACCATGATGTACGACTTCGACATCTCCGGCGAAAACCCGCTGCTGACCTACACCTTCGTCCAGCGACAGACCTCAGGCACGCTGCGCAAGGTCCCGATGCCGGGCTGGCGACGCCAACCGCCCGTGGGCGATGGCCGCATCACCTCCACCATTACGATCTTCCAGACCGGCCAGGGCAATGCTGCGCGGACTCTGCGCGTTGAAGGAGAGCAGGGCGGCCAGAGCGGCTACTTCCACAAGCCCATCTTCGCCCCCCGCTGGTCCTTCCAGCCGACCGGGCATCGCATCCGCGCGCCGTTCCTCCGCGGTCCGCCCGCGCCCGTGCCCAACGGCACGCCGAGCGGCCCGGACGATAGGCGGCTGGTGGGTCGCCTCCGCCGCGACGGCGTGGAGGCGCCGCTGGAGGTCGAGCTGTCCAACTTCAACCTGGTGTGCTCGCCAGCCGAGATGCGCATCCTGCACGGCGGCGTGCCCATAACCGCTGGCGGCCGGGAGCTGGTGCTGACCTTCCACCACGTCCACACGCTGGTCACCGAGCAGCGACCGATGGCCTACTGGCAGCGGGGCATCGCTGCCCAGATCCGCGGCGCCATCGTTGTGCCCGCGGCGCTGCAGCGCATCGACGATCCTCGCGGCAGGGCGCGGGTGCTGGCCCACCTCGGCGGCCTCGAGGTGGTCAATCTCAAGGGGACGGCCACCGAGCGGCAGCTCGACATGAAGGAGCTGTCGGTGTGGGACTTCTTCCGCGCGCCCATGAGCGAGAAGGGAGGCTCGTCGCGCTTCACCCTGGCGCTTTCTATGCCCAGGCGCTAACGGCCGGGGCTGTCCGTCAGCGTCGCCCTACGGCACCGTGAGCTACCCAAATCGTCAATGACGGTGCCAGAGCACATCGTCAAGCTCGGTCGCCGGCGACGGGGCGGCGCGAGCGTCGTGTTCGGACCAGCGTGGCCCATGCGGCCAGTGCCGCCAGGGGCCACGCCAGCGGGCCAGAGTGCCCTGGCAGCTGACAGGAGCAGTCCGCCTCGTCATCAACTGCGCCCATGGCGGGCGGAAACCCGCTGCCGGAGGCCCCATTCCCGCCGCTGCCGCCCACGCTGCTTCCCCCTTCACCGCCGCTACCACCGTTGCCCGCATCACAGGGGGGATCCCACTCACAACCTTGGCTGCAGATCACCGTCGCACCCTCGCAATCCATGCTGGTGCCTGGATAACATTGACCCTCGGCAGTGCACGCCTCCCATTGCGAGTCCTGATCACAAGCTTGGGTGCCACAATAGCCGCAGGCGCGCGTTTGCTCGGGGGTACACTGCGGACCAGTCTGGCAATCGCCGGTGCGCGCGAGGTGTTTGACGATGACGGCGCCAGCCGGGTTGCCATAGGGCGGCCAGGGGTAGGCGACCCACGCGCCCTGGCCCGTGGCCGTGGCGTCTAAGAACAGCCAGCGCGCGCCTGAGGTGGTTTCGTAGTCGAGGGCGGCAAAGGAATCTGTCAGCGCGTTGACGCCGACCTGTCGGTTCCAATTGGGGCCCACCACGTAGAGCAAGCCGAGCGGATCGATCGACAACTGGGGCAGCGAGCCATGCAGCGCAATGTCGTCCAGCGCCAGGTCGGGGCTGTCACTGTTCCAGCCCGAGCCCAGGTTCTTGATGACCTTGATGGCGCCGCCGTCTTGGATCCACTGTGGCTCGGGGGGATCAGGGGCATGGGGCCAGTCGCAATCTGCCGGCCCCTCCGGTGGAGGGACGCAACAGGGATCGGGATCGATCCCAAAGGCCACGTACGGATGGCCATCGCTGTCGGTGGCAATGGACGGCCAGCACGAGACCGGGCCCGCATAACAATAGCCAGGGGTCTCGTTGGTGATCTGAACACCGTTCCCGCCAGGCCAACCCTCGCCTGCGGCTGCGCTGGTGTAAAAGGCCTGGTGCTGGTTACCGCCCCCGCGCACCGTGACCACGTGGACGACGTCATCCGCGCCCACGGCCATGTCCATGCCAGCGGCGGAATTCAGGACTTGGTGAGGACCGGTCCAGACCCCGCCATCGCGATACAGCGCATTGATCTTGCCTGCGCACGCCGGATCGACCGCGCCGCCGCCGTAGCAGTGATACGCCACATGCAGCCTGCCAGTGGTGTCGAAATGCACTTCGACCCACGGCTCGTAGGTGACGCTACCTCCAGAGAGCACATCAGGCAGATCCGCCAGCTCTTCGGGCGCCGACCAACCGGCGGATTCTCTACGGTGCACGTAGTAAAGCTTGGTATCGCCCGCCGTCATCTCGCCGGTGAACACGACGTGGGGCTCGCCCGCTGGATCGAAGGCCAATGCAAACATCCGCCACAGGCGTGGGTAGTCGTCGTGCACGTTGGTCGGTACTGCCACGTTGCCCGTGTCCACGGTCACCAGCGAGTCCCAGTGGTCGTCAGCTGGCCCGATGTGTTTGCGATACACGAGCGCGCCCGTCAGGTTGTCGTTCCACATGACGGCCGGCACGTCGTGGTACCGATCTGCGGCCATGCGTACGCACACGGTCGCTCCCCCGGTGCTGAGCTCGACGCGCTCCCCGACCTCCACACCACAGGTCTGGGCCTGCGCTTGGGGTAGCTCCGCCGCGACGACCGTGAGTAGGGCCGTCAGGAAAGCCAAAGCGCGTCGTCGGTACGTGGAGGGTCGAATGGTCTTCTCGCGGGCTGCTCGGTGGGGACCGAGACCATTGTAGCGGATAACTCAGGGCTCGGGGCCGATGGCGGGCTTCGACCCCGAGCCCTGGACCGCTCACACCCCGTAGAGCAGGTCCGTGGCTCGCTCGAGCCCATCGTCCTCGAGCCGAGCGGCCCCGAGGCCGCGGCCGACGACGAGCAGGCCCCTCCGCGGCGATGTGCCGAGATGATGGCAGCGACCTAGCCTGCGGGAAGGCGCCGCGCCTGCTCTGTCTGAAGCAAACAAATTCAACTGGTTAACCTGGTCCCCAAAGCGGGACGTGGCTGCCCAGGCTCGCCGATGTATGATGGTTCGCCCGTGAGCTTCCAGCCGAGCCAATCATGGGGAGCGATCTCCTTCGCAGGCGAGGAGGGCCGAGCGTTCTACCAACGTCGGCTTTCCCTGTTTGCCTTTCTGGTGTTCGTGCTCTCGGGCCTGTTCCTGCCCGTTCTCGAGGCGACGGAGCACTTCGGCCATAGTCCCACCGCCGACTGGGTCGTGGCGACACGCGACCCCTTTCACATCGCTGGAACGGCGCTGAGCCTGTGCGTGTTGCTGTTCGTACGGCGAGGCGCACGATCGCTGGCGACATTGCGGTTCATCGACCTCGCCTTCACCACCTGTGTGTGCGGCTGCTGGATGGCGATGGGGTTCGGCGCGAGCGATCACGTCGACTGGGCCAAGGCGGGATGGGCGTCGTCTACAAGGGCCGTCACGCCATGCTGCGCCGCCCAACGGCCATCAAGCTTCTCGCCAAGGGCGACCCCAGCGAAACCCAGCTTCGGCGCTTCGAACGGGAGGTCCAGATCACCAGCCAGCTGGGCCACCCGAACGTGGTGGACATCTACGACTATGGCCATACCCCGGAGGGCATCTTCTACTACGCCATGGAGTACCTGGCGGGTCCCAGTCTGCAAGAGCTCGTCCATCGGGACGTCAAGCCCGCCAATATCATCCTGACCCACAACATCGCCGCCCACGATTTGGTCAAAGTGCTCGACTTCGGGCTGGTCAAGGACACGTCGAGCAGTGAGCCCCAGATCACCCAAGCCGACATCGTCACGGGTACCCCGTACTACCTCGCACCCGAAGCGGTGCTCGGTCGCGAGGCCGACCCGCGCAGCGACATCTACTCGCTCGGCGCGGTGGCCTACTTCTTGTTGACGGGCACGGTGGTGTTCGACGGCGAATCCGCCGTCGAGGTCTGCGCCAAACACCTTCACGACGGGCCGGAAGCGCCGTCCCAGCGGCTGGGTCGGCCCTTGCCAACAGACCTGGAGGCGCTGGTGATGCAGTGCTTGCAGAAAACACCGGAAGACCGGCCAGCCAGCGCGCTGGAGCTGCGCGAAGGGTTGAGCCGCTGTGAAGACGCACGGACGTGGACGGCTGTCCAAGCACAGCAATGGTGGGACGAGCATCCGCGGGAGCTCGAAAGGCTGGTACAAGATGCCCCCGAGACGCTCGATCGCGCGGACACCGTGGCGATCGACCTGCAACAGCGTTGAGGCCGCGGTACGCGCGACGCTCTACGTCCTGCCGCGATGACGCACGCCAGATTGCAGGGCATGGACCACCCGAGCGGCGGCTGCGTGGTCGGCGACTGGCGCGTGCGCTTTTCGTTGGACGAAGCTGCCGGCTTGATTGTCGTAACGCGGGTTCTGCCCCGAGGTTCAGCCCACAACCGATAATCCTGCACCAGCTTTTTTTCGGCAGCCACCCGTGCTACCCGCGTCGCGCCTCTCATGAAATGCCTTCCCCGACT
This sequence comes from uncultured Polyangiaceae bacterium, assembly GCA_964441055.1. Lineage (GTDB taxonomy): Bacteria > Myxococcota_A > Polyangia > Polyangiales > Polyangiaceae > JACQWT01. The sequence goes on along the minus strand of CAYTYV010000097.1, from coordinate 6,572 downwards.
CCTGCTCGCCGCAGTTTCGCTGCTCGTGCTCGCTGGCATCTGTTCACTCGCCACGGCCTGCGCTCCGAAAGCTTGCCGGAAGGAGGGAAAGATCCTCAACCCCTACGAGCGCATCCGTATCGTGGGGGAAACGTCGTACAAGGGCGTGTACGACCCATCGCTCGAATACGAAAACGACGGACGCATCGGGTGGCTTGCCTATTCGGCTCTGGATGCGCCTGCAGCGTCCTCCGTGACTCCCAACTCCAAGCTCATCCACACCCATCTGGCCAGGACCACGGATCACGGCAAGAGCTGGCAGTTCGTGGCGAGGCTCAACACCTCGACCGAAGCCGCGGTAACCCTGCAGCAGGGTTCCATGACCATCCAGGGCGCCTGGTGGCACGAGGTGCCAACCCTGGTCCACGACCCCGACGACCCGGGCAGAGAATGGAAGCTCTACTGGCACAAGTACTTCGCCATACCCAAGCCCTACTTCGAGCATCCGATCCCGGGAGTGAAAGACAATCTCATCCGGGTCTGGGAGTACATGTGGATCGCCTTCAAGGCGGCCGCGTCTCCGCAAGAGCTGGCGTCGGCCAAAGAGGAGGCTCTGTTCGACGCTGGGAAGTCAGAGTTGGCGAGCAACAGGGCTAGGATCGACTTGACCACGATCCCGGCCCTGCGTGACGCGAGGGCGTTTTCCGAGCCCGGATCGCTGTACAGGGACGGCGTGCTGTACGTGTGCCTATCGAAGATCCCGATGGAGAAGGTCGAGGATCATTCAGTGGTGCTGCTGGCCTCTTCCGACCACGGCAGGAGCTGGAAGTACGTGGGGACGCTGCTCGACCACCAGGATGCTACCCATCTCGACCCCAAGTATCAGATGCTGACCGGCACAAGCCTCGCTCAGGACAAGGGGCGAGTCTTCCTGCTGGCAGCGGCATTTCATCGCAAGCGGCACCACGACGGCACGTACATCTTCGAGTTCGACGACATTGCCAAAGCCAAGCTCAAGCGCGACCCCTCGGGGCGATTGAACCTGCACGCGCGTCTGGATCGGCGGCTCCCGGGCGATCTCAATAGCGGTCAGAGCGATTACGACGAGCACAACTTTGGTGGCGGCGTCATCATGCCGCAGGCGGATCTCGCCGCCGCTCCGGCCTTTGGGCAGATCTTCAACACGCGCCGAATGCTCGTGCCCTAGCCCCCTCACACCTCGTAGAGCAGGTCCATGGCTCGCTCGAGCAGCTGGCCGACGATGCTGCGGACGGGCAGGCTGGCGGCCAGGCCGTAGATGGGGGCCATGCCGCCCGCGGCCGAGGGCGTGGCTTTGACGTGCTCGACAGCGGCGCGTAGGTCTTGGACAAAGCGCTGGGCCACGCCTGGCTCGGTGTGCCGCAGGGTCACGCAAAGGTGCACGCAGGGTGGCTTGTGAAGGCCGTTCAGGCTCCAGCTGCGCTCGGCGAGGTAGTCCATGATGCGGTAGATATCGAGCGAGCCCGAGGCAAAGGCGATGACCCATAGCGGATCGCCCAGGATGCGCAGCTCGGGGATCTGCTCGATGCCCGCCTTGATGGTTGCTGCCGTCTCCAGGATGCGTCGGGTGGCGTCTCGATAGCCCTGCTCGCCCGTGCTGAGCAGCGCGGCCCAGCAAGCGGCGCTCAGCGCGCCCGGACGGCTGCCCGCCAAGGTGGGCGAGAAGTAGAGCCCGCCCGGCCAGTCGGCGGTGGTGTAGTACTGGTAACGGCGCAGGGCGCGGCCGCGGTAGAGCACCACCGAGGTGCCCTTGGCCGCATAGCCGTACTTGTGCGTGTCCGCGGACATGGAGGTCACGCCAGGCAGGCGGAAGTCAAAGGGCGGCACGGGGTAGCCCAACTGCTCGGCCCAGGGCAGCACGAAGCCGCCCAAGCAGGCGTCGGTGTGAAAGCCCACGCCGCGGTCCTTGGCCAGCTGGGAAAGCTCGGCAATGGGGTCCACCACGCCGTGCGGAAAGGACGGCGCCGAGCCCACCAGCGCGATGGTGCGCCGCGTGACCGCCTTGCGCATGGCCGCGACGTCGGCGCGAAAGTCGGCGGCCACGGGCACCTTGATCTGGCGGATGCCGAAGTACTGGGCGGCCTTGTCGAAGGCGGCGTGGGCTGTCGTGGGCACCACGATCTCGGGTCGGCAGATACCCCGCTCTTTGCGAGCTCGGTCGCGGTAGGCCTTCATGGCGAGCAGGATGCTCTCGGTGCCGCCCGAAGTGACCGTTCCGCAGATTTCGTGCTCGGCGCCCGCCTCGGCTCGCTCGGCGCCCAGCATGTGCGCCGTCATAGCGACAATCTCGGCCTCGTACTTGGTGGCGCTCGGCCACAGATCCGAGTGCAGCGGGTTCGATTGCGAGTGCAGGGCATAGACGCGATTTAGGAAATCGACGTGCGAGTCGGCGCCGTGATAGACGGCGCCCGAGGCGTAGCCCTGCTTCCACTTGGGCTCCTCGGTGGCGCACATCGCCTGCATCTCTTCGAGGATCTGCTCGCGCGGCCGCGGCGTTTCGGGAAGCTGGCCGTGGCTCGGCACCTTGCCTCGGTAGGGCTTTAGCGTGGCCTCGAGCTCGCCCGTAAGGCCCTCGTACTCTTGGTCGAGCCGACGGCGCACGACGGGCAAGCGCTCGAGCCAGCGGAATGCCGCGGTGGCGAGCCGCGGGTCGATGCGCGCTGCGTAGCGCTCGACGAGCTGTTGCATGCGTTGGACGTCCATCGTCTGCCTTTCCGCGCTGTTGCTCCACGCGCCGCGTCAGCCGCGGTTTAGCCGGGCATGAATGCGTCGGTTCTGTCGGTATAGGTTCAGAAACTCCCCGAAGAGCTCATCGTAGATGGCGCGCTTCGCCGGATCGGGGGCAAAGCTCTGCGCGATAGGGACGCGCTCGGGCACCTCGTCGAAGCTCAAGTGACCGAGCGCCACCGCGGCCTGGAAGGCAGCGCCGCGCAGGTTGGCCTCGATCGGCTGCTCGACCTGGCAGATGGTGCGGTCCAGGATGTCGGCGAAAACCTGGCACCAAAGCGCGGACTTGGCCCCGCCGCCGATGAAGCGGATGGGGTCGAGGCGCCGTCCGACCATCTTTTCCAGGTAGCCCAACAGCCAGCGCGCGTTATGGGCCACGCCCTCGAGCACAGCGCGTACCAGGTGCGCGCGCGTCGAGTCCAGCGACAGGTTGAAAAAGGCGCCGCGCACGGTGTGGTCCTCGACGGGTGTGCGCTCGCCATAGAGCCACGGGGTGAAGATGACCCGGCCAGCGCCCGCGGGCGCGCGGGCGGCGAGCTGGTCCAGCCGCTGGAAGAAGTCCGCGGGCGGCGGCGCGGTGCCGAGCTCGTCGTCGGCGCACAGCAGCTTGTCTCGCAAGAAGGTGAGACAGGCCCCCGCGGTCTCCTGCTCGTTAGCCACCAGGTAGCGGTTCGGGATGGCCGAGGGCAGGGTGGCCATGTTGTGCACGATGTCGGTCTTCTTGAACGGCACGTGGCAGGTGAGCCACGACGAGGTGCCCACGTACAGATGCGCCTCGTAGTCGCGAACCGCGCCCGAGCCAATGGCGGCGCCAAGCACGTCGGGACTTCCGCCGACCACCTGCACGCGCTCGCTCAGACCGAGATCGCGGGCGGCGGACTCGCAAATGGGCCCCAGCACCGCGGCCGACGGGTGAAGCTCGGGCAGCTTGTCGCGCTCGAGCCCGCTCATCCCGAGAAGCGCGTCGCTGTAGCGGATGCGGCCGATGTCCCGATTGTCGGTCACCCAGTGCAAGCTGATGGTGTCGACGGTGGTGGTGAGCTGACCAGTGAGCTGCAGGTTCAGGTAGTCCTTGGGCTCGAGGAGCTTGTAGCTGGCCCGATAGATCTCGGGTCGCTCGTGGCGCAGGTATAGGATGTGCGCGATGGGGTCCTTGCCCGAGAGCCCTGGCGCGCCGCCCGTCAAGCTGATCCAGCGCAAGGCCTTGCCGAGCCCGTAGCCCTGGAAGCTGAGCGGCCCGCCCACGAGCTTGCGGATGTGGCGGGCGCCGCGGGTGTCCATCCAGATGATGGCGTTCATCAAGGGCTCGCCGTGGCGGTCCACCGCCACCGTGCCCGACCACTGACAGGTGCAGTTGACCGCGGCGATGTCCTCGGCGGCGACGGCGCCGCGGGCTAGCATGTGGCTCGTGGCGGTGCAGATGGCGCTCCACCACTCGGCCGGATCCTGCTCGGCTCCGCCGCCTGGCAGCAGGACGAGCTCGGTGCGGACGAACTCGCTGTCGAGCAGCGCGCCGTCGGCGGTGACCGCCCCGACCTTGGGACCCGAGGTCCCTAGATCGATGGCCAGGATGCACGGTCTTTTCGAGGGCATGGGGAAGCTCCCAAGGGCGGTGGCGCGCAGGGTGCGGGCCGCGACGCGGCCGATCGATTCTAGCCCCTGCGGCCTTTCGGGGAAGCACCAAGTCGCGACAGCGCTGTCCAGCCTGAGCGGCGGGGGACAAGTCCCCGCCCTACTTCGGGCTTGACAGGGCGACAGGTCGGGGCATGCATGGCCTTGGCTTCGCCCTTGCGGCATGGCAGCCATGAGCGAAACAGCGACCAACAAGATCCTGGATCTGACGCGGGACCTCAGGGCCGCGGCGCGGCTCGGGACCTCCACCGAGCGGGTGGACGAGCTGCTCGGTCAGGCGCTCGACACCTTGGGCCGGCTGGTGCCCTTCGATCTGGCGACGGTCATGGAGCTCGACGGCGCCGAGCTGCGCGTGCGGGTGGCCCGCGGCGAGTTGGCCGATGACCGCGTGGCACAGCATCGGCTGAGGCTCGAGGACTTCCCGTCCATCCGACGGCTGCTCGAGGCCCAGCGGGCGCGGGCCTTCACCGAGGTCGATCACCGCGACGGCGATGGTGACGCCTTCGACGGCGTGCTGGATCTGCCGCAAGGCCACTCCTGCATGGTGGTGCCGCTGCGGGGCGGCACCGCGCCTCAGGGCATCATGACCTTCGACCGCCAGTCGTGCGGCAGCTACCCCGACGAGGTGGTCGAGCTGGCCGACGTGTTCGGCCGGCTGCTCGCCATGGCCATGACCTACGGCGAGCAGTCCGTGCTCCTCGGGCGGCTGCGCGAGCAGCTCGAGGAGCAGAATCGGGTCCTGCGCGAGCGGGTCGGCGGCCGCATGGACGCGGGCCGCCTGATGGACGCGAGCCGCGCGCCCGTCATGGTGCGGCTGGTGGAGCTGGCGCATCAGGTGGCGGGCACGGACACGCCCGTGCTGGTGACCGGGGAGACCGGGACGGGCAAGGAGGTGCTCGCCAATGCGCTACACAGCTGGAGCAAGCGGGCGGGGCATCCGCTGGTGAGCCTCAACTGTGCGGCCCTGCCGCCCACGCTCATCGAGAGCGAGCTGTTCGGGCACGTCAAGGGCGCCTTCAGCGGGGCCACGGCGCGCCGGATCGGGCGCTTCCAGGCGGCCAACGGCGGCACGCTCTTTCTCGACGAGGTCGCCGAGCTGCCCATCGGGCTGCAGGCCAAGCTGCTTCGGGTGCTGCAAGACGGCTGCTTCGAGCCCGTGGGCTCCGACCGCTCGGTGCGCGTGGACGTGCGCCTCATCGCGGCGACCAACGCGGATCTATTGCAGACGGTGGCCGAGCAGCGCTTCCGCCAGGATCTCTACTATCGGCTGGCCGTCTTCCCGATTCACCTGCCGCCGCTGCGCGAGCGCCGAGAGGACATCGCGGTCATCGCTGACAACGTGCTCGAGTCGCTGTCGCGTCGCACGGGTCGCGGGCCTTGGCGGCTGCCCGCGCGATCGCGCCGCTGGCTCGAGCAACAGCCGTGGCCGGGCAACGTGCGCGAGCTGGTCAACACCCTGGAGCGCGCCACCATCCTCGCCACGGGAACGGAGCTGCCGATCGAGATGGAGGCGGTGCGGGCGCCGAGCTTTCCGGCTCCCGCACCCGGCGGCGCAACGGGCGAGACCAGTGGCGCTGACGGCGCAGACGTGGGGCGCGGCGCGGCTGATGACGACGGCGAGCCCTTGGCCACGCTGGAAGAGATGGAGCGGCGCCACGTCTTGCGCGCGCTCGGCCAAACGGGGGGCAAGCTCTACGGCGCAGACGGCGCAGCGGCGCTGTTGGGCATCAACCCCAACACCTTGCGCAGCCGCATGAAGAAGCTGGGCCTGGGCGGGGTGCGGTCCATGCGAGTCAAGGGGTGAGGGCTTTACAACTGCTCGACGAGAAACCGCAGCAAAGGCTCGAGCACGGGCGCGTCAGGCCTCCAAGAACCGCGCTGGACCGCAAGCCTTACCTCAACCGATCGCGCAAGCGATCGTAGACCTCGCGGCGGTGGCCCACGGCAACGACGAGGATCTCGAGCTGCTCGTTCCTCGCCCGATAGATGATCCGCCAGTCGCCCGTTCGCCACGAGCGCAAGCCCTGCAGGGTGAGCTGGAGAGGCTTGCCGCGGGTGGGATCCACGGCGAGCTTCTCCACGGCGGCCCGAACCCGTATGCGCACCTGCGGATCGAGTCGACCGATGGCCCTGGCGGCGGATCGCGCGTAGCTAACCTTCCAGGTCACCCCAGAGCTCCTCGTGCGCGACCACTT
>CAYTYV010000096.1:0-16332 GCA_964441055.1 uncultured Polyangiaceae bacterium | reverse complement strand
GCCCTACTAGAGTCCTTGAAGAAGGGTTTCGTTGGCAAACGAGTCGTTTGTCCCCCAGAGACCCCCGCGGGGGTATGGGGGCAGAGGAAGGAGCGGAGCGACGCCCGGAGCCCCCATCGTCGAATCAACCCAAGGGGCTGGCGACCGCCGCTAGTTACTGATGGTGATGTCGCCGTTGCCCGTGGTCAGTGCGACCGTGCCGTGGGTGCCGGGCTCGGGGCTTCCAAAGGTGAAGCTCATCGAGGGGCTGGTGCCGTCCGACACCCAGTCGCCTCCGCTGGGACCGATCACCTCGGGGCTGGCTCCGTCGGCGACTGCCGTGATGTAGCCGCTAAGCCCCGCGGCCACGTCGAATTCCAACGAGCCGTTGCCCACGTGCACCTCGCCGTCCTGGTCGCTCCAGGAGCTCACGCCGATGTAGGACGAGCCGTTGTCGATATCGATGTCCAGCGTGCCACCCGCTCCGCGGATGTCCACGCTGCCGTTGTCCGAGCGGACGCGGGTCACGGTGGGAGAGCCGCCGCGCAGGTCGGCATCCACGGCGCCGTTGCCCACGTCGATGTGGATCTGGCCGTCGAAGCCATCGGGCATGGAGACCTCCACGTTGGCCCCGATCTTGGAATAGGCGCCTTCGGCGATATCGACCCGCACGGTGAGGGCGCAGCTTCCTCCCTCGACGATCTCCATGGTCAGGTCGTCCATCATGTCGCTCTTGGCCAGCTCCTCCTGATCGTCGGGACGGAAGCTGAAGGGCTGGAAGGTGGCGCTCAGCGTGCTGCCCGAGCCGTTCTCGATCACGAGCGCCTCGCCAACGATGGCCGAGCCGATCTCGATGTCGAAGCAGATGTCGCCTCCAGTGTACTCGGCCGAGTCGGTGACAACGCTCCCGAGAAAGCGGGTGTCCGTGGACGCCGAGATGGTGCAGCCACTGAACGCGGCAGCGGCGAGCGGAACGACCGCCGACAACAAGGTCAAACGAAGAATGCGATTCATGACGGGTACTCCTGTGCTCTTGTCTGGTGCGGGAGCCGCCCGCCAAGCGGCGCGAGGCAGGGGCTGGCAACTCTTGCGCAGCACGCAAGAAGCCCTTCGGGCTCCCCGCAGCTATTTCATACGCACGCCAGGGGGGGCGATCTACCCGAAGATCAGCACCGCCCCGAAAAAAAGTGCGGCGCGAAGCGGCCGAGCAGCGGCGAGAGACCAGCCATTAGCTCAACAATTTCATACGATTGGCTGTCCACCAACAGCTCGAAGGCGAGCTAGCGCCAGTCGTCCGGGATGCCGACCAGGCCGAGGTGGCGCCGAAAGGCGAGGTGCAAGGCGCGCGTGACCGGTCCGGGATGGCCGTCGCCCACGCGCTCGCCATCGACCCGCACCACGGGCAATAGCTCGCGCACGCTCGAGGTCAGGAACACCTCGTCCGCCGCACACAGCTCGGCCGGCCGAAGCGGCTCGAAGCGCACCTCCAAGCGCTGCTGCCGCGCCACGTCGATGACCTTCTGCCGAGTGATGCCCGCGAGCACGCCCACGTCCAGGGGGGGCGTGAGCAGCTCGGGCTGCGGCGCCTTGGCCCGGCGAACGGCAAAGACGTTGGAGGTGGTGCCCTCCACCACGAAGCCGTCACGGTTGACCACCAGCGCTTCGGCCGCGCCCTCGGCGCAGGCGTCGCGCAGCGCTAGCGCCGAGGCCAGGTAGTTGCCGAGCTTGGCGCTGTGGGCGGCATCCGAGGCCCGCACGGTCTGCACCGTGATGACGGCGATCCCCTCGCGGTAGTACTCGGGCGGCGGCAGCTCGAGCGGCTCGATGATGACCACTCTAAGCGGGCGGAGCGCGGCCGATGGGTCCAGGCCGAGCGGCCCCGCGCCTCTCGAGAGCATCACGCGCACCAGGCTCTCGGGGTTGGCCGCCTGCTCGATGGCGCGCTCGACCTCGGCGGCCAGCTCGCCGAGCGACAGCGGCATGCGAATGCCCAAGAGCGAGGCCGAGTGCCCCAACCGACGGATGTGCTCGGTCAAGGCAAAGGGCCGCCCCCCATAGGTGCGGACGGTCTCGAACACGCTGTCGCCGTAGAGAAAGCCGCGGTCGTAGACCGACACCTTGGCCTCTTCGGGCTGATGGCGAATGCCATCGATGACGACGAGCCGGCCCATGGTCGAAGTACCGTCTCTCGTCAGCGCCAGCGCTCAGCCCTTGAGCTCGTCTAGCAGCTCCTTGGCCCGCTCCAGGCCCTTGTCCGAGGCCAGCGCCCTTTCCAGCATCTGGATGGCCTTCTTGTCGTCGCCCTGTCGATGGTGCACCTCGGCCAAGTAGCAGAACACCTCGGCCTTGCTCAGCGGCGACGACTCGCCGAGCCTCTGCAGCAGCAGCGAGCGGAAGTTGTTGCCAGCCCGCTTGAGGTGCTCCTCCCGCTCGGCATCCTCGCTCGCGTCGGCCATCCGGATCGATAGCTCGCCGAGGGCGTGCAGTGTCGGGATCGAGCCGGGATCCATCTTGCGCGCCAGCTCCAGCTCCTTGAGGGCCGCATCATCGTCGCCGTCCGCCAGGTAGGCCGAGGCGATGCGGAAGTAGATGTCGCCGAGCTCCTTGCTGCGACGACCGCCGTAGGACTCGACCACGCGGCGCAGCACCTCGATGGCGGCCCCTCCGCGTCCCGAGGTCGTGTACTCGTCGCACAGCGAAAGCATGAGATCCCGGTCCTCGGGCTGCAGCTCCAGAGCGCGCTCCAGCAAGTCTGCCGCCGCGGCGTGGTCCTGGCATTCGCTGGCCTGGATCTCCGCGGCCTGGCGGTACAGCGCCACCTTGTTGGCCTCGTCCTCGGCGGCGTTGGCCTCCTCGGCGATCAGCTCCGCCAGCTTGTCCCAGGCGCCGCGGCTACGGTACAGCCGCCGCAGCTCGTCGCGTACCTGCTCGACCTCGGGCTGCTTCTCCAGCACGCCCTCCAGAGCGCGGCAGGCCGCCTCCTCGTCGGGCACGGAGGCGTACAGCTCGGCCGACTTGAGCGCGAGCCGCACGGCTTGCTCGCCCTCGGCGTCCTCCAGCAGCTTCTCCAGGGTCGCGGCAGCCTCGACGCTCTGCCCCTCTTGCTCGTACAGCCGCGCCAAGGCCTCGAGCGCGGGGCGGAACCCGGCGTTGCGCTCCAGCACCGAGCGGTAGCCCTCGATGGCCTTGTCCGGCTCGTTCAGACGCGTCTCGTACAGCTCGGCGAGGCGCACGCGGAAGCCCAGCTCCGCCTGTTCGTCCTCCTTGTCCACCGCGAGCTGGATCTGGGTGTTCAGCAGCTCAGCGAGCTCGCTGTCCCGCTCCTCCTTTTCGAGCAAGTCGGAAAGCAGCACCACGGCTCCCTCGTGGTCGGGAACCTCCTCGAGCACCGCGTGCAGGTGGTCGATGCCTTCCGTCGGGGTCTCCAGCGTCTCGATGCAGATCCGGGCGGCGCGCAGCCGCAGCTCGGCCCGCTCGGCGGGCTCGTCCGCCAGATCGATGAGCCGCACGGTGAGCCGCAGCAGATCCTCGTGGCGCTCGAGCTTGAGGTAGAGCTCGCGCAAAGCGCCCGCCGCCGTCTCGTCGCTCGAATCGTCCTCGAAGGCCTGCTCGTATAGCCCCAAGGCGTCCTCGGCCTCGCCCAATTTGTCCGCGGCCACCTCGGCCGCCTGATGTCGCAGCTCCCTGAGCTCGTCGGCGTCCACCGCGATCTCGATCTGGCGCGTGAGCAGGCGGTAGACCTCCTCGAAGTCCTCGGCTTGCTCGCGCACGCGGCACAGCTCGGCGAGCGCCCAGGGATCGCCGTCGTCCGCGCTCAGCATCTCGCGCAGGATCTGCTCGGTGAGCTCGACGTCCTCGAGCTCCGTTTCCGCCAGCGTCTTGGCCTCGCGACGCAGCGTCGCGGGCTCGTCGCCGATCTGGGCCTCGCCGCTCTCGCCTAGGTTGGCCAGCTGCCGCAGGATCTGCACGAGCTCCTGATGGCGCTCGGCCGCGCGATACAGCTCCTTGAGGGCTTCGAGCGCATCGACCGAGTGGCCGTCCTGCTCCAGGGCGCGTCGGTAGCAGCGTTCGGCCTCGGCCGCGTCTCCCACCTCGGCCTGGTACCAACCGGCAGCCTTCAGGTACAGATCGCGCGCCACCTCGGGCGTCACGATCCCCTCGACCGTACCCTCCAGCTCGGCCGATTGGGCCTGGGCCACGGCCCCGACCACGGCTTCGGCCGCCTGCCGCCAGGGCTCGCCTTCACCGCTGGTCTCGGCGTTCAGCTGGGCGAGACGGCTGAGCTCGCTGAGAATGCGAGGCTCGCTGGCGTCGTCGGCAAAGGCCTTCTCGACCACCCGCTGGGCGGCCTCCGAGTCGAAGGCCCGCTCCTCGAGCACCTGCGCCAAGTCCAGCCGCATGCGGATGCGATCGGCCGCCGTGGGCGCGTAGCCGATGCGCTTCTCGTAGAGCCGCGCCAGCGCCGCGTTGTCTCCGGCGGCGCGGTACATCTTCTCGAGGATCTCAGCGGTCTCCTCGAACAGCTCCTCGACGTCGGTCAACGCTTCGAGCTGCTGGCGCGCCTGCTCGTGGCTGCCGACCAGCTCCATGACCTGCCGCAGCGTGGCCAGCCCCTGCGCCTTGTCGTCGAAGGCCTCGATCTGTAGTCGGGCCAGGCGGAAGTAGAGGTCGGCTCGAAGCTCGTCGTCCGTCTCCGCGTCCACTCTGCGGCCGATGATTCCGGCCTGTGCCTGGGCGTCATCGGTACGCTGGTAGAGCCGGTCCAGGGCCTCCAACAGCTCGGGCGCCTCGCCCGCATGATCGACCGCCCTGCGGTAGGCCTCGATCGCCCGCGGCGCGTCGTCCAGCTTGTCCTCGGCCATGCGGCCCAAGCGGATGAACAGATCGGCAGCCACCTCGGCATCGAACTCGGCGGCGGCCTGCGCCTCGAGCGCCTCGGCGTAGGGCCGATAGTCCTCGGTCAGCTCGCTCAGCCGCACGATGTCGTCGTGCAGGGCCGCCTCGGCAGGCGTCTCCTTGAGCGCGCGCAGCAAGCAGTCGCGCGCGGCCTCGGGCTCATCGCGCTGCTCCTCGTGGATGAGGGCCATGCCGCCGAGCGTGTCGGCGCGCTCGCCCGGATCGATCTGGGCCTGCAAGCGCAGCTCCATGACCTCCACGAGCTGGTCGAAGCGGCCCGCGGCGGACAGCACGGGCTCGAGCAGCGCCGCCACGTCCAGCCGCAGATCCTCGTGCTCCATGCCGATGAGGTGCACGGCGGTGATGGCGTGGTCATCGTCGTTCGTCTCGTCCAGCACGAGTCGGTACTGCTCGAGCGCATCGATGGTGTTGTCGAACTGCTCGATGTGCAGGTCGCCGATCTTGTTGCGCAAGGCCACGCGTATCGCGGGATCTTCGGCAATGCTCGCCTGGACCTTGAGGTTGTCCAGCAGCTCCTCGTAGCGCCCCTCGGCCAAGAACAGGCGCTCCAGCGCGGCGAGCACCTCGGGGGCGCTGGGCTGCAAATCCGCCGCCATGCTGAGCATGCGAATGGCTTCGGCCGGCTGTTCGAGCTCGCGCTCGCATAGCTCGGCCGCGCGCAGCAGCAGCCCGAAGCGCAGCTCGTCGTCCTCGTCCGCCAGCTCGATGCGCTGCTCGATGAGCTCCACCAGCCGCTCGGTCTGGCCGCCAGCATCGTACAGCTCGAGCAGCCGGTCGATGGTGGCCGTGGCGTGGGGCTCGAGCTCGAGGGCGCGCTCGTAGGTGCGGATCGCACCAGCCTCGTCCTCGAGCATCTCGTGCCGCAGCGCGCCGACGCGGCGCAGCAGGCCCGCCGTGTCCTCGTCGCCGACGGCCGCCTCGGCCTTCTTGTCCAGCACCGTGACCAGCGTGGCCCAGTCGCCCAGCAGCATGCACAGTTGGTCCATGCGGTCGAGCACCTCGGGCTCCACGGGCTCGAGCTCGGCCAGCTTGCCGAGCGCCCCCAGGGCCCGGCGCGGGTCGTCGAGGCGGCGGTCGGAGATGGTGGCCAGCCGCTCGAGCAGCTCGCGCTTGACGTACTCCTCGTCCACCGCTTCGGAGGCTGCCTCGTAGCTGTCGGCCAGCCGTGGCCACGCCGCGAGCGTCTCGGCCAGCCGCTCCAGCGCCTGCCGGGTCATCGTGTCGTCGGGCAGAAGCTCGAAGGCCTGGCACATGACCGCGAAGGCCTGCTCGGGATCCTCGCCGTTGACCTCCCAGAGGCTGGCCGTCTCGTTGAGGGTGGCCACCTTCTCCCCGGGGTCGTCCACCAGCCCGAGCTGCTCCTCGTTGAGCCGGATGAGCCCCTGCCAGTTGTCGGCCCGCTCGTAGAGCGGCCGCAGGATCTCCAGCACCCGCGGCTTGCCGTCCTCGTCGCCGAGCAGCTTCTCGAGCTCGCTCGTGGCCTCCTCGTGCCAGGGCAGATCGGACACGATGATGTCGAGCTGGTCGATGGCCCGCTCGCGGTCCTCCGGCTTTTCGGCCAAAAGCCGCGCCAGTGCCAGCCGATGGGGGGCGCCCTGCTCGGGGTCGTCGGCCAGATCCGCGCGGCGCTGGTACAGATCGGCCAGCTCGGCGCGGCGTTCGGTGGCCTGGTACAGCCCGGTCAGAGCTCCGAGAGCCCGCTCGTCCTGCTCGGCGATGTCGAGCACCTGGCACAGCGTGGCGATGGCCTCGTCGGTCTGCTCGAGCTCGCGCTGCTGCAGCTCGGCAATGGTGTGCAGGTAGCCGACGCGCCGCTCGTCGTCGTAGGTGTGGTCCAGGGCGGCCCGATAGTGATCAACCCGCTCGGCCGGACGCTCCAGCTTGACCAGCAACCCGTCGATGGCCTCGAACAGCTCCTCGGAATCGGGGGAAAAGTCCTGGGCGCGACGGTACCACCGCAGCGCCTCCTCGGCCGCCTCGGCCGCGGCGTATAGCTCGCCCGTGCGACGGCTCAGCTCGGCGGTCCTGGGATCGTCGGCCATCACGTCGCTGAGCGCCTCGGCGTAGATCTTGGCCAGTCGCTCGTCGTCGCCCAGCACCCGCGCCAGTCGCTCGAGCTCGGCCCAGATGGACTCGTCGCCCGGGTCCTCCTTGAGCAGCTTGGCCATGGTGTCCAAGGCCGCCGAGTAGTCCTCGAGCTGCTCCTCGAACAAGGTGGCGAGCCGCCGCAATAGCTCGACGCGTTCGTCCGGATCCGGCGTGGTCTCCAGCGCCGTCTCCAGCACCAGCCGCATCTTGCTCCAGTCGGCGGCCCCCCGGTAGACCGGCTCGAGCATGCGGGCCACACCCGCGCGGTGCTCGGGATCCTCGGCCTGCTCCAGGAGCTGCTCCAGCACCTCGACGGCCGCGGCGTTGGTCGGCTCGATGTTCATCGCCTCGCCCAGCTCGTCGAGCGCCTGCGCGGTGTCGTCCAGGTGCTCGTGCGCCACGCGCGCGATCTTGACGTGGATGGCCGCCGCCCGTTCGCCCTCGTCGGCGTCGAGCTGTCGCTGGTAGAGCTCGACCAGACTGGAGTAGCGCTCGGCCTGTCGATAGAGCTCGTCCAGGGTCTCGATCGCGCGGTCTTCCAGCGAGACGTCGATCAGCTCCTCGTAGGTGTCGATGGCCGCCTCGGGCTGCTCGAGCGGCCCCGCCTGTAGCTCGGCGATGCGGAACAGCAGGCTCACGCGCTCCTCGTCGTCGTCGTAGGCCTCCGCCGCCCGAAGCTGCAGGATCTCCAACAGCGCCGGGGCGTCGTCGGTCGCCTCGTACAGCTCCTCCAGAGCCAGCATCGCCTGGCGGTCGTCGGGACGGTCCTCCAGCGCGCGCTTGAAATGGCGGATCGCCCGCGGCGGATCCTCGAGCACGCTGCGGCCCAGCTCGCCCGCCCGCATCCGGGTTCGCCGCTGCACGTCGGCGTCGAGCATCTCGTCGACGACCGACTCGAACAGATCCATGAGATCGGCCCAGCGCTCGGTTTCGCCCGCCAGCCGCTCCACCGTTTCGATCCAGTCCGACACGGTCGGCTCGCCCAGCGCCTCCCGCACGCCGCGGCAGGCGTAGTCGAAGGCGCGCGAGCTGTCGCCCACGACGTCCTCGGCGGTGCGCAGCGCCACCCGCAGCGTGTCGAGCTTGGCCGCTGGGTCGAAGGTCGAGTCCACCTCGATGTCGAGCACCTTGAGCAGTCGCTCGGAGTCGTCGTCGGCCTCGTACAGCGGCCGCAAGATCTCGGCTGCCTCGCGCTTGATGTCCGGATTGGGGTCCTCGAGCAGGGCGTCGAGCGCGGAGCGTCCCGCCTTGTGGCCCGGCTCGAGCAGCAGCACCTCGCGGTAGGCACCGAGCGCGGCCGAGGGGTCGTTCTGGTAGAGGCGGCGCACGTCGCCCAGCCAGGTATACAGCTCGACGCGCTCGCCGAGGTCGTCCGCCAGCGACAGCCACATCTCGAGAACGTCCGCGAGATCGTCCCAGCGCTCCGCCTTCTGGTAGAGCTTGGCGATGGCCGACAGGGTGTCGATCTCGGAGCCGAAGTCGTCGAGCACCGCTCGCCAGGCGTGGATCGCCTCGGTGGTGTCCTCGAGGCGTTCGGCCAGCACCTCGGCTGCCTTGACCATGGTCCGACGCCGCTCGTCGCCGTCGACCGCGGCCTGCTCGAGCTGACGGAGCACCGCCACCAGCGCGGACCACTGCTCGGTCCGTTCGTAGAGCCGCTCGAGCGACCGCAGCGACGTTTCGTCCGACCGATCGTCGCTCAGCCGCATCTTCCAGGCCTCGATCGCCTTGGGGTCGTCGCCCAGAACGTTCTCGTACAGCTCGGCGATGCGCTCGCAGAGCTCGGCGTGCTCAGGCGGATCCTGCACCAGGCGCACCTGCACCTCGAGCGCTTCGGCCAGCTTGGCGTGCTCGCTCTGCTCGGCGTAGATCTGCGCCAGCGCCTCGGCCGCGGGCGTGACCAGCTCGGGGTCGTCGGGATCGATCTCCAGCACCTGGCGGTAGACCTGCTCGGCGCGGTCGAGCTGCTCGGCCATATCGCGGTACAGCCCCGCGGCGGCCATCAGGATCTCGCCGCGGACCGCCGGAACCGCGCAAGCCTCCGCCGCCTCGAGCAAGGCTTCGGCCACGGGCAGGTGCTCGCCGAGCCGATGGCCGATCTCGACGAAACGCTCCCGGATGGCGGTGTCCTCAGGCTCGAGCGGCACCAGGACCCGCAAGCTCGCGAACGCGCCCGCGTCATCCTCGAGCCGCTCGAGGCGCAGCTCGCTGATGCGATGCAGTAGCTCGCGCTGGTCGTGCTCGTCGCTGGCCCCCTCCAGGCGAACATCGAGCACGCGCACCAGATCCTCCACCTCGTCGCGCGCCTCGTAGGCATGGTCGAGCAGCGCCGCGGCTTGCTGCCGCAACGACGGCACCTCGAGGCACTGCTCGGCGAGCTCGCGGGCCTTGGCGTTGTCGGCGTCCACCGCCAAGGCGCTCTCCAAGTGGGTCATGACCCGCTCGGGCGCGTCGAGGTGGCGCAGGTTCAGCTCCACGAGCTCGAGGCGAATGGGCACCGCTTCGGCGTCGGTGGCGGTCTCGAGCCGTTGCTCGAGCAGGGCGGCGAGCTCGGCGTGTCGCTCCTCGCGCCCGTACAGCTGCTCCAGCGCATGCAGCGCTCCCTCCTGCAAGGGGTCGAGCGCCAGAATGCGCTCGTAGTAGCCGATGGCCTTGTCGGCCTCACCGATGCGCTCCTCGGCGACCAGCGCCACCTCGGCGAGCAGCTCCACCTGCGCGCTGGGATCGTCGGTCGCCGCGACCGCGCGACGGTACAGCTCCTCGAGCTCGGCCCATCGCTCGGACACGTCCAGGATCTGCTTGAGGCGCTCGAAGGCGCGCTCGTTGCCCGGTTCCACCGACAGCACCCCTTCCAGGTAAGGAATGGCGCCTTCGGCGTCGCCCAACAGATCTTCGTGAAGCGCAGCGGCGCGCTGGCAGAGCTCGATTCGGAGATCCTCGCCGATCGCCTCGGCCGACTCGGCCTCCGCGCTCAGGTGCTTGCGGTAGGCCTCGGCGAGATCCGTCGGTTGCCCCGAGGCGCCAGCGAGCTCCGCGGCGCGATCCCACAGCGCGAGCTCGCCAGGGAACTCCAACAGGGTATTCAACACGACCTCGAAGGCCGCCTCGATCTGCTCCAAGCCATGCTCGTAGACGTCGGCCAGTCGGCGGCACAGCTCCAGGCGCAGCTCGGCTTCGGCATGCTGCTCGAGCAGCACGCGCAAGACATCCACCTGTTGGGCCGCTTGGCCGGTCGAGGCGTAGATGCGCTCGAGCGTCTCGGCCGCGGCCGTGCGGGTCTCGGGCTGCTCCAACAGCCGCTCGAGCAGCTCGACGGCTGGCGCAAAGCCCTCGCTCACCGCCAGGGCTTGCAGACAGGCGTCAAAGGCCGCGGTCGGCTCGTCCAACCGTTCGAGCTGAAGGGTGGCCAAGGCCACGTCCAGCGCGGCGCGCTCCGGTCCCTCGACGGCGTCGCGGTGCGCCATCATGGTCTGGGCCGCCGCGGCGTACTGCTCGGCCGCCACCTGCAACCTGCCGAGCGACTCGAGCGCGGTGGTGCGGGCCGGGTCGACGGCGATGACCCGCTCGAGCAGCTCGATGGCACGCTCGGGCTCGCCGAAGACGTTCTCCTCGACGCCTGCCCATTCCTCGAGCGCCTCGCACTGCTCAGCGCCGCTGCGCTGCTCGCATTTGACGCCGAACAGCCAGCGCAGGTCGTCGCGACGGTCAGCGGCCCGCAGCAGCGCTTCGAGCTCGGCCGTGGTCTCGCTGTCGCTCGGGTCGGCCTCGACCAGGCGGCGATAGATCTCCACCGCATCCTCGGTGCGCTCCACCTCTTGGGCGTAGACGCGGGCCAGCATGAGCTGCAGCTTGCGAACGCGGGCCGGGCCGATCTCCTCGGCGCGCTCGAGCTGGCTCCGCACCGCCTCGATGAAGGCCGACCACTCGCCAGCTTGACGCGACCATTCCGCCACGACCTCGAGGCTCTCCTCGTCGGGGCGAAGCTCGTAAGCCTGTCGGGCGTAGCCCAACGCGGCGCTCTTGTTGGCCAGCGGCCCGCCCGTCACCCCCGCGACCTGGCGCAGGATGTCGATCTTGTCGTCCACCTCTTCGGCGGCATCGAGCAGCACCGCGTACAGCCCCGGCAAGCGGGACCACTTCTCCTCGGCCTCGTACAGCGGCAACAGCGCCGTGGCCGCCTTGACGTTGTCCCGGTCCACCGAAAGGATGCGCTCGTAGGCGCGCACCGCGCGCTCGGGCTCCTCGATCCGTTGCTCGTAGATGCCCGCCACGCGGAAGGACAGCTCGATCTTCGGTGCGGGCTCGTCGATCCGGTCTGCCGTGCTCGACAGACAATCGGCCAGGCCCTCCCAGTCGTTCTGCGAGGAGTACAGCTCCTCCAAGCCATCCCAGTCCGCCGCCGCCACGTAGGCCTGGCGCAGCACGCGCAGCGCCCGCTTGTGCCCTGGCGAGAGCTCGAGCACGCGGCGCCAGGCGCGGTTGGAGGCCTCGGTGTCGTCCAGCCGGTCGGAGTAGAGCACGCCCAGCTTCTGCAGCAGGGCGAGCTTGGCCTTGTCGTCGGTCGCTTCGTCGATGCGCCGACCGAGCACCTCGGCCACCGTGGCAAAGTCCTTCTGGCGCTCGGCCTGGCGCTCGAGGGTGTCCAGCACGCCCTCGGCCGAGGCATCGATCTCCAGTACGTCCTTGAGCAGTCGGATGGCGTCCGCCCCGCGATCCAAGCGCTCGGCCGCCAGCTTGGCCATCTCCATCATGAGCGCCACCCGCTCGGCCCCCTCGAGCTCGTCGAGCTGCACCTCGTACAGCTCGTAGAGCTTCGGCCAAGCGCGGCGCTTCTGGTACAGCTCCCGCAGCTGCTCGCGCGCCTCGAGGTCCTTGGGCAGCACCTCGAGCAGCGCTTCGTAGGCCGAGATGGCGTTCTGCACATTGGAGAACTGCTCGAGCCATCGCTTGGCCACGGCCCGAAGCAGCTCGACCTTCTCGTCCTCGCCGTCCGTCAGCTCGGCCAGCCGCTGCTGCATGTTGAGCAGATCCCGCCACCTACCGAGCGATTCGTAGACGCGGGCCAGCGAGCGGACCGCATCGATGTCCTCGCTGTCGAGCTGGAGGATCTGGTTGAGCACGGTCAGCAGCGAGGTGTCGCTCTGGATGTGGTCGCGGTAGATGGCCGCGATCTCTCGCAGCACGGCGGCCCGCCCCTCGACGTCGTCTTCGGGTCGGCGCTGCAGATCCTGGCGATGCAGCTCCACCAGCGCGTTGTAGGACTCCGACTCCAGGTACAGGCGCTTGAGCGCATCGCGCGCCTCCTGGCTATCCGGATCGGAGCGCAAAATAGCCTTGTACTGCTCGATGGCTCGGCGGGAGTTCTCCTGCCCTTCGGCCAGAGCGGCGATCTCCTCCAGCACGGCGAGCCGCTTGGGGCCGTCCTCCAGCGCGCGGCTGGCATCCGTCAGCACGCTCATCAAGCGGGCCTTCTCGTCCTCGCCGCAGCGCTCGCGAAAGAAAGCCAGCATGCCCTCGTGGGCCGGCTCGATGCGGCGTACGCGCTCGAAGTAGGGCTCGGCGGCCGCGGGTCGGTCGAGGGTCTTCCAGTAGAGCATGGCCACCTGGATGAGCACGCCGAACTCGTCGCTGCCCTTGAGACCGCCCGCGGCGAGCTGATCCTGGTAGAGCGACACCAGGTGCTCCCACTGCTCGGTGTCGGTGTAGTGCTGCACCAAAAAGGCCTGCGCCTGCAGTTGGCCAGGGCTCAGGTCCAACAGCATCTGAAAGGCCTCGATGGCCCGGTCGCGGTCGCGCAGCGCGACCAAGGCCACGTGGGCGAGATGACGCGCCGCCGCCGCCCGCTCCGCCTTGGTAGGCGCCTCGTCCACCTTGCGGCCGAGCACCTCGGCGAGCTTGTCCGCGGCTCCGACGCGGCGGTAGATCACCGCCGCCACATCCACCGCGCGGCGGTTGGTGGCGTCGAGCTCCAAGGCGTGGCTCACGTACTCGTCCGCCTTGCCGAGCACCGCTTCACTGGAGCCCCCGAAGCGGTAGGTGGTCTCGGCCACGGTCGTCAGCATCTGGGAGCGAACGACGGGATCGTCCCCGCCGAGGGCCTCGACCAGGCAGCGCTCGACCGTCTCGCTCCACTTCGCCTCGGCGGCTTGGATCTGGGACAGCGCCTCGACCGTCTCGGCATGTTCCGGACGTAGCTCCAAGGCTTGCTGATACGCCGCGATGGCCCGCTCCGACTCGAGCAGCTCCTCGTGACAGACCCGCCCGAGCTCGGCCTGCTTGGGGCTTGCGACATTCGGGTCCTCGACCAGCGCGATCTCGAGCTCCAGCAAGCGCGCCACCGCAGACCAGTCGCGAAAGCGCTCGTGCTGCATTCGGGCTTCTTCCAGCGCGCGGACGAGCTCTTGGCGACGGTCACCCGGATCCGTCACCGCCTCCTCGATGATGGCCCAGGCGTGGTCGTGTTCGGGGTTGTCTCGTAGAAGCTCGAGGGCTTCGTGAATCTTTTCGGCGCTCATGGTCTTGATGGCTGGGCCCAGCGGCCCACGCGAGCCGCATCTAAGCCTTGCCGGGCGGCGGATTCAAGGATCGCCGACAGCATAAGGCACACCAACGCTTCACCCGGCCCGCGACTCGGGCTAGCCTGTCAACCATGGCCGCGTCCATCCTACTCCGATCCGTCGCTGCCGCCGTCGCCGCCCTGGCGCTGCTCGGAGCGCTGGGCTCATCGGCGCTGGCGGCGCCCGCCCAGTGTAAAGCCGAGCCCGGCGAGCACGACATCGAGCAAGCCCGCAAGCACATGAGCGCGGGCGTGGCCTTCATGCAGGACCCCGACGGGGCCCGCTACGAGGAGGCCTACACCGAGTTTCGCAAGGCCTACGAGCTGTCCTGCTCGCTCAACGCCTTGCAGAATCTGGCCATCTGCGCCCAGAAGCTGGAGCTCGATGGCGAGGCCATCGGCTACTACCAGCGGTACCTCAAGGAAAAGGGCAACACCATCGCGCCCGACACCAAGAGGCAGGTGACCAAGGACCTGGCCGCGCTGCAAGCTGCGGTGGCCTGGGTGACGCTCTCGTGCGACCGCCCAGGGGCGACCGTCACCGACGTGCGCACGCCGCGCCGCGGTCAACCCGTCACCAACATCTACGAATGCTCGATCACGCCCAAGAAGCTGGGCATCCATCCGGGAAACCACGAGCTGACCGCTGAGCGCAAAGGCGACGAAGACCGCGCGTGGCAGCAGAGCTTCGAAAACGGCGGTCGATACCAGCACACCTTCTACTTCCACTCTGAGGGCGCGGTGACCGCCGAGGGCTTCACCGACGAGGACCTGAAGGGCCCCGACCACCAGCTCGGCCCCGACGAGCTCGCCGATGAGGACGGCGAGCGGCCCGTACCGGTCTACGTGTGGGTGACCGGAGGCATCACCCTGGCGCTGGCGGTTCCCATGACCATCTTCATGGTCCAGGCGAGCTCGGCCAAGAGCGACTACGACGAGGCTCGCGGCGTGGCCCCGATGGAGGAGCAGGAGTCGCTCAAGGAAGACGTCGAGACCAACAACCTGCTGGCCGACGTCTTTCTGGGGGCAACGGCCGCTGGCGCGGTGACCACCCTCATCCTGTTCCTCACCCGACCGACCGTCTACGACGACGAGGTCGACCAGCCCGCGCAGTCGGAGCGCGGCGAAACGCGCATCGGCTTCGACTGGACGCTGGCACCCAGTCTAGATCCCCGCGGCGGCGGGGGCGCCGTCTTCTCGGCGCGCTTCTAAGCACGAGACCAACCCCATCAGGAGGGATTCGTGGGGATCGAGCCCGGCACCCTCGTCGCCCAGCGCTACCGGGTGCGGCGGCCGCTCGGCAAGGGGGGGATGGGCGAAGTCTTCGCGGCGGAGAACACCCGCACGGGCCGCAACGTGCTGCGGGCCGAGGCCAAGACCAAGGCCTCGGCGATCGAGCGCTTCCGCCGCGAGGCCCGCGCGGCCGGCTCCATCCACAGTGACCAGGTCACGCAGGTGCTGGACGTGGAGGACGATCCCCAGCACGGCATCGTGCTGGTCTTCGAGCTGCTCGATGGCGAATCGCTGGTCGAGCGGCTCAAGCGAACCGGGCCGATCGCCTTCGTCGAGCTGTGGGGCATCGTCGAGCAGGTCTGGATGGGACTGGCCGACGCCCATGCCGTCGGGGTCGTGCACCGCGACCTCAAGCCCTCCAACGTCTTTCTGCTGCGCGGCTCGGGCGGCGGCGGCTGCCGCGTCAAGATCCTCGACTTCGGCATCTCCAAGCTTCCCAAGGAGCTGACCACGCAGAGCTTGACCGAGCTGGGACAGAGCCTCGGGACCTTCTCGTTCATGCCGCCCGAGCAGATGGGCAAGGCCAAAATGGTGGACCACCGCGCGGACGTGTACGCGTGCACCACGCTCGTCTACCAGGCGCTCAGCGGCCAGCTGCCCTACGTCTCCAAGAACATCCTGGAGATGATGGAGCTGAAAAGCACGACCGAGCCACGCACGCTCGCCGAGGCGATGGGCGGCCCGGTGGCACCCGAGCTGGAGCAGTTCATCACAGGGGGGCTGCACCGCGACCCGGATCAGCGCTTTGGCTCGGCGCAGATCGCGCTGGAAGCGTGGCGCAAGCTGCGCCCGGCCGGGGCTATCTCGGCAGCCGACGGCAGCGGCTCCGATCGCGATTGGGCCTACGCTCGGGCGCCCGCCAGCCGACCCTCGCCCCCCGAGCTTCCCGAGGTCACCGAGGTCACCGATGTGATGCCCGAGGCCGCCCCGACCGTGCCGCGGGCCGAAGCCGCCCCCAGCTCCACGCCCAGGCCGGCCTCTGACCAGGCTCCAGCCGCAGCCCAGGCGGGCTCGCCAAGCGAAGGCCCCGTCGCGCCAGAGCCAGCCGTGCCGAGCGACCTGCTGGCACCCCCAGCAGCGCAGGCCGAGCCGCAGCGCTTCCCGCACCCGGCCGGTCCACCTCCACCGCCGTACGAAGCCGTTGGCGGACCAGGGCAAAGGCCCGCGGACCAGGACAGCGGCGCCCCGAGCGGCAACAACAGCCCCCCGCCATGGGCGACCGGGCCAGGAGCGGGGCACGGCTGGCCAGCGTGGCCGAACGCCGCCCACGGGCCGAGCTACCCCGAGGGCGGAGCTCCGCGGCGCAGCGGCTGGATGATCCTGGGGCTGGTGGTCGCCGTGGTGGGGCTCATGCTGCTCGGCTTCGCCTTGGTGGCGCTGCTGCTGCGCGTCGTCTAGGGGCTCGGACGCGTCGAGCACCGCTGGCCGCGACGAGCGCGAGCACGCCGCAGAGCCCCGCCACCCCCCAGGGTGCCCGTCGCCCGGGCGGTACGCTGCAC
>CAYTYV010000095.1:0-16368 GCA_964441055.1 uncultured Polyangiaceae bacterium | reverse complement strand
GACGGGCGCGATCATCATTGGGGCAGTGCTGTTCCAGCGAAGGTGGCGGGGGGGTGGGAAGGGGGCGGAGGGCTGAGGAAGCGACGCTCGTGCCCTGGCGATGCCGAGTGAGACGTTGTCGACTGCCCAACACCACGAGGCCCCTTGCCCGTCACATCCTGCGGGCGCATCGGAACCCGGTGGTGCTGGCCGACTCCGAGGGACCGTAGTCCAAGGACATGGCGAACACGCCCGCGCCTGGCCCTCCCATCCAGGCCCTGCTGCGGCGCGCCACCGCGGGAAGGCCGTTGGCAAAATGGCCCGAGCCGTTGCGCGCCTTGCCGTTGACATTCAAGGTAGTGTCGTTGCCGTAGGTGTCATCAGGCCATGGCATGGTCTCGTCTCCGTTTCCGTCCTGCCAACTAAGCCCCGCCACGAACCAGTTGGCGGTCCACTCCCAGAGATTGCCCACCATGTCGAAGGCTCCGCGAGTGGATACGCACTCCGTCCGGCTTCCGGTTTGCTCCGTACCATCGGTCAAGACGTTGCACGAGTCCGAGTCATCGGGCGTGCCCGCGGCTGCCATCTGCCACTCGGCATTCGTGACGAGATGCTTGCCCACATTGGCGCAAGCCTGCGCGGCCTGGAACCACGTAATGAAGCGCGAAGGCGTCACGCCAACCACGCTGCGCGCGAAGATCTCGTGCCCGTCGGTAGCGCAGTTCTGACCGTTGTCCAGGCACGGGTAGTCGTCCACGGACGCCCCGTACTGCCCGCCGCCGTTCGGCTCGGACCAGACTGACGCCTCGTACTTGTCCACGCACACATCGCCCACGGCCACCATGTCGGCCGGGCACGCGCCTATGAGCCGCCCGTTCACGGTGAGCGTGCCCGACACGGTCAAGTTGCCCTCCACGGTGAGATCGCCCACGACGTGCAGGACGGTTTCCGGGCTGTCGGTGCCGATACCAACATCAACCTCGGTGCTCACTTGGCCATCGCCGTCCACCCAGTAGCTCGTACCAGCCGGCCCTTCAGGCCCGGGCACACCCGGTCCTAACGGCTCGGAGTCGAGCGTGCAGGCCGACAGAGCCATCGCGATTACGAGCACGCTGCGCTTGCCGTTCATCGTCGTCTCCTCCCTGGCCGAGCCGCCGCATGCCCCGCGGCGGATAGCTGCGCCACCGTACACTAGCTCCGACCAAGCTCACAGCCTGCCCCGACTCACTCACCCGTGCGAGCTCGCGTTCACTAGGTTGACTTCCAGTGATCCTATTGTACAATTGTCACTGTTGGGGAACGTGAGCGCGCATGGACATCGTGACGGATACCTCGGCACTGCTCGCCGTCATCGTGGCGGAGCCGGAGCGAGATCGGATCGTCCGGCTCACGTCCGGTCATGCTCTCATCGGCCCGGGCTCGATTCCCTGGGAGGTAGGAAACGCTTTCTCCGCGATGCTCAAGCAAGACCGAGTCGCCTTGGAGCAGGTCCGCCGTGGGCTCGCCGTCTTCCAGAGCATACCACTGCGCTACGTGCAAACCGATTTTGCGAACGCGCTGGCCATTGCCGCCAAGGCGAACACCTACGCGTACGACGCCTACTTCCTGGATTGCGCCTTACGCCACGCGGCCCCGCTCTTGACCTTGGACGGAGCGCTGAAACGCGCGGCGAGAAGGCTCGATATCGAGCTGCTCGAGGTCTGAGATGAACGTGTACACATACTCTGAAGCAAGACAACGCCTGGCCCACGTGCTCGACCAAGCACAATCCACGGGAAAGGTTCTGATCCGTCGCAAGGATGGGACCGTGTTCGCCTTGACGCCCGAGCGTACCGTGGACTCCCCTCTGGACGTCCCCACCATCGACGCGGATATCTCCACGAAAGAGCTCGTCTCCCTGTTGCGAAAAGAGCGCAGGCGAGCCAGAGGCGCTCGTGCCGCAGGCCTGGGCACGCGCGGTGCGTGAGGCGACCGCATGATCGCTTACTGGAACGCCTCCTCGCTCGTGCGCAGCCGCCCGAGTGCTGTGAACCTGCTCCGCGCCGCGGCGGTGCTCCTGCTGGTCGCGCTCCTCGGCGCCTGCGACGCCAAGGAGCGCGCCAAGCGCGCGGGCACCCCGAGCGACCCCTGGCTCGTCGGCATGAGCCAATGCAACCTGGGCGAGCCGTGGCGCGTGCAGATGAACGAGGACATCCGCCAGGCCGCGGCGCGGCATCCCAACATTCGCGTGGTGTTCAAGGACGCCCAGAACGACTCGCTCACCCAGCGCGCGCACGTCGAGGAGCTTATCGGCCAAAAGGTGGACCTGCTGCTCATCAGCCCCAAGGAGGCTGCGCCGCTTACGGCGCCCGTGGCCGAGGCCTTTGGCCGAGGGATCCCGGTCATCGTGCTCGACCGGGCCGTCCACGGCGACAAGCTCACCTGCTTCATCGGCGCCGACAACCGCAAGATCGGCCGCGAGGCCGGAAAATGGGCGGCCAAGACCCTGGGCGGCGAGGGCAAGATCGTCGAGCTCAAGGGGCTCATGACGTCCACGCCCGGCCAGGATCGCCATCAGGGCTTTCGCGAAGGACTGGCCATCGATCGGCATCCGGGCATTGAAATCGTCTTCGAGGCCGACATGCAATGGCTGGAGCCCAACGCCCGCAAGGAAATGGAGTCGGCGCTGGCCGTCCAAAAGCAGATCGATCTGGTCTACGCCCACAACGATCCCGGAGCTCACGGCGCGTTTTTAGCGGCCAAGCAGGCCGGGCGCGCCGAGCAGATGAAGCTCATCGGCATTGACGCCCTGCCGCACGAAGGCGTGGCCTACGTCGAGCAGGGCATCCTCGATGCCACCTTCCTCTACCCGACGGGCGGCGCCGAGGCGATCGACGCGGCCCTACAGATCCTCGGCGGCGAAGAAGTACCCAAAAAGATCGTCCTGGGCACGCGCCTCTACACCAAGGACAACATCGCAAAGGGCGGCGAAGCGATTCCCTAGCGCCGCCTCTGCCTTAGCCCGTCCAAGCCCACCGCCACGATGATGATGATTCCGGTCAGGATCTCCTGCATCCAGTTGGGAAAGCCCACGTAGGTGCAGCCCGTGCCGATGACCGTCATCAGCAATGCGCCGAGCAGGGTGCCCGCAACCGATCCCCTTCCGCCAGAGAGAGAGCCCCCGCCGATGACCACCGCGGCGATGACCTCGAGCTCGAGGCCGATGGCGTCGGTGGGATCGCCCACGGTGAGCTTGGAAAACTCCATGGCGCCCGCCAGGCCAGCCAAGGCGCCTGCCAGGGCATAGACGACGACCGTTACCCGCGGCACGGCCACGCCGCAGAGCCGCGCCGTGAGCTCATTCGAGCCGATGGCCACGACGTGGCGGCCAAAGCGGGTGTAGTGGAGCAGCACGGCGGCAGCCAGAGCCACGACGAGCGCGATCCACACCCCGGGCGGCAAGAGCATCCAGGCGCGCTCGGGCGGCAGCACCGCCATGAGCTCGTCCAGGCCCTGCGAGGCCGCGTCGATCTTCTGCTCGTCGGCCAGCCCTTTGGCCGCGCCGCGCAGAATGCTCATGGTGCCGAGCGTCACGATAAAGGGCGTGATCCGCAACTTCGCGACGAGCAGCCCATTTACGGCGCCCGCGGCTGCGGCCACCAAAATGCCAATCGCCACCGCACCAAGCGGGCCGCATCCCTCCCGCAGGCAAAGCGCGATCACCACCGTGGAAAGCGCCACGGCCGAGCCCACCGATAGATCGATGCCGCCCTTGACCATCACCAGGGTCATGCCCACCGCGGCAATGGCCACCACCACGGTCTGTCGCACCATGGTCTCGAGCGCGATGGGCCGGGCAAAGGTCTCGGGCGCCCAAGCCGCGAACAGCAGGTAGACCAGCGCGAGCGCGCAAGCTGGCCCGAACCAGGGCCGTCGCCACAGCGCCCAGAGGCGAGTCATGCCCCAGCCGCCTCCGCCAAGACGGCGCGCTCGTCCAGGTCGCTTGTCGGTCGGGCGGGGCCGAGCACCCCGCGCTGCATCACCGCAATGCGGTCGCATAGGCCCATCAGCTCGGGCAGATAGCTCGAGACCATAAGCACTCCCTTTCCCTGGGAGGCCAGCTCGTCCACCAATCGGTAGACCTCGGCGCGGCTAGCGATGTCCACCCCGCGAGTGGGCTCGTCGAGCAGCAGCACGTCCACGTCGTGGTACAGAAGCCTCGCCAGCGCGAGCTTCTGCTGGTTGCCGCCCGACAGATCGGCCGCCCGCTGGCCCGGATCGCGGCAGCGGATGGCCAGTCGCTCGATCCAGCGCCCGGCCAGGCGTCGCTGCGCCCCGGGCAGCACCAGGCCCGCTGGCCCCGTGCCCGAGAGCTTGGACAGGGTCAGGTTGTCGGCCACCGACATGCCCAGGGCCAGCCCCTCGTCCTTGCGGTCCTCGCTCAGCATGCCCACGCCTTGGGCGAGCCGCCGCGCGGGCGAGGCAGGCCCCAGATGCACGCCCACGCGGATGGTGCCGCTTCGGACCGGATCCAAGCCGAAGACCGCCCGCAAAAGCTCGGTGCGGCCCGAGCCCACCAGCCCGCCGATGCCCAGCACCTCGCCGCGACAAAGCGCCAGGCTCGCGCGGGTGGGCTTGGAAAAGCCCCCGAGCGCGTCGAGCTCGAGCAGCACCTCGCCCGGCTGGTGCACCGAGCGCGTGAACAGCTCGTCCACCTGACGGCCGACCATCTGCTCGACGATGTCCGAGAGCGCCGTTTCGGCCATGGTCCCGTTGGCCACGGTCTTGCCGTCGCGCAGCACGGTGTAGCGATCGGCGATCTGCTGCACCTCTTCCAGGAAGTGCGAGATGTACAGGATGGCGAGCCCCCGCTCGCGAAGGCGACGGACCGCCGCGAAAAGCCGCTCGACGTCGTCGGCCGCCAGGCTGCTGGTGGGCTCGTCCAGGATGAGCAGGCGGCAGTCGGTCTGCGCCAGGGCTCGGGCAATGGCCACGAGCTGGCGCTCGGCAGGGGCGAGCGAGGCGACGGGGTCGTCGGGACGCAGGCGAGCGGAGCCCGCGCTGCCCGAGACCTGCTCGAGCGCGCTCTCGGTCTGCTTTGCCATCTGGCGCTTGTTGATCCAGCCCCAGCGGCCCGGCTCGAGCCCCAGGAGCACGTTCTCGGCCACGCTCAGATCAGGACAGAGCTGGGGCTCCTGGTAGACCATGGCGACCCCGCGCTCCCGCGCCTGTTGCGCGTTGCGCGGCGCGTACGGCTGCCCGCCCAGGCTGATGCGCCCGCCATCCGCCTCGAGCGCCCCGGCCAGCACCTTCATGAGCGTGCTCTTGCCCGCGCCGTTTTCGCCCAGCACCGCATGAACCTCGCCCGCGCGCACCCGCAGCGCGGCCCCGTCCAGCGCTCGGGTCGGGCCAAAGGACTTGCTCAATCCCTCGACCCACAGCACCCGAGCGCCCGTCCCCGCGCGGGACATCGTCACTCTCCCAGCCAGGTCTTCAGATCCGGCTTGAGGATGTCGACGATGTCGGGCTCGTCCATGTTCAGGCTGTCCACCACCGTCGAGCCCGTGTCGATGACCTCGGGGACCAGCTCGCCGCGCAGGTGCTGGACCATCGTCTTGACCCCGAGGTAGCCCATCTGGAAGGGGTTCTGCACCACCAAGGCGTCGATGGTGCCCGCCCGCAGCGCGTGGATGAGCTTTTCCGAGGTGTCGAAGCCGACGAACTCGAGCTTGCCCGTGAGCTTGAGGTTCTCGATGGCGCGCAGCATGCCGAAGGTGGTCGACTCGTTGGGGCAGAACACGCCCGCCACGCGACCGGTCTCGGCCTTCTGCGCCAAAAGCAGGCTCTCGGCGGCGGCAAAAGCGCTCTCGGTGGTGGCGCCGCCGTAGCGGTTGTCGCTCAGCACCTCGATGCCCGGATGCTTGCCGATGGCCTCGAGAAAGCCCTTCTCGCGAGCCATGGTGCTGGCCGAGCCCTCGAGGTAGCGCAGCACCACGATGCCGCCCTTGCCCCCCAAGAGCTTGGCCATGCGCTCTCCTGCGAGCCTGCCCGCGGCCAGGTTGTCGGTGGCGACGAAGCTCGCATGGGCCTTTCCTTGCAGGGCCGAGTCGATGACCACTACCGGGATGCCCGAGCGCACCGAGCCCTTGACCGCGCCGACCAGGCCCTTGTCGTTTAGCGGAGCCAAGACGATGCCGTTTACGCCCTGGGCCGTGAACCGCTCGACCAGATCGATCTGGCTCTTGAGATCGTCCTCCTTGAGCGGCCCCTTCCAGATGATCTCGACGTCGATCTCGCGCGAGGCCTTGACCGCGCCCGCGTGGATGGCCTTCCAGAACTCGTGGGTGGTCCCCTTGGGGATGACCGCGATGCGCAGCGGCTTTTTGTCGGTGCTGGATGCTCCCGTAGCGCTGGCGTCGCTCTTGGCCGAATCGCGGCTACAGCCGGCCAGGCACAAAAGCGCAAGGCCTAGCAATGCCAGTAGAGCTCGTCTCGTCATAGGCGGCAGCATACCGTCGCCAAGCCGCCGAGCCGATGAAATGTTGCTGCCAGCCGCGGCAAGGCTAAAGCTCCAGCAGGCGCGCGCGCTCGCTGCGCAGGGCCACGGCCGCCTGGTGCAGCCGCCACTGACCGCGGGCGCGCAGAAGATTGTGCTCGCCCGCCCGCTCGAAGCGCTCCCTGTCCCAACCGAAGTAACACTCGCACAAGGCGTCGGCGGCAAAGCGCGCGGCGAGCTCCAGGCTGATCCACTCCACCCCGCCGAGCAACGCGCGGCGCTCGGCCCGGCTGGGCGTGCGCGCGGCGCCCTCGAGGTAGCCCTGCCAGGAGGCCTCGAAGATCGCGAGGTTGAAGCGGGTCTCGGCCGCGTTCTCGCCCGCGGGATTGCACCACGAGCGCCAGGCATCGCCGAGCTCGTGGGCCAGGGCCATGGGGGCGAGGGTGTCCAGATCGACCAGGCAAACGGCGCGCTCGCGCTCGGGCGGCTCGGGGCCCGCGAACAGCACGTTGTTGAGCTTGAGGTCCCCGTGGCAGACGCGCGGCGGCAGATCGGCAAGCGGCGGCAGGCGCTCGGCCTGCTCGAGGAGGGCTTTGCCGAGGCGGGCCACCTCGCCGAACAGGGGATGGGCCGCGTGATCGACCAGGCTCTGCCCGAGCGCAGCGAGGTGTCGGCTGGGATCGTGCACGGCGGGGCGTAGCCCCACGAAGCGATGCTCCAGCCCGTCTAGGGCGCGGTGAAAGCGCCCCACCAGCCTCGCTGCCGCGCGGGTCTGCTCGGGGTCGGCCACCACGTCGAAGCTCACGCCCTCGATGAAGGTCATGACCCGCCATACGGTGCCGTCGCCCGGCTCGGCCCAAGGGCGTCCCTGGCGGCTTTCGAGCAGGCGCGGCGTGGTCAGCCCGGCCTCGCCAAGGCGCGCGGTCACCGCCCAGATGTTGTGGTGGATGCGCGGATCGAAGATGGGGTTGACCCGCTGCAGCACGTAGCGACCGGCTGGCGCGCGAAGCTCGAAGGTCTGGTGGATGAGGCCGCGTCCTAGCGGCCGAGGCTCGGCGCCAGCCATGCCCTCGTACTGGGCGATCGCGCGCCGAATGGCCGCGGGGCTGCAGGGCGGGTCGGACACCCCGCGACTGTCGGGCATCCCGACCGACGGCGCAAGCTGCCGCCTCTATCGCCTACTGCGGGCTGGCCCCGCCCGCCGCTCGTCCCGACAGCAGCGATTGCACTCGGCGAGCGTGCGGGCTCGACGGGTGCCGCGCCAGGAACTGCTGGCCGAGCGCGCGCGCCCTTGCCATCTGTCCCTGGCGAACCAGCGCCTCGATGCGCAGCACCTCGGCCTCGGGAGCCAGGGCGCCCGAGCCAAAGTCGCGCTGATAGGCGTCAACGGCGCGCAGGGCCTCGTCGGGATCGTCGGCCTGCATGGCCTCGCGCGCGCGGTCCAGCGCCTGCACCTCGTCGGCCAGCCCAGGCTCCGCGTCGGCCGAAGGCATTACCGTGGGCGCGACCGCGCCTGCCGTCGGAGCGGACACCGCCTCGGCCGCGCCCTCGCCGCCCTCGACCTCGTCCGCCGCCTCCTCTTCCGCGACCCCCTCCGCACCGTCGTCCGCCACCCGGCCAGGCTCGGCGGCCTCGACGGATGGCGCAGCCTGCTCGAGGGCGGTAGCCACTTGGCGAGCCACGGGCGCCATGGCCGTCACCGCGGGCCGCTCGATCGCTTCTGGCTCGCTCACCGTTTCGGCCACGCCCCAGGTGCCCGCTCCTGCCACAGCGGCGATGCCCACCCACTTGGCCACCACGGGCCAGGTGGCCGCCCCAGCTGCACCTGCGCTCGCAGCCCCAGCCTTGGCGGCTGCCGCTGCCAGCGCTCCCTTGCCCGCGATCTTGCCCGCGGCCCCAGCCGTGGCCGCGGTGGCGGTGGACGCTGCCGCCGCGCCGCCGATGCCGAGCGCCAGCAGCATTCTCTGGGCGGACTCCCGCGACGGAGCATCGCCGCTGGCCGAGCCCAAAAGGACCTGCTCGACCTCATCGGCCTCGCCGTCCAGCAGCCGACGTGGCTCGCTCATCGGACACCTCCGGGGATGGTCCCGCTCGCTCGCATGCGCTTGACGATGGCGCGAAAGCTCTCCCGAGCGCGGCGCAGTCTGGAGGCTACCGTTCCCACGGGCAGATCGAGCAGTGCCGCGATCTCCTGGGTGCTGGTCTCCTCCAGCTCGAACAGCACGAACACGCTGCGCAGATCGACCGCCATGGCCCCAAGCACCTCGTCGAGCAGGGCACGCGCCTGCTGCCTGCTCAAGGCGCGGTCGGGTTGGTGTTGGCTCGAGGGCGCAGGCTCGATCCCCGCGTCCTCCGCGGCCACCTCGCGGCGGCGAGCCAGGCTGCGACGATGCTCCGAGGCCACCCGGGTGGCCGTGCCGCACAGAAAGGCCCGCTCCTTGCCCGGCTCGACTGCACCCAGCTTGCGCGAGAGCACCAGGAACACCTTCTGGGCCGCATCGTCGGCATCCGGCTCGGATAGCCCCAGCCGACGCAGGTAGCGCCAGACAAAGGCGAAATGCCCCTCAAAGAGCTGGCGAAGCCGGGCGTCGCGGCGCGCCGTGGCAGCCGACGCAGCCGCGCGCCCAGGTCGCTCGGCGCGCTCGTCGCAGTCCGCCGCTGCCATCACGGGCTCGGACATCACTGCTTCAGCTTGCCACACATCTGGAAAATGGCCGCAAGCAAGCTGCGCGATCACGGAAAGCGCACGCCCAGGCCGCCGCCCACCGTGCCGAAGACGGGATCGGTGGAGGCGATCGTCGCATCCGGCTCGAAGTAGAACCGCGGGCGCACTAGCGGCACCCCGAGCTGCCCTTGCACCTCCAGCACCAGCCACTCGAGCGGGGTCCAGCCGAGGCGGCCGTCGGCGCTCAGCGCCAGCCACAGGGCCCCAGCCTCGGCGCTCGGCTCGAGCTGGCCCTCGCCGTAGAGCAACCCGGCTTCGAGCCCCAAGCACGGCGCCACGGAAAGCGTGCGGACGAGCTCGAGCCGCACGGGGCAGGCGGACAGGTGCCCGGCCGCGCGCCACAGCTCGGCGCTGCTCGTCAGCTCGGCCTCGTCCGAGGAGTACGAGACGGTCCGCCTCGGCATGAAGGAAGCCGCCAGCCGAAAGCTCGGCGACAGCACCTGCTCGCGATCCCAGAGCAGGTCGACGTAGAGCGGCAAGACGAAGCTCAACCCCAGATCCAGGCCGCTGGCAGCCTGCGCATGCACGCCCACGGTCCAGCGCAAGGTTCCGTTGGACGAGACGGGCTCGGGTGCGCTGGTCGACGGCGGGGAGGCGCGCACGGGCTCGGGCGCGGCCTCGGCAGGCTTGGGCGGTGGCGGGCGAGCGCCGTCGGCTGGCGGAGCGGGCTCGGCTGGAGCAACCGGCTCGGAGGGGGCCTCTGCGCCAGGCTCGGCTGGCGCGGGCAGCGGCTCGGTCTTGGCCCGCGGATCGATGGCCAGCGCAGTGACGAGCGCCATGGCCGCCACCACCTCGCTGCAGCTTTGTCCCCGGTTGGTGCGATCCGCTGGCGGACCGCCCTGGGTTCGAATGACCTGCCGGCCGCTCGCGCCCGCCTCGTCATGCCCGACGGTCAGCGAGAACTCGCGCACGCCCTCGGCCGAGCCCACCCACTGCGCCCTCGCGGTGCGCGCCTCGACCTGAGCGACGAAGGCGGCCCGAGCGGGGCAGCGCCCCGTCTCGCGGTAGCGCAGGAACACCTTCTCCTCCAGGTCCGCCCGAGACGGGGCCGCCGCCAGCATGACCGCCAGGCCGACCGCAAAGGCCGCCAGAGGCAAGCGGGAGATCGGTCGGGCGCGGCTCATTGCAGCAAGGCGAGCAGATCCTCGCGCGTTAGGCCAGCGGCGCGCTCTGCCTCGCCCAAGGCAGCGTCGGCCAGCGCCTTCTTCTTGGCCTGCAGCTCGAGGATGCGCTCCTCCACGGTGTCCTTGGCCACCAGGCGATAGACCATCACGGGACGGTCCTGGCCAATGCGATGGGCTCGGTCGGCGGCCTGCTCCTCCACGGCTGGGTTCCACCACGGATCCAGCAAGAAGACGTGATCGGCGGCGGTCAGGTTCAGCCCCGTGCCGCCCGCCTTGAGCGAGAGCAGCATGACGGGCGGCCCAGCCGAGTCCTGGAAGCGCTGCACCACCCGGGCGCGGTCGCGGGTCGAGCCGTCGAGCCTGCAAAAGCCGAGGGCAGCGGCGCCGAGGTGCGGCTCTACCCGGTCGAGCAAGCTCGTCCACTGCGAGAACACCAGGGCCTTGTGACCGGCTGCCACGATCTGCTCGAGCGCGCCGAGCAAGCGGTCGACCTTGGCCGAGCCCTGCCCTTGCTGGCCCGGGACCAGGTCGCAGTGGCAGGCCGCCTGGCGCAACCGGAGCAGCGCCTCGAGCGCGCCGAGCACGCTGCCGCCCGATTCGAGCTGGGCCAGGACCTGCTTGCGGGTGGCCAGGCGCACGGCCTCGTAGACCGCGCGCTCCTTTTCGTCGAGCTCGCAGTGCATCACCACCTCGGTGCGGGGAGGAAGCTCCATGGCCACCTGCCGCTTGAGGCGGCGCAGGACAAATGGGCGAATGCGGCGCCGCAACCGGGCGGCCGCCTCGGGCTGGCCGGCCGCGATGGGCTGGGCATAGCGATCCCGAAAGCTCGCGCGCCCGCCGAGCACGCCCGGGTTGGTAAAGTGGGCCAGACTCCAGAGCTCTTCCAGGCGGTTTTCGACGGGAGTGCCGCTCAGCGCGATGCGGCAGCCCGCTCGAAGCCGGTAGGCCGCCCGAGCCACTTGGCTGTCCGGATTCTTGATGGCCTGCGCCTCGTCGAGCACCACCACGTTCCAGCGCTCGCGCGCCAGAAGCTCGATGTCCAGCCGCAAGATCGCGTAGCTCGTCAGGGTGATCTCGGCCTCGGGCTCGAGCTGGCGCCCCCGTCCCCGATAGACGGAAAAGCGCACGCCCGGCCGAAAGCGTTGGATCTCGTCGGCCCAGTTGTGGACCACGCTGGTGGGGCACACCACCAGGCTGCGCCCGCCGAGCGCGCAAAGCGCCTGCACGGTCTTGCCCAGGCCCATGTCGTCGGCCAGCACCGCTCCGAGGCCTGCCGCGCGCAAAAAGCACAGCCAGTCCACCCCTTGGCGCTGGTAGCCGCGCAAGGTGGCCGCTAGGTCGGCGGGCAGCTCGGCCTGCGGCATGGTCTCGAAGCCGTCGATAAGGGGAGCCAGTCGCTCGAGCGAGGGCGGACGGGGATGCTCGAGCTCGTCGCAAAGCGCCAGCAGCGCGGGCTGGGCCGAGCGCGGCAGCTCGTGGCCCTCGCCGCGGGCGGCTAGAAGATCCGCCACCCGATGGCCGTAGCGGTCCAGCCAATCGGTGGGAAGCCGCGCCCAGCCGCCGTCCATGAGCGGCACCCATTGCTCACCGCGCTGCCAGGCTTCGATGACCCTTTGCGGATCGGCCCGCCCGAGGACGCCCTCGCCGCTCGGCTGCTCGCCCGCCGAGATCTCGAAGCAAAGGTCTAGCTCGCCCTGCGATAGATCCACGCGCGCGGCGAGCGAGCCCTCGGGGTAGCAGTCGCGGTGGGCCCGGCCGCGCGTCTCGCCGCGCCAAGCGCGCAGCCTGGCGGCCATCTGCACGGCCTCTTCGCCAGTGAAGTGCGCCTTGCGTCCCGGGGCCAGATCGAGCTCCGCGCGCAGCCTTTGCACGGCGCGCTCCTCGGCCCGCTCGTCCCGCACGGGAATGGGACCGCCGAGGTGGAACAGCCTGTCGCCGTCCACCCGTGCGCAGGGCGGCTCGCCGTAGACCAGCACGGCCAAGGCGGACAGCAGCTCTCCCTGCTGGCTCACCTCTACCACGACCCGCGGGGCCTCTCGGGTGGTGGTCCGCGGCAGCCGCTTGCTCTTTACATCGACGCTGAGCCTCTTGCCGAGCGACGGCAGCACCTCGGTGATAAGCTCGGCCACGCGGTCGGGACCGAAAGAGCGAACGACGGGCAGCCTCTCGAGGCGCAGGCCCGTGAGCTCGGTCTCGCCCAGCGGCCGCAGGCAGGGGCGAGCAGCGTGCCCCTCGGCCTCGCCCGCCGAGGGCGCAGCGGCGAGCTGCTCGGCCCCGGCCTCTGAGGCGCAAAGTGCAAAGCCCGGCACGACGACCTCCATCACCGTTGGATCGGCGGCGATCTCGAGGCGGTACCCCGGTTTGGCTTCGGTCACCACGGCGCGCGGCAGCACGGGCTCGGGCGAGATCGCAATGGGGCGGCCGTCCAGGCGTACGTCCTGCGCGTCGACCAACAGCGGCAAGAGCGCGACGACCGCATCGGCGGGCAAGGTCCTTAGCCGACGCGCGTCCAGGATGCGATCCGCGGACAGGTCCGCGTGAGTGGGCGTCAGGCCGAGGCCCTGATCCTTGCGGGCAAGCGCTGCGGAAAGCGGGCCCGACAGCGGCTGCTCGTCTCGATCCGAGCATACCAGCCGCCGCTCAAGCGCCAGCCGCTCGCCCTCGACGCGGAAGCGGTAGCCCAGCGTGGCCGTGGGCCTCGAGGAGGCGGGCAGCTGCTGACCCTGCTCGCGGGCGCGGCGCAGGCCGATGACGGCGGCGGCCACGTGATCGCAGACCTCTTCGTCGCTGCCGCAGTCGCAGTCCCACTCGGCGTCGTCCGGGTAGAGCGTGACCGTGGGCGCCACCGGGCGACCGGGCGCCCGCACCCGCACGGTGATCACCTCATCGCCAGAGCAGACGCCCACCACGGCCTGGGCGCGCTGCAGCTCGACGCCCCGAGACCAGCAGCGCGGCGAGCAGGCCGCGCGCACGGCTTTGAACAGCTCCTGCAAACCGCGAGCAACCACAGCCCATTTGGGCCCGCGGCACAAGGCGTTCGCCCTGGCGCATACCCGCGGCGCGCTCGCCTCGACGGCGAGGCGCAGCCCAGCGGCCTAACCCCGCCCTACTTGCACTTGTTGCGGTTGACGAAGATCGACGAGTCGCTGCCCGTGCGGCAGCCGAGGGCCAGGTACTTGTCCGCGATGGCAGCCTTGTCGCCGCTTACCGCGCCGAGCACGGCGGCGGAGCACAGCTTCTCACCGCCGCTCTGCCCTCCAGGACCAGCCGCGATGTCGTGCACGCGCAGCTGCCTGCAGTTCGTGCCCGCTTGTTGCCAATCGCAGCGCCGCGCCGCGTCCTGCAGCGCTTTGCAATCGGCCTCGCTCGAGTGCAGCGCGGCATAGCCGACGCAGGCGGGCAGGTACTGGCCCATGCAGGCTCGGTCCAAGTACTTGAGCGCGAGCCCGACGTCGCCACCGCCGTCCAGGCTCAGCACGGCATGGCGCCAACAGGCAAAGGCCGAGCCCGCCTC
Source organism: uncultured Polyangiaceae bacterium (assembly GCA_964441055.1). Taxonomy (GTDB): domain Bacteria; phylum Myxococcota_A; class Polyangia; order Polyangiales; family Polyangiaceae; genus JACQWT01. Next base: position 2,551 of record CAYTYV010000095.1, on the reverse strand, counting down.
GCAGGCCCGCCTCATGACCGAGAAGAACTTCACCTGGTCCTTGGAGCGCAGATGGGGGGAGCTGCCCCAGTAGTGCTCCTGCGTCACGATGCGGCACGACTCGGCATCGCCGCCAATGCAGCCGTTGACGCTCAGCGCATCGAGCTGGTCCGTGATCGGCTGTAGCTCCTTGCGCTTCTTTACCGCCTCGTCCTCGATCGTCTCGTTTTGCAGCGCCTTGTACTTGAGCTTGTTGGCCAGATAGATGGCCCAGTACAAGCCGGAGCAGGCCGCGGCCACGCCAGCCTTGCAGGCTTGCTCGAGGCGCGTCTTGAACTGCTCCGAGGCGTCCTTGAAGTGCTTGGACAGGTTGCCAAAGCGGCCGCAGCTCTCGTCGCTGCCCTTGAGGCATTGCTCCTTGCACTGCTCGGCGTCGCCCTTGTCGCATAGACGATAGGCCGTCTGCGCGTCCTCGGGCTGGCACAGGCTGTCGACGTTGACGAAGCCCGCGGGGCAGTCGATGGGGTCATCCACCCCCGCTTCTTGCTCGGCCTTGGCGGGCGGCTGGCCGGGCTTGATGGGGAACAGCTTTACCCGCACCATGGCGTTGCACCCGGCCGGGGGGCTGTTCGTCTGGGTCTCGCCCGCCTTGCACTTGTCGGGGTCGCCGTCGGAGGTGTCGTGTGTCTCCTTGGACGAGCTGGCGCCGCTCACCCCCTGCCCAAAGGCCTGGGCCGCCGCACCCGCTTGCACCTCGGTGCCGCTCGTCATGGCAAAGGCGCCCACGTCGGCTTGCCGCACGAAGTGCGTCGCCCCCTCGCATCCCTCGCCCGGGAGCTCACCCTGGTAGACGGCCATGCGGGTGGTCTTGTGCTTGCCGACCAAGTAGGTCAGCAAATCGAGCTTCGCCCCTGCCTTGAAGTCGGCCTTCACGCCCATGCTGGCGGTACCGAAGTTCGCCGCCAGCTGGTCGGTGCTGTCGAGGAAGGCGGCCTCTTTCTTCACGGACAGGCCGCGGTAGCCGTAGTCGCCGCCCACGCGACAGTCGGACAAAATCTCGACGCCGTCGCAGGTGTATTTCACGACGGCCACACCGTCGTGCATCGCGCTCTCGAGCTCACCCCGCTGGGTCGCGGGCCAGTCGATGATGAGCGCGGCGAGCTTGTTGCCCTCGGGCGTGTTGCTCTGGTCGCACTTGAAGGCACTGTCCCCCAAGGCGTCGTGCACGTCGTGTGGCTGGGCGGCGCCGCCGATCGCTCCAGGCGTGCAGCCTCCCATGGCCCAGGCCCACAACATCGCACCACCGCACACCAACCCAGCGCTCCCCAGTCTCTGCGTCTTCATGCTCCATCCCCTTTGTTTCGCAGGCGCGCCCTTGTACCTCGTCTGCCTCGCAGGGATCAAGGCGTACCCGGTAGCCCCTCCGCCGCCCGAATTCGGCTGCTCGCTCTAGCCCCACCCCAATGTCGTTGTTACCATGGAGCCACTATGCGTACGTTGCCGATGCTCGTTGGGTTTTCCGTGTTCTTCGTTCCAGCGCTTGCCTGGGCGCAAGTCTGCTACCTCGTTGCCGACAGCGGGGGGTCGGGCGGGGGCAACGACCTGGCTACCAAGGTCGACCTGCAGGACTTCGATCCCGACACCAACGAGGTCGACCTGGGCCAGGGCACGGGGACCAGCGCCATCGAGGCGGGGGCCATCCAGCCCGGTACAGGCGTGTTCTTCGCGGCCAATGGCGGCCAGCTCGGCACTATCGATCCGTTCACGGGCGTGTTCACGGCCACCTCGAGCAGCTTCGGCTCGGGCAGCGGCTCGCTGGGAAACCGTAACTTCAACGACGTCGATGGACTGGCCTTCGACGCCGACGATGGCACGCTGTTCGGCTCGGTGCGACGGGGCAATGGGATCGATCTCCTCATCAAGATCAATCCCATCACGGGCAGCCACATTCCCGACGCCTTTGGCGCGGGCATCGACTACGTCGTCCTGCCAGCGGTCTCCGGCCTGGAGGATATCGACGATCTGGCGGTGGATCCCAACAACGGCATTCTCTACGCCATCATCAACAACGGCGGCGTCAACGATCGCCTGATCACCATCAACAAGGACACGGGCGCGACGACCGACGTCGGACCCACGGGCGTGGGCAATCTGGAAGGCCTCAGCCACGACAGGACCGGTCAGCTCTGGGCCACCAACGGCAACAACGCTGGCGTGGTCTACTCGATCGACAAGGGCAGCGGCACGGCCGCCAACCCGCGGTCCATCGACAACGGCAGCGACTACGAAACGCTCGCTTGCATGTGGCTGGACAGCGACGACGATGGCCTGCTGGATCCGGAGGAGGTGATCGTCGGCACCGACCCCCTCGACCCCGATAGCGACAACGATGGGCTGCTCGACGGCGACGAGCTCGGCGGGGATAGCGTCTACGATCCGGGCGTCGATACCGATCCGCTGGACGCCGATACGGACGATGACGGCCTGTCCGACGGCGACGAGGTCAACGGCACGGGACCGCTGGATGGCTACGATCCCACCGATCCCCTCGATCCCGACACCGACGACGACG
>CAYTYV010000094.1:12384-16435 GCA_964441055.1 uncultured Polyangiaceae bacterium | reverse complement strand
TGCGATTGCCGTCGGAGTGGTCTCGCCAGCCGCCGCGGCTGTACAGCATGGCGCTATGGTCGCGACGGGCCTGCTTGGTGAGGTCGTGGTCGTTGGGGTTGGAATCCGGTTGCGTCAGCCCTGGGACATCCTGGGCGTGCACGCGGATGTCGTCGACGAAGATGGTCCCAGGTTCAATGTCGGGATGGATAGTGATCTTCGGATCTACAGTCTCGTCGCGGACGGGATTGCTGGCAGCGTTGGCCTGCGGGATGAGCTTGAGCAGCTCTTTCGCACTGAGAGGCTCCGCGCTGAAGTCGAAGGCACCCAGCCTCAAGAAGGACTCCAGCCTCCTGTTGTTAGAGTCGTAAGGCTGCTCCTCGAACAGGTTGTTGTCGGTGTTGGGAAAGTCGGGCTCGCCGAAGTCGGGAACCTTCAGCAATAGGTACGCGTCGGTCCCGGTGCCGTCGGTTCCGTCGATGTCTCCAGATATACCGAGCGTGGAGTCCTCCTTTGGGTCGAGATTGGTTTGGGACGAAGTGGTCGAGCTGGTCGAGCTAGTCGAGCTGGTCATCGTGAACCTCTACAGCGGCCTGCGTCATGAGCCGCGGTTGGCATCGTCGAACTCGATGACGATGCCCGAGCGGGTCTTGATGCGGCTCTTGCTCGCTTCGGCGTCCTGCACGGGCGTGGGCGTGATCGGGTTCGGCACCGCGCCCAGAATCACCGGGCGGTCCGGATTGCCGCCGACGAAGCCAATGAGCACCTCCACCCCTGGCTTGAGCGGAAAGTGCGTCCCATACCCAGTACCCGCGCTCTGCTGCATCATCCGCACCCGAGACGAGGCCTTGCGCTCGCCCGGCGCTGCCGTGTCGAACAAAAAACGCACGAGATAGCGCCCCTGCTCGTCGAGGCGCGCGTGCCGCTCGAGCTTGCCCTGCCAGGTATCGATGACCCCGCTCAGCACCCCGTGAATGCGTGGCACGGGCGTCTGCCGAGGCGGCCGATAGGTCAGCTCCGCCGGAATGGCCGTGAACCGGTTCTCGTAGTGCTTCTCCTCCGTCCCCGCCCCCCAGCCGGCCACGTCCTGGCTCGCCTCGTGCTCGACCGCCGTCAGCAGCAGCCGACCGCTGTGGTGCGGATGCTCGGCCAGCTCGAAGGTGTGCCCGGGGGCAAAGCGCGGCTCGCTGCTCAGCCCCGTGTATACCTGCCGCCTGCAGTGCCACTCTTCGGCGCGCACGCGCGCCAGCCGCTTCCCTTGGTCCGGCGTCTGGAAGTCGCCGCCGTACTCGATGATGCCGCCCGCAAACCCCTCCTCCAGCGGGTGGTCCAGCTGCAGCTCCAGCGCGGGCGTCTGGTCGTGGTAGTCGCGGCAGACGTACGTGCCCGGCACCAGCGTGCGGTCGTAGCGTAGCTCGTACACCCCCTCGCGCTCGCCCCGCGACCGATACGACACCACGTCGTCGCCGCTGATGGGCCGATACGCCCCCGCGTGGTCGCCCAGCACCAGCGTGGAGTGCTCTTCGTCGTGGGAAAAGTAAAAGAAAATGCCCAGGTGCTCGCACAGCCGCGAGATGAACGCCAGATGGCTCTCCTGGTACTGCACGATGAGCTCGCGCGTGAGGTAGCTGTCCTGCAGTGTGCGCACGTAGTCGATGCCGCTCGCCAGGTCGAAGCGCCCCAATAGCTCCTCCACTACGTCGGGCACGGTCGTCTCGAGGTAGACATCCAGCGTCTCGACCAGCGTGGCTTGCCACAGGTGAGGGCGCACGCTCAGCTGGTAGACCGCGTGCTCGTGACTTACCGCGGGAAGCTCCACCACCCGGGTCACCATCCCGTGAAAGCTGCGCGCTACCTCGCTGCCCTCGCCAATGGTCACGCTCACCACCGCGCCCGCCGCCTCGTCCGGGTCGAGCGAGCGCCCGCCCATGCTCACCACCTCGAGCTCGACCCCGAAGAGCTGCCCCATGCGCTCCTCGGCCCGCAGCCGATGGATGATCAGATTGGTGGTGTCGAAGTCCGACGTCTCTAGCCGTAGCTCGATATCCAGGTGTCTCATGGTGCTCCTTGGGCCCGCTCATCGCCGTCCGCGCGCTCGAGCGCGGGCAGCGCCCATCCACTTTGCCGTCCGCGCGCTCGAGCGCGGGCGGCGCCCATCCACTTTGCCGATGCCTCTTTCGGGCCGCAAGTGCCAACCGCACCAGGCGGCCCCGCCCTATCGCCCCCTGGCAGCCCGTGGTAGCCAGGGCGACCATGGTAGCAACTGCGACATGGCCCGTACGCGTCGCCGGCTTGGGTCCCGTCCGAGTCGGCACGGTGCTGTGGACGGTGGCGGGCCAGGCCAACCTGACGGTGCTGGTCAAGGCGGCCCTGGGCTTTGTGCCCGATGGGCCGATGACCTTGCTGCCCGCCGATCCCGTCGAGCTCGAGGATCGGCATCACGACCGCAGCCCGCTGGCCCCGCTGCGCGGCGTTCGCGAGACCGCCCCGCTGCTCCGCCAGGTCGACGTGGTGCTCTACGGCCACGCCTGGGCTCCGGTGCAGGCCGACGGCGGGCGGCGAGCAAGCCGATCCACCGTGCGGTTGGCGCTGCGACGCGACGAGCAAGTGCTGCTGTCCAAGATGCTGGAGATCTACGGCGATCGCAAAGCATCCGAGGAGCCAGCACCCTTCGAGCGGCTGCGCGTGAGCTACGAGCACGCCCTGGGCGGCATCGGCTATGCCGCCAACCCGCTGGGCAAAGGGCACGGCGGCTCAGCCGAGACGAAGCCCAACATCGTCCGCCCCGAGGATCCCACGGGCGAGGTCGGCTGCCTGAGCCCCATCCCCGCCACTTTTCCCGTGCGAAAGCAGCTCCTGGGTGGGCTGTCGCGTGGGGCCTTGGAGGGCTTGCGCCTGGAGCTGCCGCCAGACTTCGACTGGACCTACTTCCAGTGCGCGCCCGCAGACCAGCGCGTCGGTGCGCTGCGGGGCGACGAGTGGATCGAGCTGGACGGCCTTACGGAAGCCCCAACCCTACGCACCGCCCTGCCAGGAGCGCGCGCCGTGGCGCGGATCTACGGCCCTCGAGCCGCGGGCGTGCCCGATGCCGTACCCCTGGTCGCCGACCTGCTGCAGATCGACACTGACCGCGGGCAGTGCTCGCTCATCTGGCGGGGCAGCATCCCCATCGCCGAGCTGAGCGCCCTTGGCGAGCTGGTGGTGGTGGGCGCCTGCGAGATGGCGGGCGAGTCCGTGGCCTGGCCGCCCGAGGTCTCGGCGCTACCCCAGGAGGCGTTCCAGCAGCCCTCGGCTCCAGGCTCGGGCGCTTTCACGAAGCGCACCGTGAGCGACACGGCGACCACGCTCCGCGTCGACTCGGAGCAGACCGGCGAGCCGAGCCCCTACGAGACGGCACCTATGGGCGTCGAGGCAGTCTCGGGGCCGTCGACCCCGTTCAAGACGGGAGCGCAGCCCGCCGTAGCACCTGTGCCCGGGGCAGATGGGTCCCCGGCCGCGGGCCCGCCCATGGGCGAGCACACGGCCGCGCAGAACCTCAAGCAAACCCGATTCGGCGAGGCCTTGGGCGCCGCCAGCACGCCGTTCGAGCTCGCCGCCCCTGGCTCGCAGCGAAGCGGCGCCAAGCCCAGCGCCACTGCTCCGCCAGGCGCCCCCTGGGCCAACGAGCCCGCTCCGGCCGTGCCCGTGCCCAAACAGGCGTTAGACGAGACGATTGGCATTGCGGACATGGGCGTGCCAGAGCCGATGCCCAAGCCGCCCGCAGTGCCCGCGCCAGTCGAGCCGCCTGCTGTGCCCGCGCCAGTCGAGCCGCCTGCTGTGCCCGCGCCAGTCGAGCCGCTGCCACCGAGCGAAGCCGAGGAGGCCGAGGCCAAGGCGGAAGCCGAGGCAGCCGAAGCCGAGGCGCGCCGAAAGGCCGAGGCCGAACGCGAGGCCGAGGCGGCCAAGGCCGAGGCCGAGGCCGAGGCGCGCCGAAAGGCCGAGGCCAAGGCGGCCAAGGCCAAGGTCGAGGCCGAGCAGGCCGAAGCCGAGGCGCGCCGAAAGGCCGAGGCCGAGCGCTTCGAGGCCGAGCAGG
>CAYTYV010000094.1:0-12284 GCA_964441055.1 uncultured Polyangiaceae bacterium | reverse complement strand
GCCGAAGCCGAGGCGCGCCGAAAGGCCGAGGCCGAGCGCTTCGAGGCCGAGCAGGCCGAGGCTCGCGCCGCACAGGCCAAGCGCAGGGCCGAGGAGCTGCAGCGCAAGCGCGACGCCTCCAAGACCCTGCAGAACCGGCTCTACGGCGGCTTCCAACGCAAGCGATAGCCACCTGCACCGCGTTGACGCGGGGCGCTCGCGACGCGATGCTGCGGGCAGATGACCGACGTGCTCCTCGCCGATCTTCGCGACAGGATCGCCTGCGGCCAGGTGGCCTGCATCGTGGGCGCGGGGGTCTCGATGGCGGCGAGCAGGCGGGACGAGCCCGACCCTACAGCCTCGTGGACGGGGCTGCTCGAGCACGGCGCCAGGTACTGCTACGAGCTGCTGCCCAGCCGCCTGCCCGAGGGCTGGCTCGAGCGCGTGCTCGGCGAGATCCGTTCGGGGGACATGGATGACCTGCTGTCGGCCGCCGAAAAGATCAGCGCCAAGCTCGAGGCGCCCACCGGAGGTGCCTTCGGACGCTGGTTGCAGCAAAGCGTCGGCCGCTTGTCGCTGCTCGACCGCCGGGTGCCCGACGCGCTCGCTCGGCTGGCCGAGCTCGGCAACCCGCTGCTCACCACCAACTACGACGGCCTGCTGGAGCAAGCCGCCGATCTGCCAGCGGTGACCTGGCGCGAAAGCGCCAAGGTAGAAGAGGTGCTGCGCGGCGATCGCCAGGCCATCGTGCATCTGCACGGCTACTGGGACGAGCCCGAGACGGTGATCCTCGGGCTGCGCTCCTACGACCTAGTCCTCGGCGACGAGCACGCCCAGGCCATGCTCCGAGCGTGGCGCGCCGTGCGCACCTTGCTGTTCGTGGGCTGCGGCGCCGGGCTGCAAGACCCCAACTTCGGCGCCTTGCTCGCCTGGTCACGCCAGGTCTTCCGGGGCTCGCGGTATCCGCACTACCGACTGGCCGCCGATAGCGAGCTCGCCGAGGCGCGCAGCCAGCACCGCCCCGAGGACCGAATCCACGTGCTGCCCTACGGCGAGCACCACGAGCTCGCGGGCTATCTCCACGCCTTGGCCCCGGAGCGGCCCCGCGACGGCTCCGAGCGGGGCGCTAGCCTCGCGCGGTCCGCGGAAAAGCCCGCTCCGCTGCCCGACTCGGTGCTCCGCTACCTCGCCTGGGGCTACCGCCGACACCGTCACCTAGGCGTGGTGGGCTTCGAGGAACGCCACAAGATTCAACTCGAAGCGTTTGATATTTTTGTGGATCTATCCCTGCGCACAGGCCGACGAAAGCTCGACGCTGAACCGCCCCACCATCGGGACAGGACGGGCGAGCCCTTCGTCGAGGCTGAGCAAGTCCATACCGATCTAGACGGCGCACTGCGGCTCATGGCCGAGCAGCAGCGCCTTGGCCTGGTGCTGCTCGGCGCGGCGGGCGCGGGCAAGACCACCCTGCTCAAGCACCTGTTCTGCCAGCACTGCACGGCGCTCCGCCCTGCCCTGTGCGCTCCCGAGCCGGACGCGGCCGATGAGCGACGGACCATCCTCCCCCACGGCCTGATGCCCGTGCTGCTGCGGCTCGGACGTGTGCGCGAGCGCGACATGGCCCCCAACGGGCTCGCGGCCTTCCTCAGCCGAGAGCTCGAAGCGGTCGGCTTTGCCGAGGCAGGACGCGTCCTGAGCCAGGGCGACCGACGGCTGCTGCTACTGCTGGACGGCCTGGACGAGGTGCGCGACGAGCGCAGGCGGGCCCAAGTGGTCGACTGGCTGGGCAGCGAAGCGGCGTATTGGTCGGGCAGCCCCTTCGTCGTTACCTGCCGCTTTTCCGCATACGAAGGTGCGGCCAAGCTCGACAGCCGCTTCATCGCCGCCGACATCCAATGGCTGGACGAGCCCAAGGTGCAGCAGCTCGTCAAGCGCTGGTACGGCGCTGCCGAGCGCGGGCTAGGCGGCAGCGAGGCGCGCGCGGCCGCGCAGGCAGACGAGCTCTTGACCGCGCTCTTCGATCGCGAGCGGCAAAGCCGCTTCCGCTTGCGCGAGATGACCCACAACCCCTTGCTCCTGTCCACGCTGTGCCTGATGCACCTGATGGGCGAGGAGCTTCCCGAAAAGCGCGCCAAGCTCTACAGCCGCTGCATCAGCCTGTTGCTCGAGACCTGGACCAAGCGCCGCGACGGCACCGACGGCCTGCCCGCCGAGGCCGCCCGCCAGGTGCTCCAGCCCTTGGCCTGGGCCATGCATCAGGACGAGGCCCGCTGCTACACGGCCGAGCAGATCCGCGGGGTCATCGCCGAGCCGCTGGGCCAGGTGCGAGCGCTTGCGCTGGGTCCTGACGAGCTCGTTCGCCGCCTGCGGGACGACTGCGGCCTGCTCGTGCGCGCGGGCCAGGGCGGCTACGAGTTCCTCCACCTGTCCTTCCAGGAGTATCTAGCCGCAGCACACGCTCGCAACGCAGGCCTTTACGCCGAGCTCGCCGCCAAGCTCGGCGAGCCCTTCTGGCGAGAGACCATCTTACTCGCCATGAGCCTGGACGGCATGCTCAGACCTTTCCTCGAGGCCGTGATCGAACGCCAGCCCCAGGCGCTCGTCGCCGAGCTCGAGCTATTGCGCGAGTGCTTTGCCGAGGCTGAACGCGTTGATCCGGCTCCGCTTCTGCCGCTTGTTGCGCCGTCGACCGCGACGCCGCTGTTGACGGCAGCGCTGATCCTGCTGCGCAGAACCCCCTTTGGCGCGGTCCGCGCGCGCGCTGGGGCGCTGCTCGACCACGACGACAGGAGCGTTCGCGTTCTCGCTCGGGAGGTCGCTGACCTGCCGCCCGAGCGCCCGAGCACGCCCCCGACTCCGCTGGCTGAAAAACAACGGCGGAAGGCGTCAAAAGAGGCGCCGCCCGCAACCCCTTCCGCACCTGCCGCCCGAGCCGAGCCAGCCGAAGGCGCCTCGTTTGTCGAGCCTTTGACGGGCCTCGAGCTTCTCTGGGTGCCATCGGGCCGTTTCCTCATGGGCTCGTCCAAGACCAAGGGGAGCCCGGGCTACGACCCCGAGGCCGACGATGACGAGCGGCCCGCCCATCAGGTCGAGCTCAGCCGGGGCTACTGGATCGGGCGACATCCGGTGACCAACAAGCAGTACGAGGCGTTCCTTCGGGCGGCGCTCTGCGCCACGCCCTCTGCGTGGAAGAACCCCAAGCTGAACCAGCCCGAGCAACCGGTGGTTGGCGTGGACTGGCACGATGCGCGAGCGTTTTGTCGCTGGTTGACCCAGGCGGGCGGGCTTCCCCTGGCGACCCGGGCCGAGCTCCCCACCGAGGCGCAGTGGGAGCGGGCGGCCCGCGGCACGGATGGCCGCAAATACCCCTGGGGATCCAAGGCGCCAACGGGCGAGCTAGCGTGCTTCGGGCAGGATCTGAGCGGGCGCACCGAAGCCGTCGGAGGCCGTCCGGCCGGGGCCAGCCCGATCGGCTGCGAGGACATGGCTGGCAACGTCTGGCAATGGTGCCTGGACCGCTGGCGCGACGACTACCGCTCCGATCTGGCGCAGGACCCGGAGGGCTCAGCCGTCGAGATGGGCATCGTCACGGACCCGTGTCACCAGGGCCAGCGCGACGCATCGCCAGCGAGGCTCGTTCGCGGCGGCGCGTGGGTCTCCCGCCCGTGGCGCCTGCGCTGTGCGGCCCGGCTGGGGCACCATCCCGAGGTCCGCGACGTCAGCCTGGGCTTCCGGGTGGCCTGCGTTGTCTGCGGCGACCGGATGGCGGCGGGCGCCAGCGGTTGACGACCCGCCCTCCAGCACCCCGCTTTGCGGCCTCGGCTTGCTTCGACGTCGAGCGCCGACCAAGAAAAAACGGCGACGGACCGAAAAATCTGCGACCAGCCCGCTCTTTTCCGAGTACAAAGCAGCCCGTCCCCTTTTCAAGGAACCCGCCGATGAAGCACGAGACCAAGGCCGTCCGAACCGCCAAGGGCATGAAGAAGTACACCTTCTTGGGCTGCCCGCTGACCCGCAACCGCTCGGCCTGGTGCTATCGGATGTGCAAGCCCACCGCCCGGGGCCGCGGCCGTTGCGGTCGGATCGCGCCGCACGCCCTGAAGAGCCGCATCCAGCGCAGCATCGTCTCGCACAACAAGAAACTGCGCGAGGCGCACTACGAGAAGCTGGAGCGAATGTACCTAGATGCGGCCTGCAACCAGCTCTACGACGCCGGGATCCGCGTGTTCGAAGGCAACGCCGACATCGTCATCCCCGCTCGGGCTGCGCTCCTCGACGCGCTGGGCACCGTGCACGACTCGGTCTGCTACCACGCCATGAGCGATGCCGCCCAGTACGCCGTGGCCTCGATGATCCAGGAGACCGCCGTGGTGGCCGTGCACTTCACCACCACGCTGAGCCGCTCGGTGGCTGCGGGCGCGCTGGTCGCGCGCGGAAGGTTCGTGGGCCTCTCGGGGGAGCACTACCTCGCCGAGGCGGTGCTGACCGACCCGGAAGGCGTGGAGATCGGCCACGGAAGCGGCGCCTTCAAGGCGAGCGAGATCGCCCTGGCGGACGTGCCAGGCTACCGCCTACGCCGCGCTGCCAAGCCCAAGAAAACCGCCGCCAAGCGCTCTTCGGCGCGCCCCTGATCGGCCCTGCTGTGGCGGCCGAGCCGCTGTGGTAGAACGACGCCGCGGGCGCCGCTCGATGGGCTGGCCCGCGCGACGAGCAACACTGCCCGGGGGTTCGACCGATGAGCAACGGCACGCTACAGCACGTCTCGCGGGGCAATCAGGCCGACTACCTTTTGGGCACCCGCGCCCACGGCTGGGACGGCTTCGACGTGGTGCGCTTCCACGGGCTCGAGGGGATCTCCGAGCTCTTTCGCTACTGGGTTACCCTGGTGCGCGCGGCCGAGCGCGGCGCGGTCGACCTCGGCGAGCTGGTGGGCGCTTCGTCGACCCTGGCGATGGCCTGCGAGGGACGCTGGCGACAGGTTCACGGCATTCTGGCTGAGGCCGAGTGCGTCGAGCGGACCCCGGAGATCCACATCTACCGCGTGCTCTTGGTGCCCCACCTCTGGCGCGCGCGCTTTCGCCAGCACTGCCGCACCTTTGTCGACCGCACGCTAGAGGACATCGTCGGCTCGGTGCTGTCGAACCGCCTGGCAGGCCAAGCGCCCGACGGCGAGGGCCTGAGCGAGCTGCGGGGCGCTCCCCAGCCGCCGCCCGAGCGCCCGGACTTCACCAGCTTCACCGAGCCGAGCGGCGCCTTTCGCTGGGCCCTTACCGATCGGTCGCGCGTGCGCGACCGCCGCTTGCGCGACTACGTCGTGCAGTACAACGAGTCCAACCTCGACTTCGTCTCGCGGCTGCTCGAGGAGGAGGGCATCAGCTACGTCTTCGAGCACGCCCGCGACGCCCTGGTCATGACCTTGACCGACCGACCGGGCCGCCAGCCGCTGTTCGAGCAGGACGAGCGCTACACCCTGCGCAGCCACGTCCACGGCGGCGGCGGCGAGGGCTCGCGACAGGTATTGCAGAGCTTTCGCGAGCGGCGCGCCATGCGCGCGGACCGGGTGACCATGCGCGACTTTGACTGGCCGCGCAGCCGCACTCCGCTCGAGGCCTCGAGCCAGGCCGCCGAGCGCACCGCGGGCTCGGCCGAGCACTTCGAGTTTCCGGCCCGCGACGAGGCCGTCCACGGACGTCCCTGCCAGGTACCCTCGAGCATCCGCATGGAGCGCTTCGAGGTGGAGCATCGGCTCGCCGAGGGCACGGGCTCGGTGCGCACCATGCAGCCCGGCTACCGCTTCACCGTCCAGGACGACGCTGGCCAGCTCCCGACTGGCGAGCACCTGGCCGTGGGGATCGAGTCCTTTGCCCACCAGCTCGATCTGGAACAGACCGTGGTCGCCCGCGAGCCCTTCGGCCTCGAGCGGCGGCCGCTGAGCGGACCGAGCTACGAGATGCGCTTTCGCTGCCTGCCCGCCGAGGTGCCCTTTCGGCCCGCGGCGCGCACGCCCAAGCCGCGGCTCGACGGCGTGCAAACGGCGCTCGTCACAGCCGAGGAGAGCCCCGGACCCGTGCCGCCCGAGCTCAATGCCGACGACCACGGCCAGGTGCGCGTTCGCTTCCCCTGGGACCAGCGTCCCGCCGACGGCACGCCCAGCTCGTGCTGGATCCACGTCTCCCACGGCTGGGGCGGTGGGGGCTTTGGCGCGCTGAACACGCCGAGGGTGGGTCACGAGGTGCTGGTGGCCTACTTGCAGGGCGATCTGGACCGACCGGTCATCGTCGGACGCGTCTACAACGTACAGACGCCGCCGCCCTACCCGCAGCGGGCCCGGCCGACCATCAGCACGCTGCGCAGCCAGAGCTTCGGCCCTGGGGGCGGCTTCAACGAGTTCCGCTTCGACGACGCCTCCGAGGGCGAGGAGATCTACACCCACGCCCAGCGCGACTACAACGAGCGGGTCAACCACGATCACACGACCAACGTGGGCAACGACCAGAGCATCGTGGTAGGCCGCGACCAGTCGACTGCCGTGGGCCGCGACCAACGCATCACGGTGGGCAACGACCGCGCGCTGCTAGTGCGCCACGACCAGTCCACCGTGGTCGAAAACGATCAGTCGACCCACGTCCAGCGCAATCGGCAGATCCTGGTGGACGTCGACCAGCAGAGCACGGTGACGCAGAACCGCCGCGCCCTGGTGGGGCAAAACGATCGGCTGGAGGTGAGCCAGAACCGCGCGGTACAGGTCGGCGAGAGCTCGTCGACCGAGGTGGGGGGCAGTCGCAGCATCCAGGTCGAGGGCTCGAGCACGCTCACGGCCAACGAGCAGGCGGCGATCCGCGTGGGCTCGAGCTCGGTCACGGTCTCCGACACCAACATCACGCTCGACTCGGGCGCGGGCGCGCGCATTGCGCTGCTCGGCGACCAGATCGTCATCTCTGGAGCGCAGCTCTTCATCCACGCGAGCGGCACCAACGACATCAAGGGTCAGCCCATCCAGCTCAACTGCGCGGGCGGCGGACCGGGCGGCGATGGCGGTGGCGACGACGGCGAGGACGGCGACGACGGCGAGGAGGAAGAGACGCAGGAGGAGGAAGAGCGCGACGAGGGACAGCAGCGCGACGAGGAACAAACGCGCGAGGAGGACCCGGGTGAGGGCGAGGGCGAAGGCGGCCCAGGCGGCGATGCCCAAGGCGAGAGCAGGTCGAGCGACGACGCCGACAGCGGAGTGGACGGATACGTCCGCCGCACCGACAGCCGCACGGTCACCGAGGAAGGCCGCACCTACACCGAGTGGGACCAGTGCGAGCCCGATGGCACGGTGACCACCTACCGCCGCGATCAGGAAACGGGCGATCTGTACGCTGCCACGGGCGGGCAGGCCGACGACTGCAGCCCCTACGACAGCCCCGAGATCACCGACCCGTCGCGCATCGCCACCGAAGAGCAAGACGGCCGGACCTTCTACGGCACCGAGGGCGGCGAGGTCTGGTCCGAGCCCAGCGACACGCCTGGTGAGCCTGGCGGCGAGCACGACTGAGCGCGTAGCGCGGACAAACGGGACGAGCATCGGAGCCGGAGACATCGACGCCATGGTTGCCATTCGATCGGGCTGGCTCGAACCCTGGGAGCTCCTGTTGGAGCCCCGACGGCCGCCGATCGATTCAGCCGCGCTGCAAGCCGGGCTGCTAGGGCTGGCCGAGGAAGACGGCGGCTCGCTCTACGCCGTGCTCGACGCCGCTCGGTCGGACGAGATCCTGACCCTGCTCGTCGAGGGCCAGACCCAGCACGAGTCGCTCTACCGCGGCACCGAACAGGAGCAATACCTGGCCTCCGGCCCGATCCTGGCCCACCCGGAGCAAGGCGGCGCGCTTCTCGAACGGCTAACGAGCTCGGGTTGGGGACGGAGCTGGGGGATCTGGCTCACGAGCGCGGCCCCCTACGAGCGGCTGCTCGAGCACTTGCGGACGCTCGTCTTCGCCCTCGTGCCGACCGAGCAAGGAAAGGAGCGGCTGCTCTTTCGCTTCTATGATCCGCGCACACTGCGGCCCTTTTTGCCGGGCGCCACCGCGGCCGAGCTCGATTCCCTGTTCGGACCGATACGCCGCGTCCTGGTCGAGTCCGAGGACGCGGACGCCATCTTGGTCTTCGACCGAGCAGAGCGTCCGGCCGAGCTGGTAGCATCCGACCGCAGAGGCGCTGACGACGACGGACGCGCTGCGGCCCCGGAGGCGAGGGACGAGGGATTCGTCATCCGCTCCGAGCAGGCTGCCGCGCTGCAAAGGGCGCTCCAAGCGCAGTTCGAAAACCGCGCGATCCGGAGGCTTCGAAAGCGCCTGCCCAAGCGCACCGCCGCGCTCTCCCCTGACGAGCTTCGCGCCCGCGTGCGCGCGGCCATCGGGCGCGCTCGTCACTACGACATCCACGTGGGCGCTCACGTGCTGCGCTATCTCGAGCACGCCCTGCGCCACGGCGAGGCCTTTGACGGCCCCGAGGGCTGGGCGCGGCCGATCCTCACCGACCGATACCTGCCTGGCATCCTGAAGATGGACCGCGTAGCCGAACGCGCACGAGCGGCGCGTGGGCAGATCGCCTGAGCCATGGGCAAGGGAGCAGCGAGCACGGGAGCGTTCTAGCCATGCCGAACTTCGAGCCCCCTGGCGAAGAGAACTACCTCGTCCGCGTCCGCGGTCAGGCGAGATCCAACGACCAGGTGGACATCTACACCCGTCAGACCGTGCCCCACGCCATGGGCCCCTACGACCAGCTCATCGGGCGCTGCCAGCAGCTGTTCATCTATATGGACGTGGGCTGCTGGATCCAGGGCAACAAGACCTTTGGCGTCATCTACGGCGACAGCGCTCACGACCGCTACGGGCACGTGGTGCTGTGCCGCTACAACACCAATGCCTCCCAGGTGAGCCGCTCGCTGGGCGTGCTGCGCCAGGGCCGCAATCCGCTGGACACCGTCCTCGCCAACTTTCTGCGCCATACGAATGGCGAGGTCGTCCGTCGCACCATGGCTGACGGCCTGCACACCGATGGCAAGATCATCGTTTTACTGGGTGACCTGCACTTGCCCGTGGCCGGTCCGGGCTGCCGCGAGCTTCCCACGGGCAGGGTGCGCGGCAGGCTGCGGGATCGCATCCAGATCATCAACTTCGATACCCTGCGGGTGACCGCCACCGAGGGCATTCTGGCCGGCCTCGGCCGCGCGGCCCAGCGCGACATCACCGACCGCAACTTCCTGCAGACCTATTACCAGGCCGACATCTTCGGCAATGCCGGGGCCTCGCTGCAGACGTGGCTCAATAGCTTGGAGTCGTGGTGTAGGACGGCCTCCAATGCCCCACTACACCTGGTGCAGGTCGGCGATCTGTACGAGATGTGGATCGGGCTGGCGCGACTGTTCCGCGCCCGCGAGCAGCTCTCGCAGCAGGACCGCAACCGTCGCCGCATCATGCTGGACATCCCGCGGGACACCAACCTGGGCACCTTCAATACGACGCTGACACGGGTGGACGAGGGCAGCGCTCCCGCGCGCAACCTGGCCGTGCAGACCATCGAGGACTGGGGGCTGCGCACCGATCGGACCACCCAGGTCCGCGTCGGCGGCAACAATCGATCGCTGACCAGCCGGCTGTTCGCGCGGCCCGGCCGCGAGTCGCGCATCCAGCAAAAGACCTTTCTCATCGGCAACCACGATTGCTACGTCAAGCCGCTCTGCGGCCGCGGCGCGATGGGCCTGCAGGTCTCGCCCGACGTATCCCAGCCTCAGGCCAATCAGATCCCCCTGCCCCAGATCCTGATGAATCGCTACGTTCACGGCATTCACATGGAGCACGGCCACGAAAACGACCCGTACAACATGCCTGCCGAGGTCTCGGGCTGGGAGATCACCCAGTTCGCCTTCGTGGCCGACTGGGCCCGTGGCGCCCAGGGCGCCTTCTACGCGTTCAAGGAACGCTACGACCTGCTCGAATCGGAGCGCAAGGCGCACCTGAAGTACTCGGTGCGCAAGTTCGTCATGCACAACCGCCAGATGAAGGTCTTCGCCATGGCGCACACCCACGCGCCATTTCTGACCACCATGTGCGTGTTGCCGTGACGGCGTGAGTCAACGTACTGCCGCGAGCTAATCCGAAGGGGATTGCTGACGCGCGATCTCGTCGGCCGATTGCTGCAGCACGGTGTCGTCGTCGAAGTCCTCGAGGTCCTGCCCGCCCGGGGCAGCTTCTTCGGGCTGTCACGTTTCGCAGAAGGGCTGCCCTGCCCGCGCCGCTGCGCTCAGGGCGTCGGCCTGGGGGGAGGCCGAGGCGCCACCGATGAGCACCGAGCTGAGCCCTTGAGCGATGGTCCCACCGTGCGCGGTGAAGTCGCCCACCCGCGCGGCCGGCCGGTCGCCGATGAGCACCGAGCTCGAGCCCGTCGTGATGGCGTCAGGCGCACCGCCTGCACCCGTGCAGCTGGCCATGGATCCCACGACGGCCATGGGCAGGTTGCCCGCCTTGACCGAGCTGACGCACAGCGAGGTGACGGGACCCGCGACGTGCGGCATCGGGCTTGCCATGGGGCAAGTGTGGTTGTCGGTCAGTCGAGCGGCGGGTCGTCCCATGGGCGGCGTCTCGGCGAGTGAGCGATCGCTTGTCGCTGCTCAGCCCGATGATATCCCGCTCCCCGACTAGATCAACGACGAAGAACGGACGCCCATCGGATCGTGGACGTTCCCCACTTGCCCCGACCCTTTTGGGCGGACACGGCGGGCGTTTGGTCAAAGCGTGGCAGGCACACGACTTCCAGCAGCGCCCTACAGCATCAACCGCGCGGGGCCTGCCGTGCGCCGCTCGTCGCCGACCGCGGGGCCTTCTCGTCCGTACGGATGAGCCCGTGGCGGCGCCAGCCCTTGCCCAGTAGCCACGAGCGTGGCGGCACCACCGGGGGCGAGCGTTCTGCGTGCCAGGGCGGTGCTGACGGCACCGGTCCCACGTTGCTCCAGCCGTCGAAGTACAGCCCCGACGAATAGGGGTCCACGCCGTCGACCACCTCCCCGCGGCGGGCGCGGTCCTTGTGCTCGTTGAGCAGCACGTAGCTCAAGACGTTGCGCATGTCGCGCGGGCTCTTGATGACGCGTGCATGGAAGCGGTCGGAGAACAGTCGACCCCGCCTGCTCCAGAGCCGATTGAGCTTGCGCGCCATGGGCGAGGCCAGCCGCTGCACCCCGCTCGACAGCGCCTGGGTCTCGTCGGCCTCGCAGACCAGGTGCAGGTGATTGCGACGAATCGCGTAGTGCACGAGCCGGAATCCCTTGCGCTTTCGCTCGCGGCGAAACACCGCTTCGATGATGCGCCGCGCCCGCACCCGGCGCAGCGAGGGCAGACCATCGACGAGGCGCAAGGTCACGTGCACCGCATTGCGCTCCGTCACCTCGGGCCGACGCAGGTGCGGCACGTAGTGCGGACTGCGTCCCCGGGGCCGACCGGCATGGGCGCGGTAGCCACCGTGCTTTCCACGCGCCGCTCGGAGCCCCAGCTGAGGGCTACGACGTCGGCGCCTGTGGGTCCTGCCCGAGCGAGCCATCTTGATATTGGGCATAGCAAAATATCGGGGCTGTTTCAAGGCGTTTTTTGCCAGGGGTACGATCCACGTAGATCGGTATCAGTTCGTTCCATCGGATAGATGGGTAACAGGTTGTTCCATGAACCTGACGAGCATGTTCCTGGTTGATCAGGACCGGGCACGTCCCTGACACTTCGGGCTACGAACATCCCTGACAGGCGTTGTTCGCTGCCCACGGACATCCCTGACGCGGCCGGGCTACGGGCTGGTGGGGCCAAACTGGGTACATCCGCTCGCTGTGGAGATACGGACAGACGCGGCACACCGTGTCTTCGGACAGAATCGCGGTCCCACGCTCGCGTTCCGGATGACGCCTCTCGAGCGCCTGCCCACATCACCACAGCGACGACGACGGCGAGAGGTTCTTGGTGCTTTTCTTTCTTTTCCACCGCCGTCGTCGCCGCCCCTGGGGGCAGTGTGGGCTGCGACGCAGCGAGCGAAGCGAAGTGGAGTCGCTGTCCAAGCGTCTGTGGTCAGGCCGCCCTCCCCTGCGCTCGCCAGGTCTCGTGAGCGGCAGGCTCGGGCGCGCCGTTCGTGGCGGCCCTCAGCGGGCTGTCCACAGACGCGGCACTGTCCCCAGGGGCCTGGGTGGCCACAAGCCAACCTTTACCCTGGCTGCCAAGCTCTCCCCTGTGCGCCGAGCGCTACCGCCCGATCCCGCGTTCCACACGTTGGGAGACGTCGACAAT
>CAYTYV010000093.1:0-16624 GCA_964441055.1 uncultured Polyangiaceae bacterium | reverse complement strand
GTCTCGCTCTACCGCAAGCTGGTGCCAGGCCAGACCGCGCTCAAGTGGGGCCTGCCGCTGGTGCTCGGCGGGGCGTTGGGCAACCTGGTCGACCGCATCCGCCTCGGCTACGTGGTGGACTTCATCGACGTCTACGCGCAATGGGGCGGCCAGGTCCGACACTGGCCGACCTTCAACGTGGCGGACATCGCCATCTGCGTGGGGGTGCTGCTCATGGCCATCGACATGTTCACCTCGCGCAAGCCCGGGGCCGCGCCGTCGGGCGGAGCGGGTCCGGCCTCGAGCGCGTCCGGCTCGAACCGCAACCTGACGGAGACGCAGGCCCAGCGGTCGGCCGAGCCAGGCGTCGACCTTCCTCCTGGCGAAGGGGCGTAGCGACGCCGTGCGGCCCGAACTGTTCCGGATCCCCATGCCGGAGTGGCTTTGTCGCTACGCTCCGGATCTGTTTCCGGAGTGCTTGGGCGTCGATCCTTGCCTGAGCTGCCACATCGCCTTCCCGGCGTACTTCGTGCTGCTCATCACCGGCTTTGCCGTGGGCACGGCGCTGACGGTGATGCGTACAAGGCAGCTCGGTCAGGATCCGGATGTGCTGGTGGACGCCGCCCTGGCGGCCCTGCTCATGGGCGTCGTCGGCGGACGGATCTTCCACGTGCTCTTCGACGGCTACTTCTGGGACTACGTGCATCTGTGCACCGACCCTGGGCAAGTAGATTGGCTCATCAGCGAGGCCGAGTGCGCCTCGCCGCGCTACGCGGGCAGATGGGATGCCGTCCGCGGCGTGTGCCATCCGACCGAGACCGATTGCTGGGCGTGGGCGAAGTTCTGGGCGGGGGGGCTGACCTACTTTGGCGGGCTGCTATTCGCGTCGGTTTTCTGCATCTACCTGATCCGCCGCGACCGCTTTCCCGTGTGGAAAGCGACGGACTACTGCGCGCTCGCCATCGCGATCGGTCTGGGCTTTGGCCGCATCGGCTGTCTGCTGGCCGGCTGCTGCTTCGGCAAGCCCGCCGACGGACCGCTCAGCCTGAGCTTTCCGCCCTACAGTCCCGCCTCCGAGGCCCAGGCCAAGCTCGGCCTGCTCGACAGCCGCGCCTCGCCGTCGCTGCCCGTGCTCCCGATGCAGATCTACGAGTCGGCGGCCTGCTTCGCCATCGCGGCCGTGTGCCTGTTGGTGGTGGATCGGCGCAAGCGCTACGACGGCCAGGTGTTCCTGGCCTTTCTCGTCCTGTACTCCGTGGCACGCTTTGCGCTGGAGTTCTTCCGCGCCGACGATCGCGGCGGGCTCTGGGGCTTGAGCACCTCCCAGCTCGTGGGCCTGGCCATCATGGTCGGCGCGCTCTGGGTGCACCGTCTGCGCCTACGGCAAGTGGCGCGCGCGTAGCCGGGGTGGTGGGCTAGCTAGCCCTCGCCGAGCCGCCGTCGGGCCGCGAGGACCGTGTTGGCCAGTAGAAAGGCGATGGTCATCGGGCCCACGCCACCCGGCACGGGCGTGATCCAGGCGGCGTGCTCCCGGGCCGCCTCGGTGTCCACGTCGCCAGCCAGCTTGCCGTCGTCCAGGCGATTGATCCCCACGTCGACGACGGCGGCTCCGGGCTTGATCCAATCGCCCCCGACCATATGCGCGCGCCCGACCGCCACGACCAACACATCCGCCTGGCGGCACAGCCCGGCCAGATCCTGGGTTCGCGAGTGCGCCACCGTCACCGTGGCGTGCCGCTCGAGCAGCAGCTGCGCCATGGGCTTGCCCACGATGTTGCTCCGTCCCACCACCACCGCCCGTTTGCCTCGCAGCTCCACCTCCGCCCGGTCGAGTAGGTGCATGCAGCCGCGGGCGGTGCACGGCACCAGGCCTGGGCGGCCGATCGAGAGCAGGCCCGTGTTGACCGGGTGGAAGCCGTCGACGTCCTTTTCGGGCGCGATGGCGTCGATCACCTTGTCCGGGCAAATATGCGCGGGCAGCGGCAGCTGCACCAGCAACCCGTCGGTGCTCTCGTCGGCGTTGAGCTCGGCGACGAAGTCGAGCAAGGCCGCTTCATCGATGTCCGCACCGTGCTTGTGCAGCCGGCCGCGGATACCCGCCTTGGCGCAGGCCTTCTCCTTGTTGCGGGTGTAGATGACGCTCGCCGGATCCTCGCCGACCAGCACCACGTCCAGCCCTGGGGGGCGTCCGACCTGCTGCTCGAAGGCAGCGACCTCGTCCTTGACCTGTTTGCGAACCGCCTTGGCGGCCTCCTTGCCGTCGAGAATTCGAGCCGTCATGGGCGCGGCAGGATACCATGTTCGGCAATGTTTGCACGCGGCGCAGATCGGGTTCCGTGCGCGGCTACGGCGGCCCGCGGCCCGGGCGATGGAGGAGGGCGATGGCCATCCGGCTTTTCGGGCTGACCGGGGGCGTGGCCTCGGGCAAGAGCACGGTGGCCGCCCGATTTCGGCAGGCCGGCCTGGCGGTGATCGACGCCGATGCCATCGCGCGCGAGCTGGTCGGCCCGAGCAGCGAGGCGCTGCGCGAGCTTTGCGCGGCCTTTGGTACCGGGATCGTCACGGCCGATGGCGCGCTCGATCGAAAGAAGCTGGGCGCCATGGTGTTCGCCGACGAGCGACACCGCGCCCGGCTCAACGCCATCATGCACCCGCGCATCGCCGCCGAGACCGAGCGTCGGGCGCGCGGCCTCGAGCGCGCTGGGGCCGAGCTCGCCTGCTACGAGGCAGCGCTGCTCGTGGAGAACGGGCGAGCCGATGACTTTCGACCGCTGGTGGTGGTGGCCGCGCCCGCAGACGTGCAGATCCGGCGCCTGCGCGAGCGCGATGGGCTGAGCCTGGCGGAGGCGCGGCAACGCGTTGGGGCACAGCTTCCGCTCGATCGAAAGGCGGCCGTGGCCGATGTGGTCATCGACAACGGCGGCTCGCTGGGCGAGCTCGAGCGGCAAGCTGACCAGGCGCTCGGAGCTGTGCGGCGCGCAGTCGCCCGCATGGGCGGGGACTGACAAGCCGTGTCGAGCTTCCGCGAAAAGCTAAGGCGGCTGCGGCCGGGCGCGGGCACGCCGTCGGGCTCGCGCTCTCGGGGGCCGTCCTCCGAGCGCGAGGACGGTGGGGGTGGGTCGCCACGGGCCCCGAGCGGGCACCAGAGCCGCCGGGCCGAGCTCGATCGGCTGCGCGACCGGCTGGCGTCGCTGCTCGGCGGAGCGCGCGCAACGCCCAGCGAGTCGGTCGCCTTGCCCTTTGTGTGTGAGTCGGTGGGCGAGCGTCATGGCCATCGCCGCCTCGAGCGCGTGGCAGCGGAGCATTGCGTGGGCGCGGTGCCGCTCGGCTGGGCCTGGCAGGCGGATCTCGGCCTGCTCGCGCTGCTGGCGCTGACGCCGGAGCTCAGGCGCTGCTCGCTCGACGGAGCGCTCTTTCTGGACGCGGAGACCACGGGCCTCGGCGGCGCTGGCACGATGCCGTTTTTGGTGGGGCTGGGCTGGATCGATCGGGACGCGGGCGAGGTCATCCTCGAGCAGCATCTCGTGCGGGACCCGACGGACGAGGCGGTGATGCTCGAGCGCGTGGCCAGTCGCATCGCCGCGGCGGAGCTGCTGGTCAGCTACAACGGCAAGTCCTTCGACCTGCCGCTGCTCGGCACGCGCTTCGTGATGAATCGCTTGGCGCGGCCGCCCGGACGCCCGCACCTCGATCTGCTGCACCTCGCGCGCCGCGTGCATCGCAGTCGGCGCTGGTCGAAGTCGCTCGTTTCCGTCGAGACCCACGTGCTGCGCTTCGGGCGCGTTGGCGACGTGGCGGGCCACGAGGTCGCCCAGCGCTACGCGCACTACCTTCGCAGTGGAGACGACTCTGCGCTCGGCGAGGTGGTGGAGCACAACCGGCACGACGTGCTGAGCTTGGTGGCGCTGTTCGGGCTCTACGGCGAGCCGCTCGATCGGCTGCAGGCTCGCGAGCTGGCCGACGTGGCGCGGGCGATGTGGCGGGCGGGTGCGATCGCCGAGGCTGCTCGGGTGGCCGACCTGTCCGTTCGCCGCGCCGCTGCGCCAGCGGCGGGACTGCGCGTGCGGGCGAGGATCGCCAAGGCGCGCGGCGACAAGCGCCAGGCCTTGGCGGACTTCGAGGCCTTGGCCCGCGAGGTCGACGATTCGGCGGTGCGCCTGGAGCTCGCCAAGCTCTACGAGCACTACCTCGGCGACCCCGGCCGAGCGCTCGAGGCGGCCGAGCAGGGGACGGCCGAGACCGCCGAAGCGCAGGCCCGCAGACGGGCCCGGCTGCGCCGAAAGTTGCAGCGTGCCAAGGGCGAGCGAAGCGGACGATGACGGCCAAGAGCGCTCGCATCCCGGGGCCGGCTGGGCTAGGGTGCTCATGATGATTACTGTCGGTTGTGCCGGATTTCCCGTGCCCGCAACGCGCTACTTCCGCGAGTTTTCGTTCGTGGAGGTGCAGGAGACCCACTTGTCTCTGCCGGGGCCAGGGACCATCCGACGATGGCGTCGGGAGGCCCCCGACGGGTTTCGCTTCGCCCTGCTCGGGCCGCGCAACGTCGGGCAGGAGGGCTTCCGCGTGGGCAAGGTCACCGAGACCGCGCTGGAGAGCATCCAAAGCGTGGCCGAGAAGCTGAGCGCCAAGACCGCGGTGTTCGTGGCGCCTCAGGAGTTCGCCGCTACGCGGACCAACCGCAGCGTCGTCAAGGAGTTCTTGACCGAGGTGCGCAAGCGCTTCGACGCCGTGGTGTTCGAGCCGAGCGCGGGTTGGGATCTGGACGAGTGCGACGACATTGCCGAGCAAGTCGACGCCGTGGTCTCGCGCGATCCGCTCGTGCAGGGAGTGTCCAAGCGCAAGGTGGCCTACTACCGCTTGCACGGTCCGGCGGGGCACAAGTCTCGCTACGAGGATCCAGCCATCGAGCGGCTGTCCGAGATCGCCAACGAGGCGGGCCACGACAACGCCACCTACGTGTTCACCAACGTCGACATGTTCGCCGACGCCAAGCGCTTCAAGAAGGCGCTCAAGAAGTAGCCGCTCGCGGCCGTCGCGCGGGCCCCTTGCCGCGCCGCACGAAGCTAGCGGCGACCATGGCCGCGGCGAGCAGCCACCAGGGAATGTCGCCCAGGCGTCGGTACACGGTCGTCATGCGCAGGGTGCGGACCGTGCCCGCCTTGGACTGCTCTTCGAAGGTATCGGTGTGCTCGAGCACCCGACCGTTGGCGTCGACCAGGGCGGAGACCCCGCTGTTGGTGACCCGCACCAGATACAGCCGCTGCTCGATGGTGCGCAGCTTGGCCAGCGCGAGGTGGATCCACGGCTCGGTGCTGTCGCCGAACCAGGTGTCGTTGGTGAGGTTGACGAGCAGATCGGGATCGGCTTGCCGCGCCATCTTGTTGACGAAGCTGGGAATGATGTCCTCGTAGCAGATGGTGGTGGCGATGCGATGCGGACCCAGCACCAACGGCTCGAGCGATCGGCCTGGGGTGAAGGCGGCCGAGTTGGGGGACCATTGGTACAAGATCGGGAAGGTCTCCCCGAAGGGGAGGTACTCGCCGAAGGCCAGCAGGAACTGCTTGTCGTAGCGGCCGATGATCTCGCCCTTTTCGTCGGCCAGCAGCGCGACGTTGTAGTGCCGCATGCGGCGACCCTTGGGGCCGGGCTCGGCGATGCGCTCGTGGAGGATGGTGCCCATGATGGTGGGCACCCCCAGGTGGCGGGTCACCTCGCGCGGGATCCGTCGTTCGTAGTCCTTCTGGAAGAAAAAGCCCGTGACCGCCCCCTCGCTCCACACCACCAGATCGACCTTCTCTTCCCGTCGCAGCTCGCGGGTGCGCTCGAGGTGCACCGTCAGGGCGTTGCGGCGGTCCTTGCCAGGAGCGCCCGCCATCTTGAGCGGCGAGTTTCCCTGCACGATGCCGACCCGCAGGGCCTTGGCGCTCTGGGCGGCCTTGTCCACCGCCGACATGCGCCACAGGCCGAAGAGTGCGGCCAGCACGGGCACGGCCAGGCCGACGACCAGCACGCGGCGCTGGACGGGCAGCTTCCAGAGCAGCCGCTGTGCCAGCTCGGCTACGGCCAGGTTGGCGGCGACCAGGACCAGGCCGACCGCGATGGGCCCGCCGAGCTCGGCCGTCTGCATCAGCACGGGCGCGTTGTGCACACAGGCGCCGTAGTACCAGGGAAAGAGCAGCGGGAAGAGCAGCTCGCTCGCGGCAAAGGCCCCGGCAAAGACGAGCGCCGAGGGCCAGCCTCGCTGGGCCGCTCGTCCGTAGAGCCAGCCGCAGAGCGCGATGCGGCCTCCTTGGTAGGCGCACAGCACCGCCATCAGCAAGGCGCACAGCACGGTGGGGAAGCCGCTGAAGATCTGGAGCGTGTCGAGCAGCCAGTAGAAGCCCACCATCGTCATGGTGAAGCCCGCGGCCCAGCCCAGCGCGGTGGCGCGGCGCGTCGACTGCCCGCGCAGCGCCACGATGAGGGGCACCAGCGCGACGAAGGAAAGCGGCCAGAGATCCATCCCCGGAAAGCTCAGGAAATAGAGCAGTCCGGTCAGCACGGCGGCGCCATAGGCCGCCGCGGCGGCCAGCTTGGGCTGAGGACGGGGGGCAGAGGACGCGCCCGCCGAGGGCGGCGGATCGCCATGCGGCCTGTCGCTTTTGTCGGGTTCGCGGCTCGACTCGCCCATGCCCCGGGTCTACCACGTGTGGCGGAATCGCGCGCGTCGGTTTAGGGTGGCCCGCTGTCGGTCATGGCTCGCATCGTCCACATCGAAGACGACCCGGCCAACCGCTTGTTGGTTCGCAAGCTGCTCGGTCGAGCCGGACACGAGGTGCTGGAAGCGCCCGACGGGATTACGGGCGTTCACCTGGCCTGTGGCAGCCGTCCCGATCTGGTGCTAGTCGACCTGAACATTCCCGGCTTGGATGGCTTCGAGGTCACCCTGCGGCTGCGGGGCGAGCCGCGGCTCGGCGGGGTGCCCATCGTGGCCATCACCGCCCAGGGCGACCGCGACACCAGCCTGGCCGTGGGCTGCGACGGCTTCCTCGAAAAGCCGATCGACGCGCGCACCTTTGCCGCCACCATCGGCCGCTATCTCGAGGGGGAGCGCGACGCACGGCCGCCGCAGCGGAGCCGACGGCTGCGAGAGCAGGGCCAGCGCATCGTGGCGCACCTCGAGGAGAAGGTCGCCGAGCTGTCGGCCGCCAACGCGCGCCTGCGCGAGCTCGATGTCGCCCGCAAGGCCTTCTACCGCAACGTCTCGCACGAGCTGGCCACCCCGATGACGCCCATCGTGGGCTACCTGCGCTTGCTGCTCGACGGGGAGCTGGGGCCGCTCACGCCCGCCCAGCTCAAGGCGGCCAGGGCCATGGAGGGCTGCACGGGCCGGCTCCAGGGCATCATCGACAACCTGCTGGACGTGACCGGCCTGGAGACCGGAAGGACCCGCTTCGCGCGCACCGAGTACGACCTCGTCGCCACCGTTCGCCGAGCCTTGGCCGGGGTCGCCAGCCGCGTGGCCGACAAGGACTTGCGCGTTCTCGAGCAGCTTCCCACCGAGCCCATGGCGGCCGTGGGCGACGGCGAGCGGCTGTTTCGAGCCATCGGGCAGCTTCTCGACAACGCCGTCAAGTTCACCCCGAGCGGGGGCGCGATCGGCGTGCGCGTCGAGACGCTTCCGTCGGGCCACTACCAGCTATGTGTGGCGGACACGGGCCCGGGCATTCCCAAAGAACGGCTGGATCGCGTGCTCGACGCCTTCTTTCAGGTGGACGACTCGGTGACCCGCGAGCACGGCGGGGTAGGGGTGGGGCTGGCGATCGCCCGCCACACCGCTCGGGGTCTAGGCGGAGAGCTGCGGGTCTGCTCGCCAGCTGGCGAGCGGTTCGGGGGCCAGCGCTTCGGCGGGGCTGCCTTCTACTTGAGCGTCTCCCGCGGAACGCCGCCCGACGAGCGCGAGCCGGCTTCGTCCCCAGCTCCTTCGTCGCGGTGAATCATCCGGGCCAAGTCTTCGAGAATCCACTTGACCTTGGACAGCACAAGCTGATGCGCGAGCTCGACAAGACTGCGCAAGGGGCTGACCTCAAAGGGATAATCCGAGATTCGGTGTCATTCCCACCCGATTCCATTGAATAGAATCCGTTTCGGAATGCACTGGAACCCTGTTCAGATGGCGTACTTGCCTGAGCGTCCTCGAAAGGTACATGAGAAAGCGGTGGCTAATCCTTTGGAATCACAGGGTGATGCCGTCTATTTCGGCTTTGCATCCCCGAGCTGTCCCACCGGGTCCAGGCGCTGGCGCACCAGCTCGTAGAGCGCAGCAGTCAAGGTAGCCGAGACGTTGAGCGAGCCCAGCGGCCCTTGCATGGGCAGCCGCACGCGCTGGCTACAGGCGAGGCGCACCCCGCGCGACAAGCCCTTGTCCTCGGCGCCCGCCACGAGCACGACCGGGCCGCGCAGATCGACCTCGGCCAGGGTGACCGAGGCGCTCGGCTCGAGGGCGAGCACCGTGGCGCCCCCGCGCTTGAGTTCCTCGAGAGCGGCACGCAGCGAGCGTACGCGACAGAGCCGGGCGTGCTCCACCGCGCCAGCCGAGGCGCGCGAGACGGCAGGGGTGAGCGGCGCTGCGCCATGCTCGCCCCAGAGCACGGCCGCGTCGGTCCAGCCCACGGCGTTGCGGATGGCCGCGCCGAAGTTCTGCGGATCGGTCACCGAGTCCAAGGCAACGACCACGCCGCGCGCGCCGAGCTCGATCTCGTCTAGGGTGCGAAGCCGCAGCTCCGGCGCCAGGGCTGCAGCTCCCTGATGACGGCCTCCGTGGGCCAGCCGGTCGAGCTCGCGGCGCTGGACGCGCTCGACCACCGCGCCGCATTCCGCGGCAAAGCGCTCGAGCCCGAGCCGCCGCGCGCTGTGGCCGGTCTCGAGAAAGACCTTTTCCAGCGCGGCGCCGTGCACCCGCACGGCCTCGCGAACGGGTTGGATGCCGAATACCAGTCGGCCCATCAGTCGCTCGGCCCGACCTTGGCGCCAGCGATCTCGTCGACCAGCGCTCGGGCAGCTGCGGCAGGATCGGCAGCGTCGCGGATGGGGCGACCGACGACCAGCATGTCCGCGCCCGCAGCGATGGCCTGCGAAGGGGTAGCCAGGCGCTTCTGGTCGCCTGCTGGCGCGCCTCCAGGCCGAATGCCCGGGGTGATGATCCGCGCCTCAGCGCCGAGCAGCGCGCGTAGGGAGGAGGCCTCTGCGGCCGAGCAGACGAAGGCCCGCAGGCCCGCGCGCCAGCCGAGCTCGGCCAGCCGTCGTGCCTGTTCGGCGACCATGGCTGGCATTCCCAGGGCGCGCAGATCGCCATCGTCGAGCGAGGTGAGCACGGTGATGGCCACCAGCTCGAGGTCGTGCTCGGCCGCGCTCGCGGCGGCCTGCTGCAGCATGGTCGCGCCTCCTGCGGCGTGGACCGTCAGGTAGCGAACGCCGAGGGCGCCCGCGCTTCGCACGGCTCGTGCCACGGTGGCGGGGATGTCGTGCAGCTTCAGGTCGAGGAAGACCTCCAGCCCGAGCTCGCGGCAGGACGAGACCGCCGCTGGGCCCGCACGCACGAATAGCTCGAGGCCGACCTTGACCACGCCCACGGCGTCGCGCACCACGGCCGCGCCCTCGCGAGCCTCAGCCAGGGTGGGGTAGTCGAGCGCGAACACCAGCTGGCGGCGGGCGCGCTGCCAGCTCGGCTCGGCCGAGGATGCGACGGGATCGGTCACGCCCTGCTAGAGTCCTTGAAGAAGGGCTTCGTGGAACCTGTCTTGGGGCCAGTCGATGGGCCCCGGGGGTTGGCGAACGCCGCTAGATGTCGCTACACAGCGGGTCGCCTGGACGGCAGGTCTTCTTGGGCGTGTCGTCCTTCTTGGTGGCCGGCCCGCCTCGACCTCTGCCCCGGATGGCGTTGGCCTCGTTCTCCTTGGCCTGTAGCTGGCGCAGCAGCTCTTCCTTCTCCTCGGGGGTGGGTGCGGCGGCCAACTTGTCGCGCAGCAACTGGACCTCGGCGAGCTTGTCCTTGAGCTCCTGCTCCTTGCGCGCAGCTTCCTCGCGGGCCAAGCGCTCGCGCTCCTCGGCCGCTTCCATTTCGACCTTCTGTCGTTGCCAGCCGCGATAGACGAGGAAGCCCGCCCCGCTGCCGCCGAGCAGCACCACCGTGATGCCCCCGATGAGCGCCCAGCGGAGACGCTTCTTGGCCTTGTCGTGCTTGAGGGCGGCGAGGCGTTGCTCGTGCTGCTGCTGGGCGGCCATGGCCTGCATGCGCGCCTGCTGCTCGGCCTCCTGTTGGGCCTTGAGCAGCTCTGCTTGCTGGATGGCCTGTAGCCGGGCAGCTTGCTCGCGTGCGCGTTGGTCTTCCACGCGCCGATGCTCTTCTTCGGCGGCGAGCCGAGCTGCTTCCTCCGCACGAGCCCGCTGCTCAGCCTCCAATCGCGCCTGCTCGGCGGCGGCGGCGGCGGCCCGGCGTTCTTCTTCCTCTGATTTGATGCGCTCTTCTTCCAGGGACATCAACTCCTTCAAGGAGAAGAGGACCGAGCTTTCCTGTTCTTCGGACATGGACTGCCAACTCCTTTGCGGCGGCGCCGAGCCTTGCATCGTCGGACTGGACCACCCTCGAGTCGTCAATTTTAGTACTAAACCATCGGATAAGGGAAAACCATGCTGGATTTTCTACCCGGCCCCTGTAGCGGCTGACGGCATCAGCCGCAAGGCGTAGGGCGGCCCGTTCCTGCGAGGCTGGGGCCGGGCCTACTCCTTCCAGAAAAACTTCCAGGGGTTGTGCTTGAGGTCCCGGGCCATTTCCTGAAGGTCGTCGAAGAGCTGCTCGTCCATGACCAGCGCGCCCACGCTGCCGCGGCCCTGGCGGATGTGCGAGGCGATGACGCGGGCATCGCGGACCGTGGCCTTGGTCTCCGCGGTGATGTCCGAGACGTCGGCCAAAACCCGCTTGATGCGGGCCAGCTCGGCGTCCGAGCTCACCGTGTCGACCACGCGCTTGACGCCGCCCAGCGTCTCGCGGCCGTCGCGCAGCAGCGGCGGGAGGTCGCGGGCGGCCGTGGCGGAGAGCTGCTCGGTGTTGGTCAGGATGCGGTCGATCTGGGGGTTGTCGACGTAGCGCCGCCGAGCCGCCTGCACGGTGTCGACGCCGTCGACGCTGAGCTGCTCCAAGTTGGCGGCGATCCGATCCAGCCGGTCCTGGTTGTGCTCCATGAAGTGGCCCGTGCCCTTGAGGGTCTTGGCCGCGCCGACGATGATCTCGCCCAGAGCGGGGCGGTGCTGCCGCATGGCGGTGAGCAGGTGGGTGAGGAGATCGTAGGCCTCGGCGACCACCCGGTCGATGCGGGGCGGGTCCAGGCCGCGGACATGGGTGCCGTCCTGGATGGGCGGGCGATCGCTCGAGCCCGGCTCGATGGCCAGGAAGGGCTCGCCCAGCACGCCTTCCATGGTCACGTAGAACACGGCGTTGTCGCGGATGGAGTCCTGGTAGCGCTTCTGGAGCTCGACTCGTGCGCGGACCAGGGGTACGGGCTCTTCGCCGCGCGCCTGCAGCCCGCCACCGGAAAACTCCATGGTGTCGATCTTGCCGACCGTCATGCCTGCGACCTTCACCGGGGCTCCCGCCTTGAGCCCTCCGGGGTTGTCGAAGCCCACCAGGACCTCGTAGGTCGGCTCGTAGCTGATGCCGCCCATCACGAGCACGAAGCCGCCGAGCAGGATCACGGCAGCAAGGATGAGCAGGCCAACCTTGACTTCGATGGACCGCTGGCTTGCCATGGGGGCCGATTCTGGCCGATCAAGGACGGTGAAGGAACTACCGATTTGATCTCCTTTCGCGATTTGCGCAAATCCTTCGGTCCCAAGACCATCCTTCGGGGGGTGTCTTTCGACGTCCGCGACGGCGAGGTGTTCTTCATCATCGGCCAGTCGGGGGCGGGCAAGAGCGTGCTCATCAAGCATCTCATCGGCCTGCTCGAGCCTGACAGCGGCGAGATCTGGCTCGACGGCGAGGAGGTGAGCAAGCTCGGAGAGGCCGAGCTGTATCGGGTGCGCATGAAGTGCGCCATGGTCTTCCAGCACTCGACGCTGTTCGACTCGATGACCTGCCTGGAAAACGTCGCCCTACCGCTGCGCAAGCACAAGGACATGGGAACGGCCCAGGCGGCGCAAGAGGCGCGGCGGCGGCTGGAGCAGGTTCGCATGACGGCCTATGCCGACTACTACCCCGCGGCCTTAGGCGACGGCATGCGCAAGCGGGTGGCCATCGCCCGGGCGCTGACCCTGGACCCTCAGTACGTGCTGTTCGACGAGCCCACCACCAGCTTGGACCCGGTCAGCGCGCGGCGAGTCGACGAGCTCATCCGCGAGCTCTCGGACACGCTGGGGGTGACCAGCATCGTCGTGAGCCACGATCTGGTGAGCATCATGAACATCGCCGACCGCATCGTCATGCTCTATCAGGGTCTGGTGAAGCTCATCGGCAGCCCCGCCGAGTTCCGGAGCTCGGGCGACCCCATCGTCGAGCAGTTCATCACGGGCTCGGCTGAAGGCCCGATCGAATGACCGTCGTTATTCGAAGATCAAGAAGGCGGCCGCCGAGATGATGAGGTTGAGGATGATGACCGCCAGCGAGCTGTTGACCACGGCGCGGGTGGTGGCCGAGCCCACGCCTTCGGAGCCGCCGTAGGTGCTCAGGCCAGCGTGGCCCGAGACGATCGGGATGGCGGCGCCGTAGGCCAGGCACTTGGTCAGGCCCACGCCCAGATCGACCCGGTCGACCATCAAGAAGTTGATGAAGGTGTTGGGATTGACGCCGAACCACAGATCGGCGGTCACCAGGCCCGTGAAAAAGGCCACGAAGCCGCCCCACACCAGCACGGCTGTGCTCATGACGATGCTGGCGATGAAGCGCGGCTTGAGGAGGTAGTCGATGGGGTCGGCGGCGCACATCTTCAGGGCGTCGACCTGCTCGGTGACCACCATGGAGCCGATCTCGGCGGCGATGCCCGCACCCACCCGCGTGGCCAGCATGAGCGCGCCGATGGAGGCGGCCAGATCGCGCACCAGTAGCTCCATGTAGGTCGCGCCCATCAGGTGCAGATCGGGCAGGATGCGCAGCGCCTGGATGCCCGCCTGGTAGATGGAGATCATGCCGAGAAAGCCCATCACCACGGTGATGAAGAACAGCGAGCGGTTGCCGATCTCGTACATGTAGTAGGTGACGGCGCCGGGCTCGCGTCGGCCGCGCACGCAGTAGTACAGCGTCTGCAGGAACACCGAGTAGAGCTCGCGGGCGGTGCGCGCCAAGGCGAGCGACCCCGCGCCGACGGCCGCTACGGCGCCGACGAGCCCGCTCGCAGGCCGGGCCTTGATGCTGGCTGGGGGCGCCTCGGTTACCATGGCATCACGCTGCGGGTGCCTCAGAGGGCGAAGGACACGAAGTAGTCCATGACGAAGATGCCTGCGGCCGAGGCGACCACCGTGGCGTTGACGGCCTTGCCCACTCCGGGTGCCCCGCCCGAGACTCCCATGCCGAACTGGCAGCTCGACAGGCCGATGATGGCGCCGAACAGCACGCTCTTGACCACGCCGCTCAGAACGTCCCACTCGTTGAGCATGCCGTTGGTCAGGCCTTGGTAGAACAGGGTGGGCGAGACGCCGAGCAGCAGGTCGCCCACGTGAGCGGCGCCGAACAGGGCCAGCACGTCGGCGAAGATCACCGACACGAACAGGGTGACCACGATGCCCACGAAGCGCGGAGCCACCAGAAAGGAGATGGGGTCGATGGCCAGCACCCGCAGGGCGTCGACCTGCTCGGTGACCACCATGGTGCCGAGCTCGGCCGTGTTGTTGGCGCCCACCCGGCCGTTGATCATCAGCGCCACCAGCAGCGGGCCGATCTCGCGCAGCGTGCCAAAGCCCGCGCCCCAACCGAGCAGTCCGTAGGCGCCGACGCGCTTCACGTAGGGGGCGGCCTGGATGACCATGATGGCGCCCACGAACAGCGCGGTGACGACCACGATGGGCAGCGACTTGAGCCCCATGCGGTACATGCTGCGAAACAGCTCGTCGCGGTCGAGCTTGAGCGTCAGCACGCGCACGACGATGCGGCCGAGCAGGATCCCCATCCCCCCGGCTGTGGCCGCGATGTCCAGAAAGGCCTTGCCCGCGTTGTGGACCAGGCCGTGGCTCTCGATCACCCTGGACGAGGGCGGCGGGGGCTTGCGCCGACGGCGCGATCGGCTGGCGGACAGCAGGGACATCGGCAAATGCGGCGCCGAGCCTAGCACGGGACAAATCCCCGAGCGAGGCGAGCGGTGCGCTCCAGTGCCAGTTTGCGGGGCCCGCTGGCCTGCGCCGAGATAGAATGAGCCCGGGCGTGCGAGAAGCAAAGCCATGGGCTGGAGGACGAAGGTGCTGAAGACGGTCGGGCTGCTGGTGATGGGGGGCTACGCGGGACTGCTCGGGCTGACGAAGCTTGCCTATCGCACGGTGCTCTATCCGGCTCCGCGGCACGGCTTGGAGAGCGCGCCCGCTGGCGCCATGCTGCGGAGCTTCTCGGCTAGCGACGGTGTGCCCGTGCAGGCCGTGGGCTTTGCCGCCCCCGAAGGCGCTCGCACGGTGGTGTTCTTCCACGGAAACGGCGAGACCATCGCCGATGCCGTCGGTCTGGGGCGCGCGCTTTCCCGCCGCGGTCTGGGCTTTTTGGCCGTCGAGTACCGCGGCTACGGCGCCTCGCGCTCTGCCGCCCATCCGGGGCCGACCGAGCCGGGGCTGTACCGCGATGCCGAGGCCGCGCTCGACGGGCTGGCTGCCGACGGCTTGACGCCCGAGGACATCGTTCTCTGGGGCAGCTCTTTGGGCAGCGGGGTGGCCGTGGAGATGGCCGTACAGGGCCGCGCCTGTCGGCTGATCCTGAGCATGCCGTTCACCTCCGTCCCTGCCGTGGCCGCCCGCCACCTGCCCATCCTGCCCATGAGCCGGCTGATGGCCGACGAGTACGACAACCTGTCCAAGGCGGCTCGCGTCGGCGTACCCACCTTGATCATCCACGGCGACCGGGATGGCATCGTGCCCTACGACATGGGTGTGGAGCTGTCGCGGGCCATCGCCGATGCGAGCCTGCTCACCGTCCCGGGCGGAGGGCACAACGATCTATTCGTGCGGGCGCCCGACGAGCTACTGGGCGCCATCGCCGAGCACGCATCGGGGTCGCGCTAGCCGGGAGCCTTCAGCGCAGCGCTGCTCGCCGTAGGGAAAAAGGGGACAGGCGATTTTTTTGCACGCAAAAAAAAGTAGCCTGTCCCCTTTTTCCCTTCCAGAGACTCCCGCGGGGCAAAAAAGTAGCCTGTCCCCTTTTTTCTGCAGGGGTTTGGGGGCAGAGGGAGGAGCGGAGCGACGACCGGAGCCCCCATCGTCAACCAATCCAAACGGCAAGCAGAGCTCACCCTTTGGGTCCCCTCGGCTGGCCCTCACCTGTCTTGGGCCAGCCGAGGGGACCCAAAGGCGCTAGCGCCGCTCGCCGTAAACCCTCTGCCAGGACCTCCAGAAGGGGCAGTACTTGCCGTGCCAGGCCACGGCGCGGGACACCAGCGCCTCGGGGTTGGCGCGAGCGTAACGGCAGAGCGGGCAGAGGTCACAGCGCTTGGCCATGACGCGGGTCAGGGTGCTCGGCGGCTTGCTCATAGCGACGGGCATCATAGCCCGGATCGCTCGCCGTTGCCCTTTCCTTGGGCGGCCAGGAGCTAGGCGGCCACGAGCTCGTCAGCCTCTTGCAGCGCTGCGCCCGTTGGCTCGACCAGGACGACCACGCGCTCGCCGTGCGAGCTGGCAAAGGCTGCGGTCCGACCGCGCAGCCCCACGACCATCCTATCGGCCAGCGTCTGGGCCAGAAAGGCCAGCGATCGGCACTGCACCCGGCCTCGGGCCACCTCCCGCCAGGCCGAGAGCTGCTGCGGGGGCTGGCCGATGGCTGCCTGCTGCCATCGCGACAGCACCACGGAGGCCTGTCCGGGCATTGTCAGAGGCGGAGGGGGAGGCTCACAGGCAGGGGGGGTGGGTGGTTTTTTTTCCAGGATGATCTGTGGAGCCCAGGTCGTCTCCCACGCCCACTCGATGGCCTGATCCCACATCTCGGCACCAGCCATCAGCTCGAAATCTTGACGATCCTTGGGACTCATGAACGAGCTCGCCACCTTGCCTCGAACGCTTCATGGAAAATCCCAGCAAGCTTCGTGCCTGCTCGAGGCTGCACGGACGCGGCCCTAGCGGCGCAGCTCCAGTCCCCAAAGAGCCCGCGGGTCGGAAGTGCGCCCGCCTCGCCTCTGCGGAGTGCTATAACCGAGCGCGTGGGCTGCGAACGCGCCCCGAACCTATGACCCCGAGCTCAAGCCCGTGCCGGGGCGGATCGCGTCGGCACCTCGCTCCGGAGCGATGATGACATCCACGACCCGGCTCCTTCTCGTATGTGCCTGTTTGCTGGTGGCCAGCGCCTGCTCGGCGAGCGCCGCTGTGGTGCCCGAGACGCCTGCTGACGAAGAGGCGCCTGCGGCGGCGGCCGCGTTGGTCCCGCGCTTTACCGACGGCGAGCTGGTGCAGATGCTCGAGGAGCTGGGCTTCGGCTCGGTCACCATCCCCG
>CAYTYV010000092.1:5471-16630 GCA_964441055.1 uncultured Polyangiaceae bacterium | reverse complement strand
TGGTCGAGCCGCCCGACACCTCGACCTACGTCTACAAGCTGGAGTACGACGGCACGTTGACCACCTACATCCCCAACACCGGCCTTCGCATCGTCGGTGCGGGCGTGTCCACCTGCGCCCCGATCGAGCCTCCGAGGTAGGCGGCTACTCACTATCGGAGGGCGTCTGCCGCCGTAGCTCGACGGCCATGGATCGACAGCGGCGCACCAGCACGGGCAGGATATCGAGAGCGATGATCGGCCGCTTGTGCAGCAGGGCCTGAAACTCCCACGAGGTCAGCACCAGCGCCTGGACCTCGGTTTCCGCCACCACCGAGGCCGTGCGGGCGGCGCCGTCGATGAGGGCCATCTCGCCGACCACGGCGCCCGGCCCTAGCTTGGCCATCACCACCGTGCGGCCGTCGTCGAGGTGCTGCTCGACCCGGACCTGGCCTCCGGTGAGCACGTACATCGCGACCCCGCTGGTGCCCTGCTCGCACAGTGCCTGGCCGGGGCTATAGCGGCGCTCCTCGGCGGTCTTGGACAGGGCGCGCAGGTCGCGCTTCTTGCAGCGGGCGAAGATCTCCACCCCGCCGAGGAAGGCCTCGCGCTCCTTGGGGGTCATGGCCATGGCCTCGGGATAGCAGCTGTCACGCGCCCCTCACTCGGGGATGAAGGTGTCGCAGCCGAACTCGACCAGCACGTCGCTCACCTGACCGGTCTTGAGCATATCGCAGTACGAGCCGAAGAACTCGACCTCGGTCATGGTCACCGGGTTCACCCAATCCCAGCCGTCTATGTGGTCGGTGTCGCGCGGCACCGGAACGCCGTCCAGGTAGAAGTTGACCCGGTCGTAATCGGCGTTGACGCCCGCATAGGGCACCTCGAACACGCAGGAGGTGACCATGGAGGAGACCATGGCGAAGATGGTCTCGAGCTGGGCCAGGTCATCGGCCTGCGAGTACTGCCCGAGCCCCGTGCCGCCGTTTTCGGCAATGGCGTTGAGCTCGTCGGCACTAACGCCCGAGCCGAAGCCGATGGCGAAGACCCGCACGTCGTGCTCGTCGACGATCTCCTGGGTGGCGTTGCCGAGCTCCGCCACCACGTCCACGCCGCCCTCGGCGCAGGTGTCGGCGCCGTCGGAGATCACCACCAGCGCGCCCGAGACGCCGTTTTCGCCGATGCGCCCCGGGTGGTAGGTAAAGCGCGTGAGCGCGTCGAGCAGCGGGGTGTCTCCGAGCGGCTCGTTGTTGGAGATCCGATCGATGATCATGAAGGTGTTGTACTTGCCGACCGGTACGTTGGGGTAGGGCTCGACCCCGCAGAAGTCGAGGATCTCGGCATCGGGAAATAGATCCAGGCCGAACTCCAGGCTGTTGTTGCGGTCGTCGACCAGCATCGAGGTGATCGCCTCGGTGGCGTCGGACCACTTGCCGTCGTCGCCCATGCTGCCCGAGAAGTCCTGCAGCAGCATCACGGCCACGGGCGGGAACTGCAGAAAGAAGTCCGCCTCGGCGCAGATGTCCTCGTTCGGCCCCACCTTGGTGGGACAGCCGAAGGTGGCGCGGACCTCGCTCACGGTCTGCTCCTTGATGGCCTGACAAGCGCTGCCGAAGAACTCCACCTCCAGCTCGCTCGACTGCGTCCAGTTCCAGCCGTCGGTCTCGGTCAGATCGCGGGCCACCAGGTTGCCGTCGAAGTAGAAGTTGACCTTGGAGGGATCGGCGCTGGCATCGGGCGAGTCGAGCCGGTAGCGGCACGGGCGAATGGCCTGCGAGATCTCGAGTAGGGCAGCCTCCAGCTCGGCCTGGTCGTCGGCGTCGATGTAGCTCGTAAACGACGAGCCGCCGTTTTCCGCGATGGTGTTCAGCTCCGCCTCGTCGACGCCCGAGCCGAAGCCAATAGCAATGGTCTTGATGCCCGCCACGTCCTTGAGGTCGTGTACGATACCGGCCAGCATGTGCCGCTTGTCGTCGCCCGTGAAGATCCCGCCGCCGAGGTAGCAGTTGTCCTCGCCGTCGGAGATGACCACGATGTAGTTGGCCGTCTCGTCGTTGTGCAGCGGCGAGGTCGGATCGAGCATGTAGTGCTCGATGGTGTTCACCATGGGGGTGCCGAAATTGATGGGGTTCGGCAGGTGGTCGGCCATCCAGTCGACGAT
The DNA here is from genome assembly GCA_964441055.1 of uncultured Polyangiaceae bacterium. Taxonomy (GTDB): domain Bacteria; phylum Myxococcota_A; class Polyangia; order Polyangiales; family Polyangiaceae; genus JACQWT01. Next base: position 14,491 of record CAYTYV010000092.1, on the reverse strand, counting down.
GTCGCCGTGGGTACCGGGGCCCAGCGGGACCGGCTCGTCGCCGTCAAATTGGCACCAGTCAATGGTGGCTGGCTTGGGGAAGACGTCCAGGCCGAACCAGGTGTCCGCGTTGAGCGGATCCTCCATCATGGTCTGCACGGCGCTGCGTGCCTGGAACCACTTGAAACCTTCGTACATGGAGCTCGAGAAATCGACCAGCAGCATGACCCGCACGCCCGCCAGGCTCAGGGTGATGTCCTGCTCCTCGCAGATGGTGGGCCCCTCGCCGCCGGAGCCCGCCTCGCCGCCTTGCAGCCCCCAGCCGTCGCCGCCGGAGCCGCCTTCGGGGCTACCTCCCGCGCCCGCGGTCTGTGGGCAGACGAGCGTGGATCCCTCGGAGCTGCAGCCAAAAGGCGCCAATGCCACCAGCAGCAGCGCGACGGCTGCCGCCAGCACGACGGATGCGCGAACGAGTCTCATGGACGGGTCCCTCGGGTCGATGGGATAGATGGCGGTGCCGCGGCACAAGCGACAGAGCACCGAGCAAAATGATACGCGCGCAGCCCGCGCCCTTCAACTCCGAGAAAAACGCGTACGACGGGCTGCGGGCCCCAGGCCTGAAGCCTGAACCCCAACGAGCGGCTGTGCTACGCTCGCGCGCCATGTCGAGCGCTGCCGCTGCCCCGTTTTCCGCCTCGTCGATCTACGACGACACCTGGGCCCTGAGCCGCCTGCCCTACTTCGAGCGACGCTCGGACGGCCGGCTGGCGCTGGCCGATCCCTCCCTCGGTCCCGTCGTCGACGTGCACACCCACCTGGCGCTCTGCTACGGCGGGCCGTACCGCGTCGATGTCTGGCAGCGCCACGACGAAGTCCAGCACTACATGCCCACCAGACGGCGGCTCGACCTGGACGTCTACGCCATCCGCAACCTCAGCCCGGAGGACCTGCGCCGCATGAAGCGGGATCTGAGCCTGGCCAGCTTGGGCTCGGGCGGCATGCGGCGCACCCACACCGCCGCCAATCTTCTGGCGGAGATGCAGCCGCTCGGCATCGCCCACTCCGTGCTACTGGCGGTGGAGCTGCCCGTACTCTCGCCCAACAGCGAGGCCTACTTGCGCGCCGCCGCCGACTCGGACGGCAAGCTGTCGGTCTTCTGCTCGGTTCATCCCTTTGCCGCCCGCGCCACCGAGCAGGTGGCCCGGCTGCACGCCCGCGGCGCGTGCGGCCTCAAGATGCACCCCATGGCGCAGATGACCCCGCCCGACCACCCCCGCGCGATCGCGCTGTACCGCGTCTGCGGCGAGCTCGGCATGCCCGTGCTCTGGCACTGCGGCCCGGTTGGCGTCGAGCCTCGCTTGGGTCGTCGCTTCTGCCAGCTGAAGAACTACTGGCCGCCGATTCACGACCTGCCCGAGACGACCTTCATCCTGGGTCATTCTGGCGCGCTGCAATGGCCGCTCGCCCTCGAGCTGGCGCAGCGCTACCCAAACGTGTACCTGGAGGTGGCCAGCCAGTCGCTATCCGCAGTACGCCGCCTCGTCGAGGAGGCTCCGCCCGATCGGCTGATGTTCGGCACCGACTGGCCCTTCTATCATCAGTCCATGGCGCTGGCGAAGGTGCTGCTCGCTACCGAGGACCGACCGGAGATGCGTCCGCGCGTTCTCTGGGACAACGCCGCGCGGCTGTTGAAGCTCGACCGGCCCACCGCCGGAGGATAGTATCGAGCGAAGCGCCTTGCCGTTGCGCTAGCCGAGAGCAGCTATGGGAGCGAGCCAGACATCGACAAGCAAGATCCGTGCGATCGAGACCCGAGTTGCCGAGCTCGAGGCCGCGATCGCCGCCTGTGAAGCCGACATTCGCGAGCTTCGCGCGCACATGGCGGACGTCCGCGCCCTGCCGCCCGCGCCCAAGGCGTCGAAGCCGCTGCGGCCTCGGCTCGTCAAGCTGGGCTTGGTGGCCGGGGGTGCCGCGGGGGTGCTCGCCCTCGTCCTGACCGTGGGCCTCGTCGTCGGCGGGCGCATGGCCTGGCGTCGGCTGCGCTCGTCGGCGCCCTCAGCCTCGTCGGTCTCGTCCAGCCGCTCGCAGGCGCTCGCCTTGCCCGCGGCGGCTGCGGTGGGGTCCGCGCTTCGCCGACTGGGCTACTTGTGGTTGGCGTCTCTGGCTGCCGTAGCGCGCTGGTTCGCCGGTCTGGCCAAGCCGCGTGAGAGGTAGCGGCGATTGATTCGACGATGGGGGCGTCGATCGTCGCGTTGCTCCTTCCTCTGCCCCCAAAGCCCCGCAGCGGCTCTACGAGCCGGCTTTGCTTTGCTGGGCAGCTGGCCGTCGTCGTCGCTGGCGCATCCACCAGAAGATCGGCAGGCCTAGCAAGGTGATGAACAGCCCCCAGACGGCCTCGAGCCTGCTCTCCTCGCCGTAGAGCAAGAAGGCGACCACGGCCAGGTTGAACGCTGCGAACAGGGCAGGCGTGAAGGGATAGCCCCAGGTTCGGTAGGGTCGGTCGAGCTCGGGGTGGCGCACGCGCAGCACGATCACCGCGGCCGCGGCGATGCTGGAGAAGATCAGCATGACCACCACCACGTAGGCGATGAGCTGCTCGAAGCGGCCGCTCAGCACCAGCACCATGGCTAGCGCCGCTTGCACCCACAAGGCCGCGGCCGGGGTTTGAAAGCGGGCGCTCCGTCGCCGCAGTGAGGAGAAGCCCAGCCCGTGGCGAGCCATCGCCAGGGAGATGCGTCCCCCGGCCAGCACCGTGGCGTTCAGGCTGCCGAGCACGGCCAGGGCGATCACGAAGGAGACCAGCGAGCCGGCCCAAGGCCCGAACAGCCGCCCGAGGGCCACGGCGGGGACGAAGGACACGCCCGGCATGGCCGCGGCAGGCACGGCCCGCAAGAACACTCCGCAGATGAGCATATACAGCCCCACCGCCAGCGCCGTGCCGACGATGAGCGAGCGCGGGATGTTGCGCCCCGGCTGGCGGATCTCGCCGCCGATGTAGGTCGTCGCGTTCCAGCCAGCATAGGCGAAGAAGATGGGCACCAGCGCGGGGAACAGGCCGAGCCAGGGGCTGGCGTCGGTGGCCACTACGGGCTCGGGCATGGGCCCGCTCGGCTCGACGAACGGCGCCGCCGCCCCCGCCGCCACCATCAGCAGGATGGGAAGGGCGATGATGGCGGTCTGCGCCCAGCCCGTGAGGCGAACGCCCAGGTGGTTGATGGCGGTGAGCAAGGCGATGACGCCCAAGCCGAGCAGCTGCGCCCAGCTCAGCTCGTAGGTCCAGCCGCCCAGGACCACGCTGAGGGCGGGCTCGCGTATGGCTGGGCCGAATACCTCGGCTCCCTGGTAGAAGCACAGGCCCACGGCCAAGGCGGCAATGGAGCCGGGAAAGGTGATCACGACCGAGGTCCAGCCGGACAGAAAGGAAAGCGTCTCGCCGTAGGCCTTGCGAATGTAGACGTAGTCGCCGCCCGCCTCGGGCAGCATGGCCCCCAGCTCACCCAGGCAAAGCGCGCCCATCAGGGCCAAGGCGCCGCCCAGCGCCCAGGCCGCCAGGAACCAGCCGTCCCAGGGCAGGTGCTTGGCGACCTCGGCGGGCGTGAGGAAGATCATCACGCCCAAGATGTTGCCGAGCACGATGGAGATGGCTGCAGCCGGGCCGATCTTGCGCAGGGATCCCTCCGAGCTCGGCAGCGTCATCGCGCGGTCGCCAGAGGCGCCGCCAGGCGACTGCGCTGCGGAAAGAGGGTCTCCGCGGGTGGCCATGTTGCGCGCACATACCATGAAGCGGCCCCAAGTTGGGACGCGACCGTGCTCGCTCTCGCTCGGGCGAGCTGGGACGCGTCGTGGACTCGATGCATAGACGCTCGGGCGAGGTAGACGATTCCCGCATTTCGACGACGGCGCGGGCGGCTCGAGGAGCTGCGAAAGGCGCGCCCGAGCGCTGTAGGGCGATGGTCAACCGGGGCGATCTCGGTCGAGCGTATCTACACGGCCGCGTCCCCTTTCGATCGCAGGGTGACGAGCGTGATCTCGGCGGTGGAGCCCAGGCGCATGGGCGGTCCCCAGAAGCCCGTTCCCGCGCTGATGTAGACCTGCGTGCCCCGATGCTCGTGCAGGCCGCGGACGTAGGGCTGCTGCAGGTACACCAGGTAGCTCCACGGCCAGATCTGACCGCCGTGGGTGTGACCCGAGAGCACGAGCCCCACCTCGTGGCGGCAGGCCTCCAGCACGGCGCGGGGCTGGTGCGCCAGCAGCACGACGGCCCGGTCCGGATTGCGACCCTCGAGGGCCTTGGCGAGGTCAGGGCCGTGACCAGGCGCCAGCCGCTTGCCCTCGTGGTCGTCGATTCCGGCCAGGTCGAAGGCGGCCCCCTGCTGGCCGATCGGGACGCGCTCATTGCGCAGCACTCGTATGCCCACCCGGGCGAGCGCTGCGAGCCAGCCGTCCAGATCGATGAAGTACTCGTGGTTGCCCGTGACGAAGAACACCCCGTGGGGAGCGTCGAGCCGGCCCAGCGTGGCCAGCTCGGCGGCGAGCTGCGTGGGCGTGGCATCGGCCAGGTCGCCCGTGATGGCGATGAGGTCGGCCCCCAGCGCGTTGGTGCGCTCGACGACCTCCTTCACCCAACTGCCGCGGCGCATGGGGCCCAGATGCAGATCGGTGAGCTGGGCCACGGTAAAGCCGTCCAGCGCCCGAGGCAGCTTGGGCAGCACCACCTCGACGCGTCGGACGGCCAGCCGTCCTAGCCCGCGCCAAAGCGAGTAGCCGGCCGCGGCGAAGACCGCGCCCGTGGTTGCGGCGGCAACGGCTCGCGCCAGCAGCAACCGGCGTTCGGGATCAGCGACCTCGTCGGAGGAGCCGAGGACGCGCTCGCCCAGCCAGCCGATCGCCCTCAGCGCGTCGACGGCGAGCAGCGAGAAGAAGAGCATCATCGTGATGCCCATCCAGATGTAGACCGGGTAGAGCACGAAGCGCGCCGCTGTCGGCTCCATCCCCCGGGTGAGGAAGAACGAGACCGGGAAGCTGAGGGCGGCGAGCACCAGCGCGGCAGTGACCACCGTGCGCCAGGGCGGGGGCAGGGCTGGTGCGACGACCAGCCGCCGATAGAAGTAGAAGTGCACGCCGCCCAAGATGAGCAGGGCGATGGAGAAGAAGATCAAAAACATCCACCAGCGGGGCATCGAGACCTCATTGTCAGGAATGCGAACAGTGACTTAGCGCGAATTATTCTCCGCGTCGCCTCAAGCACGGGATTGCCAGCGCCCGTCGCGCCATCTCCATCTCCGCGCTCAGCCACGGCGACCAACAGCCTGCAAGGGCGTTGACCGGCCCCAGCGCGACGCGTAGAAAAGACCGCTGTGTTGGCCAGATCTCGCGTGGCTGTCCGCCGATGGCCGTCCAAGGCCGAAGGCATTGGGATCGGGCCCGCCCCAGCCCCCAGACCGAGCAGGCGGTCATGGGCGCGGCGCGCCGCAAAGGTCGGCCTGGCCGCTTGGGCCTTATGGGTGCTCATGCCGGGAGCCACGAGCTGGGCGCAGTCGCCGTCGACCCGGCCCGCCGAGGCCGCGGTGGCCAGCGCCTCCGACGAGGAGCGCAAAGCCCGTGCTCGCGAGCTCTACAAAGAGGGAGTCGCCGCCCAGCAGCGCCAGGATTGGCGAGGGGCGCAGCGAGCGTTCTCGCAGGCCTGGGCGTTGACGCAGCACTACCAGATCGCGGGCAACCTAGGCGCGGTAGAGCTCGAGCTCGGGCGCTATCGCGACGCGGCCGGGCATCTGGACTACGCCCTGCGGCAGATGAGGGCCGACTCGACCCAGAGCGCGGAGACGGTCGCCGAGGTGGCGCGCTTGCTCGAGCTGGCCAAGCGGCACGTGGCCGTGATCCGGCTGGAGGCTCGGCTGTTCGGCACCCCCTGTACGGACGTAGAGCTGTGGGTGGATGGCGATAGGCTGGGGCCTATCCCCCCCACGCTCTACCTCGAGCCGGGGGAGCGCACGCTGGAGCTGCGAGGGCCCGGCGTGACGAGCGGAGCGCGTTCGATTGAGGCTTGGGCGGGCGTCGAGCAGACGCTGGTCGTGCCGCTGCGGCTGGAGGGGCCGACCGCGCCCGCAGCGGCGGACAGCGCGCGACCGGAGGCGGCTCGGGGCGAGCGGGCAGGTGGCCGTCCCTGGTGGCCCGTCGTGGTCGGCGGTGCGGTGGCCGTGAGCGCAGCCGGCCTGGCCATCGGAGCAGGACTGGCCGCGGATGCGGCGGGCGGCGACGCGGTCGAGCTGGCCGACCGGCTCGACGAGCGCTTGCCGACGGTCGAGGCCGAGGTGATCTGCAGCGCGCCAAACCAAGAGCTCGAGGCCGATTGCGCGGCCTGGCGCGACGCCCGTAGCACCAGCGGGAGCTGGTGGAGTGTGACTGCTGGTGCCAGCGTTGTGGCGGGTGCGGCCGCGGTGGCGACCACGCTGTACCTGCTTTGGCCCGACGCGGAAACGGAACCGCCCTTGGGCGAGCAAGCGGTGCTGCTCGTGCCGTGGGGGGGCTACTCGGCGGGCGGGCTGCTGCTCTCCGGATCGTTCTAGCTGCCATGTCGAGCTATCGCGCCACCGTCGTTCTGCGTTTTTCTGAAGCCGTGCTGCTCGCGTGCGCGCTGTGGACGGCTGTCGGCCTTGCCTCGGCCGAGCCTGCTGAGGCTCCCCTGGCCGCCGAGGCCGCGACCTCGGCCGAGCGCCAGCGCGGCGACGACGCGCTCGCCGCAGCCGAGCTCGAGCAAGCCCGGCAGGCCTACCTGGCGGCCTACCAACAGGCGCCGAGCTTTGCCGTGGCGGCCAACTTGGGCGGCGTCGAGCTCGAGCTCGGCCGAGCGGACGATGCGGCCACGCACTTGGCCGCGGCCCTTCGACTCTTTCCCGCCGATGGCGACGCCGAGGTCCGCGCTCGCATTAAGCGGCTGCTCGGCCGAGCCGAGCAGGCTGGGGGCCGTGCCAGCTCGCCCGCTGCCGAGCCGGTTGCCAAGGCCGACGAAAGCGTGCCCGTGCCCAAGGAGGACGACCGCTTGCCATGGCTGATGACCGGCACGGCCTTGGCCATAGCTGGCGTGGCTGCGGGCACGGGGCTGCTGGTGGCATCCCAGCAGCACAACGCCTGGGCCCGCGGGCAAGGCGCGGCGCTCGACGGCATGGGGCTCGCCGATCCCTGCGCGGACTACCCCGATACCTGCGACGAGATCCAAGCCAGGCAGGACTCGCGCGACCGCTACACCGCGGGCGCCATCGCGGCCTACGCGGCTGGCGGGCTCGCCCTCGGCGGCACCATCCTCTACGGCCTGCTGGCCACGGGCGCAGACGACGGCTCGGGCTCTTCGTCGACTCGCCCGCACCTCCAGGCCAGGCCACCGTCTGCGCGGATCGCGGTGGTGGGCTCTCCGAGCGGTGACGCCGGGCTCGTGCTGCGCGGCTGCTGGTGACGGTTCGTGCGCGGGCGCGCTGCACACCTCTGCCGCGCGCCAGCCCGTGCGGGCTTCGTCCTCCGTCCGCTGCGTTGCGCTTTTTTGGTGCCTACTGGCGGCTCGTGTACCAAAGTACCTTGCTTACAGCGATCATGGGGGTCGTAGTGCGCGACGAGGACGACGACGCGGCCAGCGGTAGCAGTCAGGACGATAGCCAGCCCCGCTCGACGTCCGGCGCTGAGCCCACTGGCGTTTTCGGCGAGGGAAGTGAGACGGAGCGGCTAGACGGCGCCGGTCGCGCGAGCCACAGCGCCCCCCTGAGCGCCGACGAACCACCCAAGTCGCGGCAGATCACCTTCGACCTCGACAAGGTAAAGGTCCGCAAGACGCTTCGCGGCCTGCGGCCCTCGAGCAGTGCGCCCGGGGTGGTGGCGAGGCCGAGCGTCGGCGACGTCCTGCCCTTCAAGCCCCCGAGCGGTGCCCCTGAGGTCCCTCGGGTCGCGTCCAGCAGCACCACGCCGTATCCGTCGCCAGGAGCCGACGTTCTGCCGTTTTCGCCTGCCCCCCCGCCGCCGCGGCCGGCTTCCTCCAGCGGTTCGGCGCAGGCGGAGCCCGGCCCGAAGCAGCCGCCCCCGCCCAGAGCCGAAAGCCCGCCGCCTGCGGCGTCCGTCGGCAGGCCGCTGCCTCGGGCCAGGGGCAAAGGCTTGCCGACGCAAGCGTCAGCGGGTCGAGCGGCGCCCGCTTCCGCGCCCACGGCCGATTCGGCCGAGTCCGCGCAGGGCGGGGAGGACGCATCCAGCCCGTGGTCCCGCAGTGGTGAGCAGCTCGACACCGACGTGCTCGCCTCTGACGAGACGCTTCCTTCGGCCCTGGCTCCGGGACGCCGTCTCTCGCCGACGCCGACCGCTCCGACAGCCAAGCCCGAGAGCCAGGACCGCGATCGCGGGCGGTGGTACGTGCTCGGCGGTGTGCTGCTGTTGTTCTTGCTGGCGGCCGTGTTGTTGCTCATCGCGGCTCCCTGGTCCGATAGCAGCGACACCGAGCCCGCGGCAGTTCGGCTCGAGCCCAGCAAAGGCACCGAGCCGGTCGCCTCGACATCGAGCCGCAGAGCCCACGAGCCCGCGCCTTTGACGAGCACGACTTCCGCAATACCCGCCGCGTCTGCGGCCCAGGGCGGCTCGGCCCTGGCTGATGAGCCCGCCGCCGAGCCGAGCGGCGAGCCCGCCACGGTGACCGCGCCCACTGCAACGCCGCCGCCCACCACGGGCTGGCGCACCACCGTGCCGTACCGACCCACCCCAGCTCCAGCCACCACCACTGCGCCTCGAGCCACCACTACCCCCTCTCCAGCTACCGCCACCCCAACCGGTTCTCGGCCGAAGGCCATCGACTGAACCACGGGAGAGAGCATCATGACCGTCCACCCACTCGTTCCCCGCCTTCTGCGGCTCGGTGCCATCGTGGCAGCGCTTGCGGTGCCAGGGAGCGCGCAGGCTCAGCCGGCCGCCCCAGCCGACCCCCCCCCCCCCCCCCCCCCCGCCGCCGCCCCCCCCCCCCACCCCCCCCCCCAAACCCAGGCCACAAAGCGCCCGGACCAGCGCCGTGAGCC
>CAYTYV010000092.1:0-5461 GCA_964441055.1 uncultured Polyangiaceae bacterium | reverse complement strand
CGACCCACCCGCCCCGCCGCCCGCGACGGCGGCGCCTCCCGCAATTGCCGCCCCCAATGCCGAGGCCTCTAGGCGCGCGGACGAGCTCGGTGAGCAGGCCAAGGCCTTGCTGCGACAGGATCGTCCGCAACAGGCCCTGCCGCTGCTCCAGGAGGCCTATCGCCTCAAGCAGTCGTACGACATCGCTGGCAACCTGGGCGTGGCCGAGGCCGCGCTCGAGATGTGGCGGGAGGCGGCCGTGCACTTGGCCAAGGCGCTGGCCGGCTTCCCCTCGGCGGGCAAGCCCGAGCACCGACAGTTCCTCGAGGAGGAGCTCGACAGAGTCCGCGCCCACTTGGTGAGCTTGACCGTCACCGTCAACGTCAACGGTGCTGCCGTGCTGGTCGATGGGCGGCAGGTCGGTACCTCGCCGCTCGGCGGGCCGCTGGTTGTCGAGCTGGGTCCGCACACCGTCGAGGCCCGGCTGGCTGGCCACCGTCCGGTCGCGCACAAGCTGGAGGCGAGCGCGGGCAAGCCCGCCAGCGCATCGCTCACGCTGGTTCCGGTCGGCGCCGATCTCGGACCGGGCGGCGACGATGCGGTCCTACCGCTCTGGCCGACCTTTGTAGGTGCTGGCGTGACCGCGGTTCTGGTGGGGGTGGGGGTGGGGCTCCATTTCGTCGGCGTGGGACAGGAGGACGACGCCGAACAGATGGAAGGCGATAGCGATGTGTTTCGCCAAGACGTGGCCGACCAATACGGCGAGGCCGATGCCAGCTACAACGCCAGCGGCGGCCTGCTCGTTACCGGTAGCCTCGTCGCCGTTGGCACCCTCGTCTATCTGGCCCTCTATCTGGACGAGCAGGGCGTCTGGGGGCAGGCCGAGTCAGGCGACGACCCCGACCAGGGCGGTGGCGTGCTGCCGCAGCTCGGCGCGACGCAGGACGGCGCCTTTCTCGGCTTGACGGGGCGCTTCTAGAAGGGCTTCGTTCACTGCGGCCCGTGGCTAGGCTCGCCTTCGTCGAGCAGCGTGCGGGCGGCTCGCCAGAAGATGCGTTCGGCCACGGTCTTGTCGTGGCGCAATAGATCGGTGTTGACCAGCACGACGAAGTCGTGGTCCCGGTAGCGGAACATGGCTGAGGCGTAGCCGGGGGTCCCGCCCGGGTGTCCCACGGCGCCCTGGCAGTCGAACACGCCCAGGCCGTAGCGAACGCCTGCGGCCACTTCGGTGGAGGCGAACATCCGGTCGCGGAGCTCGGGGCCGAGCAGGGTCCCCTCGAGCAGTGCGCCGAGCCAGGCGAGCAGGTCCTCGGCCGTCGAGATCATGTTGCCGTCGGCTCCCCCGGGATGCTGCTGCGAGACGTCCTGCCAGCCCGAGCCCTGCTCGTTGCGCACGTAGGTGTAGCCGTGGGCATAGGGCTCGGGCATCTCGGGGCCGGTCGGCACCGAGGTGGCGTCGAGCCCCAGCGGCTCGAGGATGCGAGCGGTCACCAGACGGCCGAGCTCGTCTCCGGTCGCCCGCTCGAGCATCAGGCCGAGCAGCACGTAGTTGGTGTTGGAGTAAGCCCAGCGCTGGCCGGGCTCGAACAGCGCTCCGCCGTGCTGGTGGGCGAGCTCGATGTACTGCTCGACCGACCAGCGTCGCAGGGGCTGCTCGATCTCGGCCCGCCGAAACTCGGCGCTGTCCGCGTAGTCGCGCAGCCCGCTCCGCATGCCGAGCAGGTGCAGGACCGTGATGCGCTCGGCGTTGGGCACGATCTCGCCCAGCCAGCGCGCCACGGTGTCGTCCAGGCCGAGGATGCCCTCCTCGGCGAGCAGCAGCACCAGGGTGGCGGTGAAGGTCTTGGTGATGCTGGCGATGCGAAAGCGCATGCTGCCGTGCATGGGCGTGCCGCGCCAGCGCGTGTCCTTGGGGTCGGGGAAGCAGCCCTGCCAGGAGTAGCAGCGGTCTCCGGAGGCCCGTCCTGGCTCGGTCGCGGGTGAGCTGCCCGGGTAGCGCAGCGCGTCGCCGCTCTGAGCGATGCCGCTCGCGCCCACCCACAAGGCGCCGCTCGGTCGGCGCCGCTGGCGGCGCGGGCGCGCCCCCCCACCCCCCCGGCGCGGGGGGCCCGGCCCACGGCCATGACCGCACCTGGCGCTCCGAGCTCGGCCACGCTGGCATCCAGCACCTCTTGGAGCTGGTCAGCAGCGTCGAGGCGGAAGAGCAGCGGCGGACGTTCGGGCTCCGAGGCAGCCGCGCGTCGTTTTCCGCCGCCACAGGCCGACGACAGTAGGCAGCAGACGAGCAGCACGCCCGCTGGCCAGGCGAGCCGGCTCTGTCTGCTGGGCGGTAGCGCCCGATCGCGACTGAGGCGACGGGCGGGGCTGGCAGTAGGCACGGCGCGCACGCTCACTCCCCATCGACCAGGCGCAGCCCTACGGGTAGATCCTCGCCGTAGAAGGCCACGCGGTCCTCCTCGGTGGGCGGCACGTTCTCGCGCACCGCGCGCAGGAAATGGGCGGGGACCTCGAGCTGCTGCAGGCGCTGCTCGACCTGCCGCCGCAGGGCGGGCGAGACGTCGCGGGTCCGATCGTCGGTGACGCGGGCCATGGCCACGGCCGCGCGCACGGCGGTGTGGATCTCGTCCCAGCGCTCGCGCAGCAGGTGGTCCAGCCAGCGCTCCACCGCGCGCGCGGGCACCACTTGGTGGACGCTGCCGTAGGTGGGCACGCGCGCGCCGATGCGGCCGATCGCAGCCCACAGCCGCGGATCTCGATCGGTCCAGGTCTGCTCCAGCACCCAGCTTCCGAGCTCGCGGCGGCGGGCGGCCGGGACCCGCTCCAGGCTGCCGCCCAGATCCAGCATGTCGTGCACGGCCTCGTTGCGGAAGGTCTTGGGCTTGGAAAGGCGCGCTTCGGTCGGCGCCAAGAAGGGATCGATCGCGTCGCGGAGCTTTTCCTGCATGCGCTCGTCCAGCCCTGCGGCCACCCGTCGCCAGGCGATCCAGAACTGCGGCCAGGTGCGCGCCTCCTTGGGGAAGGCGAGCCCCTGGTCGAGCTGGGCGGCCAGGCCAGCGGTGCGCGCGGCATCCCGTGGATCGCCGAAGCCGGGGCGGAGGCAGAAGCCGCCGAGCGACCAGAACACCCGCTCGTGATGCGGGCTGCGGCGGCGCGCGCGGTGCTTGGGCCACAGCACGTCGAACAGCGCTCGGGCCAAGCCCATGGTCCAGCTCGGTCGCTCGCCCAGGATCTTCTCGAGGTTGTGCACCAGCCGCTTGACCTCGCGCTCGGGCACGTCCTTGCGCCGCTTACCGAAGACTCGCTCGATCGCCTCCCGGGCCTGGGCGAAGCGCTTGCCGTAGCGCTGCTCCACCTCGCCAGGCAGCGGCGGGCCGGTCCGTCGTCCGCGTGGTGGCGCGGTCGATGGGGATCGGGTCGGCGCTCGGGCCGCGTCGGTGCCGTCTGGATCGCCGTCCTCGTCGTCCTCGTCGTCCTCGGGCGCGGGCGCACGCAGGTCGAAAGCTAGGGCAAAGCGCCGCCCTGCGCCTTCGTCCTGCTGCTCCACGCAAGCGAGCTCGAGCGTGCCCACCGCGGAAAGCTCGGCCTCCACCTGCACGGGCACCTGCCCGGCCTGCCCCTCGGGCCCAGTCGGCAAGGTGGCAATGAGTGGCGGCAAGCGATGATGCAGCCCAGGGTCGAGCTCCACCAGCGCGCCCGCGCCGTCCGCGGGGGCCGAGGCATCGCGCGCATCAGCGTCCGAGGCGTACAGCTCGAATCGTACGGGCCGGCCCAGGGTCAGGCTGAAGGTGCGCTCTTGGGCGCGATGGACCGCTCCTTCGGCCGCGCCCCGCGGCAGCACGCACACGCCTCGTGTCGTGGCCACGCCGTCGGCCTGCCCGAGCCCGAGGAAGTATGCTCGAGCCGATCCTCCGCCGATGCGGGTGCTGAGCCCGCGCAGCGCCAAGCCATAGGCCACGGCGCCCAAGGCCACGGCCGTGTCGGGGTCAGCGAGCGGAAGCTGGATGAGAGCGCCCGGCGGAGAGGGATCGGCGTGCTCGTCGCCGAGATCGAGCAGCCACGCGGCCACGGTACGGCTCAGCCGCTCGGCCAGCGCGGCGGAGTGGAACACGCCGCCGTTGAGTAGCAGCGCGCTCGGCCTCGCCTGGGCGAGCTGTCGCGTGACAAAGGCGGCCAGGTGTCTGGTGACCGCGACGTCCCGCTCGTAAGGCAGGCCAAAGGCCACGATCCCGGCCCGCCGAACCGGGCGTTGGGCCGACAGCGGTACCTCGGGGAAGAAGCCCTCGAGCACGGTCTCGATGACCTCCTCGCGGCCGAGCGACGTCCGGAGCGTCCCGCCGATGAGCTGCGAGCCCGCCGCGGCCAGCGCGATGGGCAGCTCGGCGGGAGGCTCGGGCCCCAGCAGCCGCTCCTTGGCGCTGCGGCAAGCCACCACGAGCTGCGCAAAGCGCCGAACGCCCAGCCGCTGGCCCTCGGGCACCAGCCTTTGCTCGCAGCGGTGCGCTAGGGCCAGATCCATGTTGTCGCCGCCCAACAGCAGGTGGCGACCCACGGCGATGCGCTCCACCTCGAAGGGCCCGGCCCCGGCTCCACGACCGACGCGGATCAGCGACAGATCGGTCGTGCCTCCGCCGACGTCGCACACCAGCACGGCGGCAGACTCGGCATCGCGGGGCAGCGTCCTGTCCAGCGCCTCGTCCCCGCCGCGTCGCATGTAGTCGTAGAACGCGGCCTGCGGCTCCTCGAGCAGCCGCACGCGCAGTCCGGCTTGCTCGGCTGCCTGCACGGTGAGCTGGCGGGCCGCCGCGTCAAAAGAGGCAGGCACGGTGAGGACCACGTCCTGCTCGGCCAGCCGATGGTCCGCGAAGGCCTCGTCCCAGGCGCGCCGCACGTGCAGCAGCACGCGCATGCTGGCATCCACGGGCGAGAGCCGCGGCACGTCCTCGTCTGCCTCCTCAGTGGCGTGCCAGGGCAGGATGGCGGCGGTGCGGTCCACGGCGGCATGCGACAGCCAGCTCTTGGCCGAGCTGACCGCGCGGCCCGGCACCTCACCGCCGCGCTGCTGGGCGTGCTCGCCGATGATCCAGGGCCGGTCGCCCCACAGATCCTCGAGCTGCTCGCCCTCGAGCGGCGCGTACAGGCTGGACGGCAGCAGCCGTCGGGGCGCGACCTCGGCGGCGGAGACGAGCTGCGGGATGTCGAGCTGCCGCGGCTCGGCGCCCGCGTTGGGCTCGCACCAGGCCACCACCGTGTGGGTGGTGCCCAAATCGATGCCCACGATGAGCTTGGCCGAACGCGGACGGCTCATGGCGGGCAAGTGTAGTCGCCCTGCGACGGCCGGCCAACGGGTGGCTCCTTGCGCGCGCTGCGAGTGACCTCACGGTCGAGGAGTTGCTGCAAACCGATCAAGCCTGTCAGGAACAGACTCTTGCGGGGGTTTGGGGGCAGAGGGAGGAGCGCAGCGACGACCGGAGCCCCCAACGTC
>CAYTYV010000091.1:0-16664 GCA_964441055.1 uncultured Polyangiaceae bacterium | reverse complement strand
GCCGCGAATCCTGGACGGTCCGATCGTGGGCCGCGTGGACGAGCCACGCCCCTTTAGCCCGTGGCCAGAGGTGGACGGGCCGACGTTCCCCCAGCCGTACACGGATCCCATCCAATTCAAGCACAAGACCCTGGGCGGGAACGACGGCCTGCTGGGCGCGCCGTTCGGACCCGAGCTGGCGGGCTACTGGGGCACTCGCTTCCAGCGCTACGAAAAGGGTTGCATCAGCTACTACAAGGACGACGGAGCGCACGAGATCCACGGCGAGATCTGGTCCCGCTACCACGCGGTGGACGGGATCATGCTCCTCGGCCACGCCCTGACCGACGAGACGAAATCGGCTGACGGCGAGGGCCGCTTCAACCACTTCTGGGCAGGCTCGATCTTCTGGCACCCGAGCACTGGCGCCCACGTGCTCAAGCAGGGGGAGATCTTCGACACCTGGGTGCAGTGGGGCGCCGAGCTGGGCGTTCTGGGCTACCCGACGAGCGGGCCGGTCCCGGTCAACACGGGCATCCAGCAGCGGTTCCAGGGCGGGATGATCTTCGCCCGCTACGACGGCGAGACGCTGGTCTTGCACGGCCCGATCCTGGAAAAGTGGGACGAGCTGGGCGGCGGCGGCGGCGAGCTGAGCTGGCCGACCACCAGCGTCTTGGACATGGGCGACAATGGGGCTGTGGCCGGCTTCCACAAGGGCTGGATCTGGCTGACGCCGGGCCACGGGGCCATGATGATCCGTGGTGCGATTCTGCAGAAATGGCTGGATGCGGAGGGCGTGGATAGCTGGCTCGGGCTGCCGGTCAGCGACGAGCTGGCTCAGCCCGACGGGCTCAGCGCCGTCTCCTACTTCCAGCACGGGGCGATCTGGTGGCACCCGCGCTGGGGCGCGCGGGCCATTCACCAGGCGATCTTCAAGAAGTGGCTCCAGTTGGGCAGCTTCGGCAGCTGGCTCGGTCACCCCGTCTCCTCCAGCCAGGGCCTGGACCACACCAAGGAGCAGCTGTCCGGCAGGTTCCAGGGCGGGGAGATCAAGTGGACCCCCTGGGTCGCGGAGTGGACCCTCCGCCGAGGCTACCCGACCCTGTCCTTCGTCTTGGACCAGATCAAGTGCATCGACGAGACCAACCCGGAGGCCTGTGGGGACGACGAGGTGGGCATCGGCGGCGTGGCCACCGACCTGGACGTTGGGCCGGCCAAGGTGAAGTCTCGCTACCTGGGGGACTTCTGGGACGGCAAGGTCCGGAACTACACGGAGGTTCTGCACTCCTTCGACATGTACGCCACCGACACCTGGCCCAGGGTGGTGGCCGTGAGCCTGATCCCGGCCGAGCTGGACGACGGCGGCCTGCCCGGGATCATCCAGGACGCCATGGACGCCGTCGAGTTCAAGCTCAAGGAGCTCGCCAAAGACGCGGGCTTTGCCGTCGGCTCGTGGGTGGGTGGCCTGCTGGGCTCGGTCCTGGGTGCGGGCATCGGCGCGTTGCTCGGGGCCCTGATCGCCGAGTTCTTCGCCTGGCTAGGCAGCCTCTTCCACAACGAGGACGACTACTTCCCGAGCCACGAGGCCTGCCTCCAGGTCGATTCGAACGTGCTGTTATACCTGCCATGGGAGCAGAGCGAGTACGTCAAAGGGCCTGCGATCCCCTACCACGCAACGGCCCACGGCGGCGAGTACGAGCTCTGGTTCCACTGGGAATTCCAGGGCGAGCGGACCGAGAACAAATATCCAGCCAGCCCCGAAGACTGGACGCCCCTGTACTGATCCCGCGTTGCGGGATGCGGGGTACGTGTGAGGCCCATTTGCGCCGTTTGACCTCACGAGGCCGGCTTCGGCGGACACACAGCGTATAGGCACGGCCGTTGCGACGATGCGCCACCCGGAGCCCAGTAGGGCGGAGGGGCGAGGTCGTCTGGGGCCATACGGCTTACCCGCGTAGCGAGGTGTTCCATGTACGGTGCGACTTCCAAGTGTGGTTTCTGGGCGGCAGCCCTGGTGGGCGCGGCATGCACGGTGGGCTGCGGCAGCCAGGCCGAGCGGGCCTTACCAGGCCAAGGGGGCTCGGCGGGCGACGTCGGCGCTGGGGCCGCGGGCGAAGGAGGGGCGGCCGGGGGCCACGGGGGCGGAGGGGGAATGGTCGTGACGGTCGGAGGCATGGGCGGCCATGGCATTTGCAACGACCAGATGACGGGCATCATCCGCGACTTCAAGCAGGAGCATCCTGACTTCGAATACGTGGTGGCCGAAGACCCGGGGATCATCGACCACTACCTCGGCCCGGACGGAAAGCCGATGTACATCGGTCGTCCCGAAGGCACGCTGACGACCACGGGACCGGAGAATTTCGACCAGTGGTACCGCGATGTCGACGGCGTCAACCTGCCCTTCGAGCACACCATTCAACTCAGCTCAAACAAAGAGGGCGTGTACTCGTACGAGAACACGGCCTTCTTCCCCATAGACACCCGCGGTTGGGGCCGGGAGCAAAACGACCACAACTACCACTTCACCTTCGAGCTGCGGACGCAGTTCATCTATCGGCAGGGCGACGTCTTCTCGTTCACCGGTGACGACGACCTGTTCGTCTTCATCAACGGGCGACTGGCCCTAGATCTGGGCGGCGTGCACCCGCCGATTACCGGCCAGGTGAGCTTGGATGAAAGGGCGCAGGAATTGGGCATCCAGCCTGGCGGGATCTACCCGCTGGACATCTTCCATGCTGAGCGCCACCGCAGCCTGTCGAACTTCGCCATTGAGACCAGCATCGCCTTCGTCGAGTGCGAGCCGCCCCCGCCCGAGTAGGGTGGCAGCCCGCCCCCCCGGGCTCAGTCCGCAAAGCGCAGCACGCCCTGGTCGTCGGGCGTGTGGCTGCTGCCCGCGCTCACGGTCACCAGGGTGGAGCCGCCCTGCCGGTCGACGCTCACCGCGCAAGGGCCGTCGAGGTTGGCGATCGTGTGCGTGCGCTCTTCGGTGCCAGTCACGGCATAGTTGAAGGGCAGGGCAGGGCTCTGGCCGCGGGGCCGCGAGCTGAACAGCACCACCTCGTCGCCGATCAGCGCTCCTTCCGCCTCGCCGCTGCTCGTCAAGTGCTCCGCTCCGGGTGCTGGGGGGGATCCCGTGGCGACCTCGAGCACCGCCAGAAACCGTCCGCCCGGCCCCGGCTCGACCTCAACCCGCCACGCGTCGCTCGGGCCGCCCGCCAGATCGTCGTCCGCTCGCACCTCGGCGTCGCCGCCCACTAGCAGCTCGAGCGCGATCGCTCCGCCACCGTTTTGAGCGGAAATGCGGCCCTCGGCTTGGCTTGGCTCGGCCGCGAAGTGGACGCGGAAATCGTAGTCCGAGCCGGCCGGCTTGGGCTCGACCCGGTCGTAGACCACCAGGGTGTTGGGCTTCAGATACACGAGCTCGCGGGTGTACTCCTCCAGCAGCGTTTCCACCTCGGCTCCCTGCTTGCGGCGATAGAGCCCGCTGGCGTCCACTTGTGCGTAGGCCATCTCCGGCTCGTCGCCGAAGCGCAGCAGCCCCGGGATCTCGCCGCCGCGCCGCTCGTGCCCGGCCACGTGCACCATGTTGTGGGCTCCAGAGTCCCAGTTCAGTCCGGTATCGCCGTAGCTGGTGGCGTCCACGGCCAGCCAGCCGTGCTTCCAGAGCGTGAACGAGCCCACATCGTAGTGAGCGTGGCTCTGATCGATGAGCGGCATGCCCGAGATGCTCAGGCTGGTGGCGTCGTCGTCCCAGCTCGAGCGGACGTGTGCCCACAGGGTACCCTCGGCCAGATAGTGGAGCGGCAGCTCGGTCGGCGGGGTGCTCGGGCCCTGCCGCGCGAACAGTAGGTCCAGGTAATAGGAAGATCGCCCGTGAAAGGTGGGCCCGGTGTAGTCGGGCACGACGTGCTCGAGGTACCACTGCCCCAAGGCCTGGCCCGTCGGATCGGTCATCCAATAGGTGGCCATCTGCACGTACTCGCGGTCGTTGGGCGAGACGGGCATGGCCTCGTCCCAGGCCAGATCACCGCCGGGATAGAGGCGCTCGCCTCCTGGCTGTAGCTGATAAAAGGCATAGCTAATGGCCTCCGAGAAGAAGCTCGTGGCCGCGAAGTAGTTGGTGTCGCCCATCGAGGCCACCGCGCTAAGCGCGGAAAATAGCCGCTGCTTGGAGCGCTGGCCGTAGTTGACCCCTTCGGGCCAATCGCCGCCGCGCGCGCGGCCCTGCAGGTACTCGAGCACCCCGCCGGGACGCTCGATCTTGTCCAGCAGGACATCGACGTAGCTTTGCCCTTGGGCGACGCCAGCCTGTCGAAGCGCGTAGCCCGCATAGGCCGTCCCTTCGAGGAAGGCCATGTGATAGTTATTGCCCGGATCGTCCAGACCCCAGCCGCTGCCTTGATTGTCGAACCACAGCTCGTGCGTCCACCGCTCGAGGTAGGACTGCAACCGCTGGCGTTCGGCCGCGTCGAGCGCGTCGTAGGCATAGTTGAGCACCAGCGCGATCTGCCGCATGCGGTCGCCGAAGTAGAGATAGCTATCGAAGGCGACGTCGTCGGCGTCCACGATCTCATCCGCCCAGGCCATGGCCGCGCTGGCGTAGGCGGGCTCGGCGGTGAGCAGATAGGCCAGCGCGATGTTCTCGGGCCCGCACCGATTCGAGTCGCGCTCGTCCATCTCCTCGTCGACGTTCTGCCGCAGGGTTTGCCAGCGCGCCGCCTCGGCGGCCACCTCGTCGTGCAAGCCCTCGAGGCGCTCGGCGGTGATGAGCAGGTAGCCCGAGGGGTTGATCGGTGGAGCGGCGTCGGCGGAGGAGCCGTCGCTCGGGTCACCAGCGTCGGCAGCCGCTCCCGTCCCGCTCGAGCCGTCAGAGCAGGCCGCGGCAACGACCGAGCCCGCCAGTAGCAGCGCGCGGGCCGCTCGGCGAACGGCGCGAAGAAGCGAGCTCACTTGGGCGGCGGCGCCTCGCAGCCGAACCATAGCTCGATCGTGCCGGTCGCCGACGAGCCAATGGTGGCACAGGCGTCAGGGCAGAGGATGACCCGGGTGGGGCTGTCGTTGTCGTCGTAGTACCAGCCGTTGGGATAGCTGTCGCACTTGGAGATGTCGGTCACCCGATCCAGGGTCACCGGATCGCCGCCCTCGGGGGTGTAAACCACCAACACTTGGTCGGGGTCGATGACGCCCTCGTCGGGCTCGGGTACCGCGTACTCGCAGCCCAGGGTGGCCACCACCGCGTCGGCCAGGTTGCTCAGCACGGCCGACCAGTCGTCGCGGCAGATGGACTCGACCATGCCGCCGGTCAGCGCGGCCAGCGTCTGGTGCTGCTCGCCCGGATCCACCGCGGCGTTCCACTCGCCCGCGTCGGGCGCCGACTCGCAAGCGCCCTCGTCGGTCTCATAGCCGCCGGGGTACACCCAGCCGCAGATGGTGTTGTAGACGTACTTGCGGTTGTCCTCGCTGCCGAAGGTACCTGCGGGGCCGAAGCGCGGATCGTAGAGCACCATGCGGTCGAAGATCTCCCAGGGCTCGGTGGCGCCTTGCAGCACCGCGGCATCGGCCATCTCCGTGGTCGGCTGCTCGGCCTCGTCGTCTGTGATCATGACGAAGAACTTGGTGGCGTCGAAGCGGGCCCACTTGTACCAACCGCCGTCGGCCGGTCCGATGTCGCCCACCCAGCTGTACTCGGGTCGGTACATGCTGATGGCCATCCACATGCCGTTGTGGCTGGCGATGCCCACGGGCCAGTGATCGAGGTGGTAGAAGCGCGGCGGGTTGTCGCCGCAGCCGCCGTCCTCGCCCACGCCGAGCGGTGGCGGAACGCATACCTCGATGGGCATGTCGCCCGTGATCCCCGAGTCCTTGAGGTTGGGCACGTCCTCGCGCTGGTCCCAGAGGTTGGTGCCTTTGGCGGTCAGCATGATGACCTGGTAGTCCAGGCCGCTCGAGGCGATGATCTCGGAGAAGGCGTTGATGTTGGCGATGGTCTTCTCGATCTCGTCCCGCATGCTGTGGGAGTTGTCGATGACGAACACGATGTCCACCCCAGCGCGCTCGGGCGTTACCTCCGACCAGGCGCAGGTGCTGTCCAAGCCGCTGTCGTCGGGCACGAAGGGGCTGTCTGAGCCCGCGTCCGAGCCGTCGCCCGGGCCCGGCTGCGAGACCGACGCTGTCTCGTCGCACGCCATCATGACCGCGGAAGGCGCACCCACGGCGCCCAGCCCGAACGCACCCCAAAGAAGCCAGCCTCGTCCTCGCATCGCCGCACCTCCCAGCGGGTATTCTAGCCCGGAATGGTGACCGCGTCGCGCCAAGCGCTGGACTGCTCGCTTCTCCCCGTTGTTCGGGGCAGGGAAAGGCGTGTAGCAACGCCTGGCGCCCCGATCGTCAAATCAATCCAAACGGCTCGAGGATGCTGCGCACTTGGTCGACGCCGACCGCGACCAGCCACTGGTAGATCAGGGTGAACAGCGCGCTGCTTACGGCCAGGGGAGCGACGATCCGTCGGTCCTCGACGCCCATCCACTTGAGCGCGATGAGGATCGGAAGCGGTCCGATCGCTGCCGCACCGATGGTCAAGCCCCCCCAGGGGCCCCATCGCTCGCACCAGCGCACCGCCTTGGGCTTGCGCGCCCTGGCGAGCCAGCGCTCGAGCAGGGGAATGCGCGCGCTCCAATCGGAAAGGCGCATGACCAACAGGCCTCCGCAGAAGCTGGAGACCATGACCACGGGCAAGTAGGCCCACGGCGAGAAGCCGAAGCCGATGGCGGCGAGGATGGCGGCCGACGGACCGGCCACGAGCGCGGGCGTCATCGACAGCGCCACCACGGTGAGCCACTTCCAGATCACGGGCTTTTGTCGTACATCGCGGGTGCCGAGGCGACGCGGTGGGCTAGTACGGTCGGGAAGGTGGCGCGGGAGGGGGACGGCCGGCCGCGGTCCGGCGCGCGATGAGGAAGGTGCAGTCGTCGGCCGCTACCCGCTGACCTCGAAAGGCGTCCAGCATCTCGGTGAGTTGGTGCCGAGTGGTGTGCACGCTGGCCGTCGGGTGGGTGGCCACCAGCGAGGAGAGCCCCGCGGCCAGCCGGTCCTCGCCCAGCGCTTGACCGTCCTCGCCCGGTAGCTCGGTGAGCCCGTCGGTGTACAATACCAAGACCTCGTCGTGGGCGAGCGCGAACCCTTCCGCAGCCATGGGCATCTTGAGGAGCCCGAGCGCGGTGTTCTGCTCGGCTTGCAGTTGGCGCAGCGCCCCGTGCGGTCCCACCGCGAAGGCCGGTGGGTGACCGGCGTTGACGCACTCCACCTCGCCGGTCCACGGATCGATGGCGATGCAGGTCATGGTCACGAAGGAATGGTCGGGCAAGTAGTTGCAGAGGTAGTCGTTGATGTTGTCGACCAGCCGCGCCAGGCTCCGAGCGGTGTGCACGGTGGCGTGGACGATGGTGTGCAAGCTGGAGGCCACCAGCGCCGCTTGTAGTCCCTTGCCGCAGACGTCGGCGATGGCCAGCAGCACGCGACCGTCCATCATGGTGATGGCGTCGACGTAGTCACCGCCCACCCAGCGGCAGGGCTCGAAGCCGATCGCCACGTCCAGCCCTTCGAAGCGTAGGTAGCGCGGCACCAGGCCGTGCTGGATCTGGCGGGCCATCATCAGCTCGCGCTCGACGATGGCCGAGATGCGCAGGTGGTTGCGCACCTCCCAAGCTAGCTCGGCCTGCTGGTGGGCGTCCGCCAGCAGGGTGACCAGGGTGAGCCATTCCACGGTGGCGTACCAAGGCGGCAGCTCCACATACAGCGCGTCGATCGTTTCCTGGTCGGCATAGAGGGGGCAGGCGACCACCGCCAGCGCGCGTTCCTGCGCGGGCATGGTGAGCGTGCCCACGCCGAGCTGCTTGTCCGAGACTGGCAGGTTGGTGGCCAGCACGGGCTCGCGGCGCTTCCAGAGCGAGCTGAGCACGCCGTGCGACATGTGCCGCCCCTTGGTCGCCTCGGGATTGCGTTGGAAGGGACCGAGCACCAGCCGGGTGGGCTCGCCCTCCTCCAAGCGTACGACCACGGCCGAGTCGGCTGGGAAATCCGAGCCCACCGCGAACTCGCACAGGGCATCCAGCCGCGCCGAGGCCTCCTCCACGGTCAACAGCTGCCGCCCGAAAGCCATGACCTTGGACAGCAGTGCCGCGTTGATCCGCGGCACCTCGTCCGGCTCGGGCGTCATGGTGATGAGCCGCTCTCGCCCCCGGTCGGTCGGCGGTTCCTCGTCCACCTCCAAGGCGGCGGAGTCGAGCTCGCGCCGGTCGGTCGTCAAGCGCAGGCACAGCACGAAGTCGCCGATGTCGATCCGGTCGCCCGGATTGAGCATTCGCTCCTTGACCAGCACGCCGTTGACGCGCGTGCCGTTGGTGCTCGCCAGGTCGTAGACCCACCAGTGGCCGAAGGGGTCGAGGACCAGCTCGGCGTGGCGAAAGGACACCGTGCTGTGCTCGAGCACGATGGCCGCCTTGGGCGAGCGACCGATGCGCATGTGATGGCCCCGCAGCACCTGGCGGCGGGAGACGAGGCCATCGCGTCGGGTGACGTCGACGTACGCCTCGGCCGTGGGCTCGGCCCGCTCGGGTTGGCTCCACAGCTCGGTCGTCGACAACGGGCCCCTACCTTCTTTACGAGTCGTCCTGCGCGTCTGCGTCGTCCTGCGCGTCGCGCGGCCCGCCATCCGAGCTCGCGCCGCCATCATCCGGACGACCGGCCGCGGCGGGCTCGTCCGCGGCGGGCGAGGCGGGCCAGAGCAGGGCGAACAGGATCACGGCAAGCGCCCCCACGGCCGCGCCAGCGAGGACGCTGCGCTGCCACTGTCGCAAGACCGGTCGGGTTCGCCAGGCTGGCCCCGCGCTCGGCAAGGGCGCCCGGGCATAGGCCCCACCGTCGGGCTGCGAGGGGTAGGGCAAGCCGGGGTTGCTAGGCGGCGGGCCGAAGGAGGGCACCGAGGCGGGCGCCGAGGTGGGGCCCAAGGCCTGCTGGGGGTGCGGAGCCAGCGGTTGGTCGGCGCTCTGGCGCTTCCAAAGGTGAGTGGCCAGCAGCTCGTTGACCATGGCGCGGCTCCAGGGCCTGGTCGGCCCCAGGTCGCTGATGTCATCGGCCTGCCACCGTTGGGTGGGCGCGCCCTCCAGCACCGGCCCGGGGGGGTCCAAGGGGGGGGTGGGCCCCCCGGCGGGCCTGCGTGGGGGGGGCGCGCCCCCCCGCCCCGGCCGGGGGGGGCCCACGGGGGGGGGGGGCACCACGTCGGTCGCGCCATCGCCCTGCTGCCCCTCCGAGCTCGGCAGGTCCGGTACGGTGTCCGACTCTCCCGGTTCGGGCTGCATCGCATCGCGCACCGTGTCGGGGTCCTGCGCATCGGCGGGCGGCAGCTCGATGTCGATTTCGGGCGGAGCGCTCTCGGGGCGCGCCCACTGCTCGTCGGGATCATCCCCGTCGCCCTCGTCGCCCCCGTCGTCGCCGGGCCGGGAGGAGCCCGGCGCGCTCGGCTCCGCGGAGCCCGGCGCGCTCGGCTCCGAGGGGTCGGAGCTGGGCGGGAGCTCGGTCGTGCTCGTCTGCTGCTCGCCGAGGCAGCTCGTCATCAGCGCGGCTTCGAGCCGCTGGGCGAGCTCGACCGCGGTCATGGTGCGCTGGCGCAGGGGCTTGAGGCAGTCGCTGACGATGGCGCGGATATCGGCATGAAGCGAGGGCGCCACCTCGTCGATCGACCGCGGCGGTTTGGTGGCGATGGCGATCAGGGCCTCGGTGGAGTTGCCGCCGTCGTGCGGCCACTGGCCCGTCAGCCCGTGGAACAGAATGACGCCGATGGTCCAGATGTCGGCCCGCCCGTCGGCCGTGCCCGCGTCGCGGATCTGCTCGGGGCTCATGAAGCGCGGCGAGCCGAGCAGCATGTTCAGCCCCGTGTGGAGGCTGTCGTCGGCCTGGGTGAACTTGCTGACGCCGAAGTCGAGGACCTTGCCGCAGAAGGCGTGGGTGTGGCGGTCCTGGTGCACGAACACGTTGGCTGGCTTGATGTCGCGATGGACGATGCCCGCTTCGTGCGCCGCGGCCAGCGCGTGACAGACATCGATCACGACGGACAAGAACTCGAGCCTGCCGATAGGCGGATCGGTGGTCAGCGCTTCGGCCAAGGAGCGGCCCTCGAGCAGCTCCATGACGAGGTACAGGTCGCCGCTGTCGAGCTCGCCCACGTCGAACACGTCGACGATGTTGGGGTGGCCAATGCGCGCCGAGGCGCGCGCCTCGCGCATGAAGCGATGGCGAGCCTCCGAGTCGCTCGCCATCTTCTTGTGCATGATCTTGATGGCGAAGTCGCGTTCGGTCTGGATGTGGCAGGCGGCCCAGACCTCGCCCATTCCGCCCACACCGAGGCGGCGGGACAGCCGGTACTTGCCTGCCACGACTTGACCGGATTGCATCGTCTTCAAGCATACTCCGCTACTTCGCTCCACCACGTCAAGCGCTGGAGGCTGGCGATTTGGCGGGAGTTTCGGCGGGCGAGCACGCGCCGTCGGAGCCCCGGCAAACAAAACGCGCAACCGGCGCGGCGGTCGGGTCGACGAAGCGGTGATGGATGCCGCTGCCACCCTGTCGTACAACCCCGCCGTGCCCGATCTCGCCGCGATCCTCCAACGCCGCTTCGGCCTGGAGCGACTGCACCACTGGCAGCGCGAGGCCATCGACGAGCTGCTCGACGGAAGTGGGAGGGTGTTGGTGGTGGCGCCCACTGGCGGCGGCAAGTCGTTGTGCTACCAGCTGCCCGCCGAAGCGCTGGGGGGCACCACTGTGGTGGTCTCGCCGCTCATCGCGTTGATGGCGGACCAGGTGGCGGCGCTGGAGCGGTGCGGGATCGCCGCCACCTACTTGGCCTCCACGCTATCGCTAGACGAGCTGCGGGCGCGCGCGCAGGCGCTTCGCCAGGGCCGCTACCGGCTGGTGTACGTGGCGCCCGAGCGCCTGGCTTCGGAGGTGGAGGTGGCCCTTCTGGCGCGGCTCCGTCCGCCGCTGGTGGCGGTGGACGAGGCGCACTGCATCTCCCAATGGGGCCACGACTTCCGACCGGACTACTTGCGGCTCGATCGGGTTATCGCAGCGCTGCGCCCGCCGCGGGTGCTGGCGTGTACGGCCACGGCCACGCCAGCGGTCCGCGACGAGATCCTGGAGCACCTCGGCTTGGCGGATCAGCCCACGGCGGTCGTCTTGCGCGGTTTTGCGAGACCCAACCTGCACCTCGGCGTGCTCGAGCTCGACCGCGTGGACGCTCGCCGCAAGGCCGCCCTAGGGGTGCTGCGGCAGGCCTTGGGCAGTCCGCGCGAGCCGGTCGGTGCGGCCATCATCTATGCGGGGACGCGCAAGCACGCCGAGCGCATGGGCGCGCTCGTCGCCGAGCAGGGCTGGCGCGCCGCGACCTATCACGCGGGGCTCGACGCAGCCGTGCGCGATCGGGTAAGCCACGATTTTTCGCTGCGTAACCTCGAGGTGGTGGTCGCCACCAATGCCTTTGGCATGGGCATCGATCGGCCGGACATCCGCGCGGTGGTGCACCTGCAGGCGCCGGGCTCGATCGAGCAATACTACCAGGAGGTGGGCCGGGCGGGGCGAGACGGCCAACCCGCCCACGGGCTGTTGCTCGCGGGCTCGAGCGACTTCGGCCTGCGTCGGAGGCTCATCGAGAGCCCGCGGCAGGACGGCTCGGGCGAGGCGCCTTCGTCCGAACGGATCCAATGGCAATGGCAGATGTTCCTCGATCTGATGCGCTACGCCGAGGCGGGGAGCTGCCGACACGATTTCATTCTGCGCCACTTCGGCGACGAGCAGGAGACCCTGGGCGGCTGCGGGCACTGCGACGTGTGCGAGCGGCTGGAGCGATCGGGCGGCGAGGGGCCGTCGCAGGACCCTGAGGAGGTCAGCCGGATCGTGCGCCAGGCGCTCTCGGGCGTGGCCCGTAGCCGCGGCCGAGCCGGCCTCGGCGCGGTGGTGGAGATGCTGCGCGGCGTCGACAACCCGCGGCTGCGCCGCTTTGGCATGACCTCGCTGAGCACGCACGGTCTGCTGAGCGCCCACCGCGCCGATTGGATCATGGCGCTGATGCGTCGGCTGATCACGGCCGGTCTGGTGGATCTGTCCCCCGACCCCTTCCCGGTTCCTCGACTCACGCGGCGAGGCTGGGCCACGATGAAGGGCGAGCGAGAGCTGCGCGTGCTGCTCCCGCCCGAGGACGTGGGCAAGCGTCCGCGCTCGGTGCGGAAGCCGGTGCGACCCGAGGCCGACCCCGTACCCGCGCACATCGTCGATCCTGAGCTGTACGAGCAGCTGCGCAGCGCGCGCCTGGCGGAGGCTCGCCGGTTGGGGGTCCCGGCCTACGTCGTCTGCCACAACCGTACCCTGGCCGAGATCGCGGCCCACCGCCCCACGACGATCGCCGAGATGAGCGCCATCCACGGGATGGGCCCAGCGCGGCTGGCCTCCTACGGCGCCATCTTCCTCGAGGTCGTTCGCGGCGGCGCTGCCTAGCACGGCCGCCGCCGTGCCTCTCGACACCTCGGCGGGAGCAAGGCATGCTAGGACTATGGCGGACTCTTCCGATACCCGGTCCAGCGAGCCCGATCCCAAGGCCGACGACTCGTCCTCAGTCGACGATTCCTCTTCACCTGATTCCTCTCCGGAGCTGGAGGTGGAGCAGCTCGACGACGACGAGCTGGAAGCCGTGGCCAAGGAGGCGCGCGAGCACGACGAGGGTCCAGCCGACGGGGACGCCGAGCAGGAGCGCTCGGGGGGCTCCGAGCGGCGGTCTTCACCACCTCCTGGGCCACCGCCCCCGAGCGAAAGGCAGCCGCGGCAGACCTCTCCCTCGGACCGGCCCCTGCCCAAGCCCGCGTTCCAGCGGGTGACGCACGAGCGCTACTCCCAGCCGCCGCCCATGGCCTCTCCCCCCGAAGTAGTGGGCGACATCATGATCCGCAAGGTCGTGGCCGTCACGGTGGACGACACCCTCGAGCAGATCGAAGCCGGGATGCAGCGGTTCCGCTATCGGTACCTGCCCGTGGTGGGGCGCGACCACAAGCTGCTCGGCATGGTGACCCACCGCGTCTTGCTGACCGCTCTGTTCGGCGGGCTCTCGCGGGACGTGGACCACGGCCCGCTGGACGACGAGGAGCAGGCCCCGCCCTCGGGCGACGACGACCACGAGCCCGATAGCGCCGACGACCGCCCGTCGCAGTCCCGCGTGGCGCCGCTAGACCGCAGCACCAAGGTCCAGGCCCTGATGACCCAGGATGTTCTCACGGCCCGCGCCGACACCCCGCTGGTTCGCGCCGCGGAGGCCATGCTGGGACGGGCGACTCATTGCCTGCCGGTCGTCACGGAGGATGGCACGCTGATCGGCGTCATCACGGCCACGGATTTCGTCAAGATCGTGGCGGGTTTGCTGCGGTCGAGCTAGCCCGGTCTACTCCGGGGGCTGGACCTGGAAGACGTCCCACGCGGGCGTGTGGTTGTTCTCGGACTCGACCTGCGCCGTCACGTACACCGCTGGGTAGGCGCGCTCGATGGTCTCGGTCTCGCCGTCCACGATTGTCACCACGGCCGAGACGTACAGCTGCGGCGTCAGGCCGTCGCGTCGCTTGGAGGAGAAGACCAGCCAGTAGTAGCGCCGATCGCCGTCCTGCTCGGCTTCTGGCGCCCAGCGCGGCCACGAGTTGGTGATGCCAGGGCTCTGCTGGGTGGTGCAGGCTGGCGGGTCGTTCCCCTCCACGCGCACGGGGGTGCCGCCGCTAGCTGGCATCACGTAGACCTCGGAGGTGGGCTCGTCGTAGGAGTTCGCCCAATGGTCGGCCGAGACGCGGCGCGGCTCGCAGCGGTTGAAGGCCAGCAGCTGGTCGCCCGGCGAGATGACGGGGTAGAACTCCCAGTAGCTCGGGTCGCTGGCGCCTTCCAGCGGGGTGGACGTACCTCCAGTGCGGTTGTTGTAGGGCACCGTGTGGATGTCCATCGTCGGCTCGATATCGGTGACGGAGCTGACCACGCCCTCGAGCACGACAGGAGCCGAGGTGTAGGCGATGGTCGAGCCATCGTGCCACCATGTGGGGGTGGCGGCTTGGCGCGAATCGTCATTGCGCGCAATCAGCCCCCAGCCCGTATCCGGGTTGTCGGAATGCAGATCCGTCCAGACAAGCTCGGCGCGCCCGCCAGTGATCTGGTCGTGGTGCATGACGGTGAGCACCACGGCGTCACTGGCCGAGTAGTGCGTCCCCGAAAGCACGGGAGCCGATTGCTTGTGCCGCGCGAGCAGCTCGAGCGCCGTGGGGGAGACCTGGTCGGTGCTCGGCGCCCAAGCGTTGCCATCGACCGAGCGCGCGTCGACCGAGCGCGTGCCGTCGTCGCGGTCGCGCGTGAAGAAGGTAAGCTCGCCGTCTGGCGCGGACGTGTGGCAAGACACGCAATTGGTGTTGTCCCCGATGATCTCCGGGCTGATCACGGTGCTGACCTCGGTGTCGCCGATGGTGAAGCCCCGTAGCGCGGTGCTCGACGAGCTTGTCCAGTAGACCACGGCACCGGGAGCCGGAACCGAGGCCAGATGTACGGGGCCCTCGCTGCCGACGAAGGGGCCCGCGGTCAGCGCCTCCTGCTGGAGCCTGGCGCCGCGCACCCTCACCTCGATGTCGTATCCAGCGCTGTGCTGTCTCAAGCCCTCCCAGACGTTTTCCGAAATGGTGTAGGTCCGCGCGGTGGTGTAGACGACGAGGTCGTGGAGCTGGTTGTCGACCTTGAGGCGGAGCTCGAACACGTTCTGCTCGGCGGGCGCGAGCCAGTCGAAGCGAAGCGGGGTCCAGTTGTAGGGCACCAAGGCCTCGAGGCTGGGCTCGGCCAGGCAGGGGCCACCCGGGCCGCCGGGCGAATCGCCGAACTGCTCGGCTAGGTCATCGGGCAGCCCCGCGGCGATCTCCGGGGCGGCCGGGAAGTCCGCGAAATAACCCGCGGAGCCGGCCGTTCCGCCGTCAGCGCCGCCGCTTGGGCCGCCGCTGCCCGCGCTGCCACCAGTGCCAGCGGCTGCGCCAGACGAGCTGGCACCCGCCCCCGTGACCGTTTCCTCGCTGCTCGAGCAGGCGGCTACCACCATGCTTGCCGCCACCAGGCACCCCATCGCCCAACTGCCGAAGCGCGCGCTCGCCGCGCGTCGCCGGACCGAACGGAACCGGGTCATGCTCCAACCTTTCCTCAGGGCGCCGAAGCGAGCCCCGATATCGCATTATAGCCACTTCGCGGGCTTACAGCCATGCTGGCGCCGATCAGTGCGGACTCGGCGAAGGGGCTGGGCACGGGCTCGACAGCTTCGACCAGCGGAACGGAGGCCGTACAAATGTGGTCCCGCCGCGGCCGTCTGCTATGACCGGGCCATGGCCTTGCAGCGCGTCGGGCTGGTGGGTTGGCGGGGCATGGTGGGCTCGGTCCTACTCGAGCGCATGCGCCAGGAGGGCGACCTAGAAGGCCTGCACGCGCGCTTTTTTTCCACCTCGCAAGCAGGCCGGCTCGGTCCCGATCTGGGCGGTGGAGCCGAGCCGCTGCGTAACGCCCACGACGCGGCGTCGCTCGGCGAATGCCAGGCCGTCGTCACCTGCCAGGGCAGCGACTACACCGACCGGATACTGCCGGAGCTGCGCGCGGCCGGCTGGGACGGCTACTGGATCGACGCGGCCTCGGCCATGCGCATGAAGGCCGACAGCGTCATCGTGCTCGATCCGGTCAACCGCAAGGCCATCGAGCGCGCCCTTACAGGTGGTATCAAGACCTACATCGGCGGCAACT
Organism: uncultured Polyangiaceae bacterium; assembly: GCA_964441055.1. GTDB lineage: Bacteria > Myxococcota_A > Polyangia > Polyangiales > Polyangiaceae > JACQWT01. The sequence continues at coordinate 848 of CAYTYV010000091.1, read as the reverse complement.
GCACCGTGAGCCTGCTGCTGATAGCCCTGGCCGGTCTGTTCGCGCGTGGCTGGGTGCGGTGGCTGAGCTCGATGACCTACCAAGCCGCCAGCGGCGCGGGCGCCCGCCAGCTATGCGAGCTCGTCCGACAGATGCACGCCGTGGGCGCGGCCTGTGCCGAGCTGCTGGCCGATCCGGCGGCCACCGCGCTGGATCTGGACCGACGGGTGACCGCGGCAGTGCGCGGCGATGACTTCCCGACGGCCGAGCTCGGCGCGCCCCTGGCGGCCAGCCTAATCCCGTGGATCGACCGGCCCGTAGAGGGCGGCCAGAGCCGCGAGGAGTGGAAGGGGTACGCCGAGGCCAACAAGATCCTGGCGGCGAGCCCACCCATCCCCATCGACGGCATCTGCGTGCGCGTCGGGGCCATGCGCTGCCACAGTCAGGCGGTGACCATTCGGCTGACGCAAGACGTGCCCCTCGACGAGATCGAGGCGGCCATCGCCGAGGCCCATCCGTGGGTGCGCCTGGTGCCGAACAGTCCCGAGGCTACCAAGGCCCAGCTCTCGCCTGCGGCCGTCTCCGGCCGGTTGGAGGTGCCCGTGGGGCGCATCCGCAAGCTCCGCATGGGCCCCGAGTACCTGACCGCCTTTACCGTGGGCGATCAGCTTCTCTGGGGCGCGGCCGAGCCGTTGCGGCGAGTGCTGCGCATGATCCGCGAGCGCGAAGGTTAGGGCTCGCGCGAAAATAACTTCCGTCCTCGCATCCCATCCGCACGCCATCTTCGGCCGCTCCCCGGTCGCGAAATCCTGAGAATACTCCGAGTATTCCTGCGGTTTCGCTCGGTCGTCGCGGCCGAAGCTGACGCA
>CAYTYV010000090.1:0-16732 GCA_964441055.1 uncultured Polyangiaceae bacterium | reverse complement strand
CTTGATCTATTTGCAGCAACTTCTCTGCGGCGCCGAGAGAAGGGGATGAGCAGCTCCGCTACGGCGCAGCGTCGCAGCCCAGGGTCGGCTTGCCGCCTGCGTCCTCGACCAGGCGCTCGAGCAGGCGGCGGCTATCCGGGCGCAGCGATCGGCGGCCGGCCAGGCAGCGGCACAGCGAGGGAATGCCCGGATCTGGATCGCCGAGCGCGAGGTAGGCTTCGGCCAGGCGCAGGTGGTTTTCCAGCTCATCCGGAGCCTCGGCGACCAGCTCCTCGAGCATCTCCAGGCCCGTCTCCGAGTCGCCGTGCTCGACGAAGGCAGCCGGAGCCAGCACGTACACGGTGGCCAGCATGCGCTTGGCCGCGCCAGCGCGAAAGCTCGGATCGATCGCCAGGCTCTGCCGCCCCCAGCGCTCGACCTCGGCCACCAGGCCCATGGCGCTCAGCCCGCCGTGCTGAGCCAACCTGCCCGCCAGGGCCGCGCGGGCAAAGGCATAGGCAGCGGTGTGCTCCCGCCACTGCTGGACCGCGTGGTAGGCGGCCTCGCGGTCGGCGGCCGTGTCCGTTTGGCGGTCGATGAGCGCCTCCAGGGCATCGGACAGGGCCAGGGCATCGCGCTCGGCCGCTGGTGCCTCTAGCTCGGGACGAAGGTAGGTGGCGGACGAGCAGCTGGCCAGGCCGACCAGGCAACCCAGCCAGCCCAGCAGTAGCAGCCGCGTCCAGACGCGGCGCAGTCCTAGCGGAAGCGATCGCGGCGGCGCCTGTCCTACTCGCCGTAGGCGCGGATGACCGCTGCGTAGCTGCTCTCGCTGGCCGCCGTCAGGCTCTGGATGCCCACCTTGTCGCAGGAGCTTTTGCCGTCGCCCGTACATATCAAGCTCAAGCTGGCTTGGAACTTGTTGCGCTCCCCGCCCGAGGTGTTGGGAAAGGCGACCACCGCCATCGGCGGGAGCTTGGCCGATGACCACACCGCTCGGATCCCCTCTGCGCCCTGGACGTTGGGCAGCTCCCGGAGCTGCGCGTCGTCCACCAGGGCGCATACCGCCTGCCCGCGCGCGACCTTCTTGATGGTTTGCACGGGACGTCGCGCTTCGACCAGCGTGAACTCGTCCAGGGTGAACTTGCCGCCCGAGACCACGCGGTCGATGAAGCGGCGATGGTTGGCGTGGTTGCTGGCCAGGCTCTTGCCCTTGCACTCGTCCAGGCTCGCGGCTTGCGCGCTGATGAAATGGTACTGCCGCCCGCCCGCGCGAGCGACCGCGGCCTGCCCCACCACGGTGAGGCTTTGCGGCTTGCGCAGGGCCAGGAAGGCTCCCAGCGACAGGATGCCGTACTGGGGCGACTCCGCGCCGATATACGCCTGGGCTCGCGCGCGGCTGGTGAGGTACTTGCCGCGAGCCGAGCTCCAGCCGTTGTGCTTGGCTGCCACCGCCACCAGCTTGTCGACGTAGGGCTGTGCCTGGGCGGCCGAGCCGATGCCGTGCTCCTTGACGATGAGCACGGTCACGTCGCCGTCCGCTCGCGCCGTGCCGCCAAGCAACAGCGCGACCGCGGCGGTGAGCGCTAGGTGAAGGGGAAGGAAAGACGCACGCACGATACACCTCCAATACGCTTTGACGGGAGAGGCGCGTGGATATGCACAGTCGGGGCTCGCGCCGGTCGACGAAGCCGACCATGCCCGCTATCGCTGCTGCGTCCGGTCGGCAATGGTCTTTTTTGTCTGCGCAAAAATGGCTTTCGTTTCAAACGCTTGCGCTTGGGCTCGCCCCTGCTCTCCCGCCGCGGCGGGATCGGTGCTACTCCCTAGGATCGTCGCCATGGACCCCTTGTTTGCGATGTCGGCCACCCATATGGCCGAGCTGATCCGTCGGGGCGAGCTCCGCTCCCGCGAAGCGGTGGAGGCTCATATCGCGGCCATCGAGCGGCTCAACCCGGCGATCGGCGCCGTGGTGGCGACGCGCTTCGACCAGGCTCGTGCCGAGGCCGACCAGGCCGACGAGCTCGCGCGGGAGGGCGCCCCCGAGGCGCAGCGGGTCTTCCACGGCGTGCCCTGTACCATCAAGGAGAGCTTTGCGGTCGCAGGCATGCCGCAGTCGGGCGGGCTGCTGGCCCGCAAGGACTACCGCGCAGCCGAGGATGCGCCCACGGTGGCGCGGCTGCGCCGAACGGGCGCGATCCCCCTGGGCGTGACCAATCTGTCCGAGCTGTGCATGTGGCTGGAGAGCGACAATCGCGTCTATGGCCGCACCAGCAACCCCTATCACCGCGGACGCATCGCGGGCGGCAGCTCGGGCGGCGAGGGCGCCATCGTGGGGGCGGGGGCCTCGCCCCTGGGCTTGGGCGCGGACATCGGCGGCTCGATTCGCTTGCCCGCGTTCTTCTGCGGCGTGTTCGGCCACAAACCCACGGGCACGCTGGTGCCCAACTCGGGGCAGTACCCCGTGGCCCACGGCAGGGCGCTTCGCTACATGACGACCGGACCCATCGTGCGCCGCGCCGAGGATCTCTGGCCCGCGCTCACGGCGCTCGCGGGCCCGGACAGCGGCGACCCCGAGTCGCGTCCCTTCGAGCTCGGCGATCCGGCCTCGGTTCGGCTCGAGGGGCTTGTCGTGCTCAGCGTGGCCGACAACGGGGTGACCCCGGTCAGCCGGGAGCTGCGCCAGGCGCAGCGACGCTGTGCCGATTGGCTGCGCGGCCAGGGCGCGCGCGTGGCCCACATCAAGATCGACAAGCTGCGCCGCTCGGTCGAGATCTGGGGAGCTCTGCTGCACGAGGCCGGAGGGCCGAGCTTTGCCGAGCTGCTCGGCGAGGGCGTGCCCATCGGGCCTTTTCGCGAGCTAGGCCGCTGGGCGCTGGGGCGCTCGCCCCACACCCTGCCCGCGCTTGGGCTGGCGGTGTTCGAGCGACTGCCCATGTTCACCGGGGCCCAGGCGCGCAAGTTGGCCGAGCTCGGCGGCGAGCTGCGCCGCGAGACCGACAGCCTACTCGGACCGAACGCGGTCATGCTCTTCCCGCCTTATCCGCGCGTGGCACCGCGTCACGGCTGGCCCCTGCTGCGCCCGCTGCAGTTCGGCTACACCGCCGTCCTGAACGCCCTGGAGCTGCCGTCCACCCAAGTGCCCCTCGGGCTCGGCTCCGCGGGCCTGCCGCTGGGCGTTCAGGTGGTGGCCGGTCGGGGCCGCGACCACTTGCCCGTGGCCGTGGCCTGTCAGCTCGAGAAGGCCTTTGGCGGCTGGACGCCTCCGCCCGCGCTGGTGCGCTGGCAGCGCGATGCTGCTGCATGATTCGGGCCACGGTGACGCTGTGAAGATCCACGAGATGTTCGGCCAGGCGGCTCCGGTCGTCTCCTTCGAGTTCTTTCCTCCCAAGACCGACGGCGGCGTCAAGGCGCTGTACGAGACCGTGGCCGCGCTGCGCACCTGCAGGCCTTCGTTCGTGTCGGTCACCTACGGTGCGGGGGGCGGCACCCGCGACCGCACCCTCGAGCTGGTCGGCCGCATCAAGCGGGACTTGGGCATCGAGGTCATGGCCCACGTGACCTGCGTAGGCGCGAGCCGAGACGACATCGGCGCCGTGCTCGCCGATCTCGCCAGTGCGGGCATCGACAACGTGCTGGCGCTGCGCGGCGATCCCCCCGAGGGCGCCGAGCACTTCGAGCGCCCACCGAACGGCTTCGGCCATGCCAGCGAGCTCATCGCCTTCATCCGCGAGCAGGGCTTCCCCTTCTGCATCGGCGCGGCCTGCTACCCCGAGGGTCACCCCGAGTGCCCCGACGCGGCCGTGGACCTAACGCACCTCGAGGAGAAGGTGAACGCGGGCGCCGACTTTCTCATCACCCAGCTGTTCTTCGACAACGAGGAGTACTTCGCCTTTGCCCGTCGGGCCCGCAGCGTGGGGATCGATCTACCGATCATCCCGGGCCTGATGCCCGTGACCAACGTAGCGCAGATCCAGCGCTTCACCGACGTGTGCGGCGCGCGCATTCCGCAGGAGCTCCGCCGCCGCCTCGAGATCGTCCGCCGCGATCGGTCGGCGGTGGTGGCCACGGGCGTGCTGTGGACCACCGAGCAGTGCACCAAGCTCTTGGCGGCGGGCGTGGCGGGCCTGCACTTCTACACGCTCAACAAGTCCTCGGCCACGCTCGCCGTGCACGCGGCGCTGGGGTTGTAGGCCACCATGATCCTCTCGCGCGCGCCCGTGCGGTTCTCCTTGGGAGGCGGTGGCACCGACCTTCCGAGCTATTCCCGCAAGCACGGGGGCTTTCTGGTGGCCGCGGCGGTCGACAAATACATCTACATCTGCGCTCACCGCCGCTTCCACGAAAAGGTCCGGCTCTGCTACTCCAAGACGGAGCTGGTCGACGAGGTCGACCGAATCGAGCACCCCATCTTTCGCGAGGCGCTGCGCCTGCTCGACATCCGGCGGCGGATCGAGCTGTTCAGCGCGGCCGACGTGCCCGCGAACTCCGGCCTCGGCTCGTCGAGCTCGTTCACCGTTGCCCTGCTCAACGCGCTGCACGCCTACAAGCGCGAGTACGTGTCCACCGCCCAGCTCGCCGAGGAGGCATGCCACATCGAGATCGACGTGCTGGGCGAGCCGATCGGCAAGCAAGACCAGTACATCAGCGCCTTTGGCGGCATTACGGCGTTTACGTTCCACCCGGACGGTACGGTGGAGCCCGAGCGGCTGCCGCTGCAGAGCGAGGTGCTCGACGAGCTGGAGAGCAACCTGGTCATCTTCTACTCGGGCGTGGAGCGGGCGGCCTCGGTCGTGCTGCGCGAGCAGAAGAAGACCATCACGGAGAACAAGGACGACGCGGTGGGGCGCATGCACCGCCTCAAGGAGATCGGCTACGAGACGCGACGGCTGCTGTTGGCGGGCGCCGTCGACCGCTATGGCGAGCTACTGCACGAGCACTGGACCCACAAGCGCAGGCTCGCCGCCAACATGACCGACAACGTGCTGGACGAGCACTACCAGGCCGCGCGCAAGGCCGGGGCCATCGGCGGCAAGCTGATGGGGGCCGGAGGCGGGGGCTTCTTCATGTTCTACGTGCGCCCAGCCGAGCGGCGCCGCGTGCTCGAGACGATGACCGCGCGGGGCCTACGACCGCTGCGTTTTCGCTTCGAGCCGGATGGCGCGCGCATCGAGGCCAACTTCCACCGCTCGTAGCAGATGAGCCATGGACAGCTTCTGCCAGCAGTACCTTCGTGAAAGCGAACAGATCATTCGTCGACTCGACGCTGGCGAGATCGAACGGCTGGCCGAGGGGCTGGCCCGGGTGCGCGGCGCGGGCGGACGGCTGTTCATCCTGGGCGTCGGCGGCTCGGCCGCGCACGCTAGCCACGCGTGCAACGACTTCCGCAAGCTGTGCGGCTTTGAGGCCTACACGCCGACGGACAACGCCGCTGAGCTGACGGCGCGAGTCAACGACGAGGGCTGGGATGGCTCGTACCGCGCATGGCTCGAGGGCTCGCGCCTGCGGGCCGACGACGGGGTGCTGGTCTTCAGCGTGGGCGGGGGCAATCGCGAGATGAACGTGAGCGTGAACATCGTGCGCTCGCTGGAGTTGGCCGTGGCGGTGGGCGCCAAGGTATTCGGCATTGTCGGTCGCGACGGCGGCACGACCAAGCAGCTGGCCGAGGCCTGCGTGGTCGTGCCCACGGTGGCGGCCGAGCGCGTCACGCCGCATACCGAGGGCATGTGCGCCGTCATCTGGCACATGCTGGTCAGCCACCCCAGGCTGCAGCAGAAACCGACCAAGTGGTAGGGGACGTTGGTCTTCGGCGACGGCCATCGACTACAATCGCGAGGATGGTTCACAGGGAGAGGCGCGAATGACGACCCACCGACGCAGGCTCGCTGCCGGGCTGCTCGCAAGCGCAGCCTTGCTGGCCTTGGCGATGCATGGCTGCTCGCTGCTGCTCCAGTACGACGAGGTGGAGACCGGCTCAGGCGGCGCGGCTGCCGCGGGCGGCTCGGCCGGAGGCAGCGTCGCTGGGGGCGGGGCCGGAGGCGGTGCGGCCACTGGAGGCGGCGGCGCGGGCGGCGGGGCCGCGGCGCCCTACGAATGCCACTGGAAGTACTCGAACCACGTCACGGTGGCGACCATCGAGGATACGAGCGGCGACGACCGATGGGACAACGACCTGTTCTCGGCTAGCTCGAGCGGCCAGATGCGGCTGGTCGTCTTTCGCGAAGGCGGCGAGGGAGGCGCGGGCGGCGCAGGCAGCGCCTGCTCGGTCGAGGTGCGCCGCATTCGCGACAGCAGCATCGACGAATGGTGCTTTTTCACTCCCGAGCTCGAGGACATGCGGCGGCTGGGCTCGGACTCGGTGGGGCTGCTCTACTACCTGACGGGCGTGCAGGGGAAAAAAGCCATGCTGCGCGTGATCCCCGACTCCGACATCGACGGCTCGACGAGCAGCGAGCACCAGCTCACGACCGACGGCGCGTTTTCCGACAGCATCTCTTACGTGCACGCGATGATGGCCGCCATCGACGATGGGCCCACCGTGGATCTGAGCTTTGCCTACCCCATCGCAGGCGGCCACCGCGAGCACTACGCCCACTACACGGGCAACGCGGTGACGCCCGTGGCCATCACCGAGCCCGCGTTGATCGGCGAGCTGACCGATGACGACATCCATCTGACCGCGTTGTTCCACCACGAGGGGCTCGCCTACGTCGTTCTCGGCGAGTGGGACTCTTCCCTCGGCGTTCGCATGTACACCCTCGAGACCAACGTGAGCGGTCCCGAGAGCGCTCGCACCATCGCTCCGGAAGGCACGATGTTGGAGCTGAGCAAGCAGGACGACGGGGTCTATGTGCTCGCGGTTCCCATGGCGGCCGAGCCGCCGCACATCCGGCTCGGTCGGGTCGCCTTCAGCGACCTCGACACCTTCGTGCTCGACGATCTGCCCGCGACCGTGGCTCTCGATCAAATCGATGAGTTCCCGGGAGGCGACGGGGCGCACACGGCGTGGATTGGTCAGATATGGGCGGCCGCGGGCGGCACCATGAGCGACCCGTCGCAGTTCGCCTACTTCCTGCTCGACGTCGACGGCAATCCGCGCGGCCAGGGCACGCTGCCCTTCCAAGGACAGCTCGCCAGCGGTGAGACGCGCGATGCCGACGCCATCATGGCCGTCACCTTTGCAGAGGCCGGCCCGCTGTTCGACACCGTGGGCGGCGATCTACACGTGGCGTGGATCGAAAAGCACCACCACAACGGGACGCCCACCCAGGTGCTGTACTACGACCAGCTGCTCTGTTACCCGTGAGGCGCCGCTAGGGTTCGCTCGAGATGCCCAGCAGCTCGGCCATGCTGGACTCGTCGGCGGGCGTGAAGGCGTATTGGTCGAACTCCGTGCTGCGGACCCACTGGAAGTCGTGCACCGCGCGAGGCTCGGGCTCGCCGCCCTGGATCGCGCAGGCGTACAGGTAGAGGTCGACCACGTAGCGCTCGTAGGGATGGCTGACGAAGGAGATCAGCTCGCCCACCTCCACGTCCACGCCTAGCCGATGACGGATCTCGCGCTGGAGCGCGGCGGCATCCGACTCGCCCTGTTCCACCCGTCCGCCTGGAAACTCCCACAGAAGGGGCAGGGCGGCGCTGGGACGGCGCTGGGTAATGAGGTATCGGCCCTCGCGCTCGATCACCGCCGCAACGACCCGAATGGTGGGTAGCGAAGCCATGCCCATCCTCCCGGGTGCGCGCTACCTCGCTACAGCGTGATTCGGAACAGCTGCTGCCCCATGAGCACGATGTCGCCGCTGGCCAGCTCCTCCTCGCCGAGTACGCGCAGGAAGGTGCCGTTCGAGCTGCCGAGGTCGGTGAGGAAGACCTGGTCGGAGTCGAAGCTCAGTCGGCAGTGCAGCCCGGAGACGTAGCCGTCGTCGGGGAACAGCACGTCGCCCCGCTCTCGGCCCAGGTTGACGCCCGCAGTGGGCACGGGAAACGACGGCCCCGCGCTCTCGCGGCCGACCACCAGCGAGACGCGACCCACGTATCCTTCCGCGGGCGAGCCCAACAGCTCCACCCCGTCGTCGTCCGGGCCCTCGAAGTCCAGCAGGTCGAAGCGGACCAGCTCTTGGCCGATGCGGAACATCTGTCCCGAGCTAAGCGGCTGCCGCTTGTCCGCCACCAGCTTGCGGAACACGCCGTTGAGCGAGCCTTCGTCGCGCACCAGCACCTTGCCGTCGGCGGGCATGGGGATCAGGGTGGCGTGCTTGGGCGAGAGAAAGACATCGCCAGCGAAGATCTCGGCGCTGTCTCTGCCCACCGTGGTGGCTCCATCGGGTAGGGCCATGGAGCCGGCCTCGGTGCCGTCGGGGTTGAGCGCGGTGATCACGGCCACGCCCGTCTCGGCCAGCACCTCGGCGGCGGGGCGGGCATCGGCGGGCTGGCCCTGGTCGAGTCGGTAGCCGCAGGAGGCGCAGAAGCGGTTGCGGATCGGGTTGCGCAGATCGCACTGCGGACAGTCGACCTCCTCGCCCGTCTCCTCGACGGCTTCCGCGGCCGGTGGCGTGCTCGCCTCGGCGGCGGGCTCGGGGGCCACAGCGGCGACGTCGTCCGTTGCGGCAGAGGCCGCGGGAGGCTTCTCGGAGGGGGCCTTTGCCGGGGCGGGCGGCGGCTCGTCCAAGGTGCCTTCCATGCTGGGGCCAGTGCCCATGACGGTGGGCTCGTCGGAAAGGTCGTCGTCGGGCGAGGCCTCGCCGCGAGGGACCGTCTCCTCAAGGGCGGATTTTGCCGCACCCCGAGGAAGCTCGGCGCCGCACCCGAGGCAAAACTTGTAGTGGTCCTGATTCTGCTTTTGGCAATTGGGACAGGTGATCACCGGTTTCTCCGTCGAGTCAGTGCGCCTGGATCGCGAACCCCCGCGCCGACGTGGCTCACCCCCGCGCCGACGTGGCTTGAGGAGCCAGGCCTCCGAAGCCCGGAGTATGGTGGAAACGGCCCCCGCGATCCAGCTCCAATCGGTGTGCGGCACCCATCAAGGGGCGAGCAGCTGCAGCGCGTCGCGCACGAGCTCACCGAGCGGTCGGCTCGGATCCTTCACCGAGGCCACCGCGCGCTCCACCTGGTTCGGCCGCCAACCCATTTGCAGAAGGGCCTCGCGCAGCTGCGTTCGGCTGTCGGGCTGCCCGCTGGCGAGTGGTCCTGGACTGGGCGAAGCCTGGCCTGCGACCGGCTCCAGCTTGTCGCGCAGCTCCAGCACGATGCGCTCGGCGGTCTTTTTGCCGATCCCTGGGATGCGCTTGAGCTGGGAGACCTCCCCGCAGGCCACGAGGCGCACCAGCTCCTCGACCGAGACCACGCTCAGCACGGCCAGAGCGACCTTGGGGCCCACGCTGGCAATCGCGATGAGCGCTCGGAAGGCCGTCCGCTCGGGTGGAGCGGCAAAGCCGTAGAGCACGATGGCGTCCTCGCGCACGTGCGTGTGGACGTGCAGGGTCAGCCGGCCGTCGGCATCCGGCTTGAGCCTTCCGGTCGTGCCCATGGGGGTGATGACCTCGTAGCCCACGCCGCCCACGTCGAGCACCAGCGTGCCGTTGGCGGCGCTGTCCACGACCCGTCCACGCAGCAGACCTATCACTGGCTTCCGACTCCCTTGGGGTTGCGATGGCTTCTCGAAGCTCTGCGGACGGTAGACTAGCGCGAACTTCGCATCGCGTCGCCCCGAGCGCTCGATCGCTGGGTTCACTACTGCCGGAAATTTCGGCAGTAGTGCTAGGCTAGCTCCCATGGCCGCTGTGCCCACGGCGAGGTGCCCCGTCTGCCGCGCGATCGCCCCGCGCAAAGCCGCGCTGGCGGGCGTGATGATAGGTCTTGGCTGCGCGGCTGGCATCGGCGCGCCGCCCGCCATGGCCGCCCCCCCGCCTGCCACCTCGGCAGCTCCGCCGAGCGGTCCTCCGCCTTCGGCCTATGGCCCTCCGCCAGCGGGCTCGCCGTACGGAGCCGAGGGCTCGCCCTACGGCCTGCAAGCTCCGCCTCCAGGCCAACCCGTCACCGCGGGCGGCTTGAGTGCGCCCCCGCCGCTCGACGAGGCGGTGGGGGGCGAGCCGGCCGCAAGCGAGACCGAAAGGCAGCTCGACGAGGCGGCCGAGGAGGACGCTGGTCGCGGGCTCGACTGGTTCTGGCTCGACGTCGAGGGGGGCTACCAGCACGTTGGGCTGGCGACCTTCACGACGGACGCCGATTCGCTCAGCGCTGGCCTGCAGAGCAGCACGGCGAACGGCGGCTTCGTCGGCGCGGGTATCGGTGCGCAGCTTCTGTACTTCACCATCGGCCCGCGTTTTCGGCTCGGCTTTTTCAGCCCCTGGCAGATGTACAGCGTCGACGGCGAGCTGGGGCTGCGGATCCCTCTCGGCCGGCTCGAGCCCCACATCGCGCTGGCTGGCGGCTACACGGCGCGGGGCAGCGTATCGGCCGCGCCCGAGGCCGCGCCCGAGGCGGTGCGCATCCATGGCTTCAACGCGCGAGCGGGCGGTGGTCTGGATATCTACCTGACCGAAGTGCTGTTCTTGGGCGCGGGGGTGAGCTTCGAGCTGCTGGGGCTAATCCGGCCCGAGCTCGATGCGGCGGGCCTCGCCAGCCTGCGGGCCGAGGGAGCCGTCAGCGAGGCCGAGGCCGAGCTGTTGGCGGCAGAGGGCTCGGGCTACGGCAGCGCGCTCACCGTGGGAGGCAAGATGGGGCTGCGCTTCTAGAGCCCTTGAAGAAGGGTTTCGTTGGCAAATGAGTCAAGTTTGTCCGCCAGAGACCCTTGCGGGGGTTTGGGGGCAGAGGAAGGAGCGAAGCGACGCCCGGAGCCCCCATCGTCAAATCAATCCAAGCGGCGAGCAGATCTCGCCCCTGGGGGCCGATCGGCTGGCCTACACCTGTGTTGGGGCCGGCCGATCGGCCCCCAGGGGTTGGCGAAGGCCGCTGGCGCTGGAGCGTCGCAGCGGACCATGACGACCTTGCACTGGGTAGTGGCCTTCTTGTTGCTGGCAGCGCCGCTCGGCGTGCACATCGCCCTGCTCCGCCAATCGGTCACCCTGCGACCGCTGATGCTTCCCATGCTCGGGACCATGGCGGCCGCGGCCGTGCTCGTCGTTCCCGCTGTGCTGTTTCTGCGGATGATGGAGCGGTGGGCGGAGATCGACCCGCTCGGGGGCACTGGCGGGTCGGTGACCCTGCTTCTCTACGCGTTTCTGGTGGTCGCTCCGTTGGAGCAAGGCTTGGCCGTTGGCGCCATGGCCCCGTTCTGGCGGCTGCGGCGGCTGCGCATGCGCGCGGGGCTGTCGCGCAAGCTCGAGACCATCGAAGGGGTCACCTTTGCCGCCTGCGCTGGGCTGGGCTTTGCCACCGCCAGAAGCGCGCTCTATCTGGTTCTCGACGGCACGGGCTGGCTGAGCCTGGGACGCGCCGCGCTCGCCATTCCCGTCTTCGTACTGCTGTGCTCCTGGTGGGGCTACGCCCTGGGACGCCATGCTCCGCGCGGCCTTAGCGGCCGCCGCTTCAGCCTTGCTTGGCTCGGGGCGACCACCTTCCTCGGGGTGTTCAACCAGATGGTGTTCCAGCGAGGCGTGGGATCGCTGCTGGCCACCGTGCTGCTGCTCGGCTGCATGCTGGTAGGCGCGTGGGTGCTGTGGCGCGACGTCCGCGGCACGGAGGAGCAGAGCAGCGGCGGCCGGCTGAGCCTGCTGTTCGCGACGCCTCCAGCGCCGTCGCTGGCGACTATCCGCGACGCCTTCAGGCGCCATGATCAGCCGATTTCGGTGCGGTGGATCGCCTTGGGGGCGCTGGTGACCACGGGCGTCATCGTTGCGGGCTTGAGCGTCGCCGTAATGCTGGGTCACCGCCTCGGGCTGGACTTCAGCGCGGTCGATCGGCCCGCTGCTGGGGCCGAGGCCACGGCACCTCTGGCGCTGCTGGGCGTGGGAGCGCTGGCGGCGTTTCCGGTCTCGGGCTACCTGCTGGCGCGGGCGTCGGCCGCCCGCACCGTGCTCCAGCCCGCCATCGGCGCCTCGCTGGCCATGGTGCTGGTGCTGGTGTTCATGGGCATGCTGGCGCCGCTGTCGGTGGTCTTCGCCATCGCCTTCGCGCCCGTGGCCTTCGCCCTGTCGTGCTTCGGCGCCTGGCTGGGGATGGGAAGCTAGGCCTCAGGCGCTCTTCGGGCGCGCTACCTCCGAGGGGCTGCCGAGCTCGTCGCTGAGCTGCCGAACGAGCTTCTTGGCGCGACGGGACAGCCGTCGGGGCACGTCGACCTGGACCACCACGTGCAGCGAGCCCACCCCGCGACCGTCCACCCGTGGGACCCCCTTGCCCCGCACGCTGACCACCTCGCCCGGCTGCACGCCCGCCGACAGCTTCACCTCGTGGACCGTGCCGTCGACCCAAGTGATGGGCACGGTGGTGCCCATGACGGCCTCGGGAAAGGAGATGGTGACGCGCGCGATCAGATCGCTGCCGTTGCGCTCGAAGCGCTCGTCCGGCTCGAGCGTCACGTCGACATACAGATCCCCTGGCGGACCGCCGCGTCGGCCGGGCATGCCCTGTCCGGCCACGCGCAGCCGATGACCGGTATCGATCCCCGGGGGGAAGGTCACCAGCACGGTGCGCGTGCGCTCCTGCCAGCCAGCCCCGCCGCAACGCTCGCAGTGCTCGGCCACGACCGAGCCCTCGCCGCGGCAGCTCGGACAGGTCTGGCTGAACACGATGAAGCCCCGACCCGTCGAGACCTGCCCCGTGCCGTTGCAGGTGGTGCAGCGCTCGGGCTCGGTACCCGGCTTGGCGCCCGAGCCGCTGCACTCCTCGCAGGGAACCGGGGTTCGGACCGTGACCTCCTCCTTGCAGCCCAGCACCGACTGCTCGAGCGACAGCTGCCGATCCACCCGTACGTCTCGGCCGCGCTCGGGGCCATGGCGTCGTCGGGGGCCGCCCCTGCCGCCGAAGCCGCCGAAGCCGCCGAAGAAGTCGGAGAACAGGTCCTGGAAATGCGAGAAGATGTCGTCGCCGAAGTCGAGCCGCCCCTCCAGGCCAGCGTGGCCGAAGCGATCGTAGCGGTCGCGCTTTTCCGGATCGCTCAGCACCTGGTAGGCCTCGGTGACCGCTTTGAACTGCGTCTCGGCGTCCTTGTTGCCCGGGTTGCGGTCGGGGTGATGCTGGAGCGCGAGCTTCTTGTAGGCTCGGCGGATCTCGTCGGGCGAAGCCTCCTTCGCGACGCCGAGCAGCTCGTAGTAGTCGCGTTTTTCGCTCATGGGCTTGCTCGAGGGGCGCCCCGAGGGCTCGGCGTCGCATCCGGGCCCGAGGCCTCGCAACGCAAACCCCGGGCGCGCGGCCATGCTCCCCACAATGGGTGCGCTTCGGCAGCCAACATAGTTCGCGCCAGGGCGCTGTCAACGTCGCGCCCGGGCGACCCGCCGCCGCCCGCGTCCGGCCGGGCGCGGCTACTGCTCGGGCTCGGCGGGCGCCTCGCTCTGATGAAGGCTACGACGCAGGGAGGACAGCTCGAGCTGGGCCGCCCGTAGCGCCTCCTCCAGCTTGGCCAGGTCCGAGGGATCGTCGTCCGTCTGCTGCTCGGCGAGCTCGCTGCGCAGCGAGGAGATGGTCCAGTTGGCCGCCTCCAGATCCGCCTCCAGCCTGGAGGTCCGCGCGGCAAGCACCGCGAGCCGCTGGCGAAGCTCGACCTTGTTCGGCTCCTGGCCTGCGGCCTGCTGTTGCGTTTGCTCGAGCGCGCTGCCCTCTGCAGTCCCTTGGGCGAGAGCTGTGGCGGCGGTGGGCTCGGTTTGCTCTTCGGCGGTGGGCTCGCTGGCAGGCGACGGGAGCGCTGGGGCGGCCTGGGCGCGCGCAGCCTCGAGATCGCGCGCCAGCTCGCGGGCCGTTCGCTCGTTCGTTCGCAAACGCGTTTGCAGTGATTCCACCAGGTTGGCCCGCTCGAGCAGCGCCTTTTCCAGCCGCGCGATATCGCTCGCATGGACCGCATCGTCAATGGCGTGCGCAGGCTCGTCCCCCGCGGCCAGCTGGCCCTGGCGCAGCTTGGCGAGCTCGGCCTCCAGCTGCTCGGCCTTTTGCGCCGCCCCGACGAGCGCATCTCTTTGCCCGCGGGCCTGGTCCAGGGACTTGCGAAGCTCGGCGAGCTGGAACTCGTAGCCCTGCACGCTCCGCTGGTCCAGCGGCTCCGTCTGCTCCACCTCCGGCTCTTCATCGAGCAGGGCGCGCAGCTCGGCCTGCCCTTCCTCGAGCTCCACCACCAGGCTGTTGGCCTCGTCCAGCTCGCGCTCGAGCTCGGCCACCTGGCCCTCTAGCTCTTGGCCCTGGGCCTCGGCTCGGCGGAGCTGTTGCCGCTGCGTCTCGGCCTGCTCGCGCGCCGCCCGAAGCCCGTGGGCGTGCCGCGTGCGTTGCGCCTCCAGCTCGGCTTCGAGCTCGGCCACGCGGACGGACAGCGCCTCGGCCGCAGCGCGGCGCTCCTCGGCCAGGCGGGCCGCTCGCCGCTCCTTTGCCGCCGCCTGCGCCTCGGCCTCTGCCGCGCTTCGTCGAGCCTGGGCCGAGCGGTCGTCGCCCTGCCGCTCCGCCGTTCGGCTCACATGGCGATGCCGCCAGGCCCGCAGCGCTGCCACGGGAACCTCGACGATGGTGAAGGGCTCGAGCTCGACCGGCTGGCGGCTCGCCACCGCGACGAACCATTCCGGCTCCTCGGTGTCGCTCATCAAGCTGGTGTCCACGCTTAGCGCGGGGTCTTCCCCAGCCACGAAATCCGCCATCGTGAAGCCGCTGAACGGCGCCTGACCCAGCATGCGCACCTCGGCAAAGGTGGCCGAGACCAGGTCGTAGAGCTCGTAGTAGCCGAGAGCCGCCTCACTAGCGGGCTGGTCGGTCGCGGGCCGCGGCACCGCGACCACGGCGCAGCCGCGCGCGGACAAGAGCGCCGCCGCCTGGGTCAGCATGGCCGCGGGCTCGGCAAAGGTCGCCAGATCGGCGATGAGCACTACGTCGAAGGCCCCCTGATGGAGCTCGAGCGCCGCTGGCTCGAGTGCCGCCACGGTTGGGGCCCGCTCGTCGCGACGGGCTTTGCTCGCCAAGCTGGCCGCCGCCCGAGCGCGATCCGGGTCGAAGACGTGCAGGGCCCTTCCGGAGGCCTTGCCGAGCTGCTCGGCCAATCCGGTCGAGCTGTCGCCCAACACGGCCACCCGCTTTCCGGTTACCAGCGCTTCGCAGTAGGCGCCAATGACCATCGAGGGGTGAAACGCAATCGCTGGCGTCGTCGCTGAGGTCATGGCGCAATCTCCCTGCAGGGCCGCAGCGCGAGGGTTTGGCAAAGTTGGCGCGCGACCGCAAGCCTCCAATTCGACGTTGGGGGCTCCGGTCGTCAAGGGCTCTAGCCGGAATTCAAGGTTGGGTCCGCTTCGGCCGAGCTCTCAGAGTGGCAGCTTGGGCACTCGCATGACCGAGCCGTCGCCAGGCGTTTCCGCCGTACCCGCGCCGTTGTTGACCCAGTACACCCCCGTGTCGTCGACCAGGACTTGACCCGGGCAGAGCAGCTCGGCGGCCAGGACCGTGGTCGCGCCCGTTGCCAGCGACACCGCCACCACGGAACCCAGAGCCTCGGTGCACCCCATCGAGGGTCCGTAGCTGGTGACGTAGGCGTTCCTGTTGTCGACGGCGACCCCCACCGCGGTCTCGAAGCCGCCTGCTAGCTCGTCGACGGAGCCGCCCGACGCGGAGATGCGCGAGACCGTTCCCGCCAGGGCATCCGGCCAGTAGACGTAGCCGTCGCGCACTGCCACATGCGACGGAAAGGGCAAGGTGTCGGCCAGCACCGCGGCTTCGCCACTGGCAAGCTGGACGGCGTGAATGGCGCCGTCGCCGCCCTCGGCCAGGCTGGGTCCCTGGCTCAAGTAGGCCGCGTTGTCAGCGATCGCCAGCTTCCTCGTGCGCGCGATGGTTTGCACGACCTCGGGGGTGCCACCGGAGAGCGGCACCCGAGTCAGGCCATCGCCGAGCCACAGCAGATCGCTGCCGTGGATTTGGAGCTCGGTGTCCCAGACGTTGGCCACCAGCATCGTCGGGTTGCCGCCGACGAGCGGTTGCGAGAACAGGCCCCCGCTGCTCGCATGGAGATCCGCGATCCAGTACAGCGAGCTCGCATCCACGGCCACGGCGCCTGGTGGCTCGCCTTCGGTCAGGATCTCGACCGTCCCCCCGCCCTTCGAGATGCGCTTGACCGATCCCACCGAGGGACTGGCGTACACGTGTCGATCGGTCCAGTACAGGTACTCGGCATCGAGGGCCATCCGAAACGGCTCGTCCTCGCCGCTCGCCAGCACCTCGGGCTCTCCCAGCGAAAACCCTGCCGCGCCCGCGCTGCTGCCGCCCGTGCCACCCGTGCCACCCGTGCCAGCCGCAGCCGCCGTGCCACCCGTGCCTGCGGTGCCACCCAGGCCGCCCGCGCCATCGCCGCCCGTCGTCTCCCCATCGCCGCAGCCGACAACCGTCGCGCCGAGCAGCGCCGCCCCGATCAAGGCGCCTGCCAAACGGCATCCCAAGCTCAGCCAGTGAAGCTGGCCGAGGCTTCGCTTTCGACTCCGACTCTCGCGCATCGTCATGGTTGGATTGTCGCGCTAGGGGCCAGCATTGCCAAGGGGCCATGCCGTCGGCGAAGAAGGCCACTGAATCGACGCGTCCGCGTTCGCAGGCTAGCGCCCAGCCGTGATCGGTGATCCGAAGGAACACCTTATACATAAAGCGG
>CAYTYV010000089.1:0-16812 GCA_964441055.1 uncultured Polyangiaceae bacterium | reverse complement strand
ATCGAGATCTGGAACCCCAGCGATACGGAGACGGTGGACCTCGGCCAGTACTACCTCTCGGACAACGCGGCCTACCACACGATCACCCAAGGCCCCGTCGACCTGGACGGCGCGGACGGGACCGACTTCGTCGCCAAGTTTCCCGACGGCACCTCGCTCGAGCCGGGCGAGACGCTGGTGATCCAGGCGGGCACCGACTTCGAGTGGCGCTGGAGCATCTGTCCCGACCTGGTGCTGGCCGCCAGCGCGATCTCGTGCGGCGGGGGCAGCGTGCCCGCCATGGAGACGCCGCCCAACGGCGACATCGGCACGGAGATGGGCTCGCTGCTCAGCAATGAGCGCGAGATGCTGGTGCTGTTCTGCTGGGACGGCAGCGCCGACCTCGTCCAAGACGTCGACTACGTGGTGTGGGGCGGCTCGTACGACGAGCACACCCGCGTATGCCGCGCGGGCCTGCCCTGCTACCAGGACGACACTGCCTGCGACGATCAGCAGCCCGCGATCGCCCACGACGGCGGAGGCGGCGGCGCGGGCGGCAGCGCTCAGCCAGGACAGAGCATCGCGCGCTGCGATCAAGAGGGCAACGAGAGCGACGAGACCCCTTCCAGCGGCAACGGCATCGCGGGCCACGACGAGACCAGCGAGGATCTCGGCGCGGCCTTCGGCGTCCAGCAACTGGCCACGCCCGAAGGGCCCGCCTGCAGCGATATCTAGACGATGGGGATCTAGACGATGGGGGCGCCGGTCGTCGCTCCGCTCCTCCCTCTGCCCCCATACCCCCGCGGGGGTCTCTGGGGGACAAACCGACTCATTTGCCGACGAAAGCCCTCTTCAAGGACTCTCGAGCGCAGCGGCGGCGCGCTCGGCCTTGTCGGCGATCTGCTGGCGGCAGAACGAGCTGCCAGGCTGAAGCCAGCGGCAGCAGTCGGGCCGCACCTCGTAGATCGCGCACTCCAGCTTTTGCCGGTCGGGGTCGATGTGCAGCGCGGCGCAGCGGCCCACCTCGAAGCGCATGGTCCTCGCCCCGTCATGGGATTCGGTCAGCGCGCGCGCTCGGGCGCCCATGCGTGCCCAATCGGCGCCGTGCACGCCGATGTAGCCGGGCTCAGTGGAAAAGCAGCAGGCCCCGCACGAGGTGCAATCGGTTGCGGCAGCTCGGCCGTCCGCGGCCGTCACAGCCGTATTTCCACGTGCGTTCGGCGCCGCAGCTCCTTGAGCCACTGACCCTTGATCTTCTCCAGGCGCTTGGCCTGCACGATCTGGCCGAGCTCGGCGCGAGCGCTCTCGAAGCTCGGGTAGCGCGAGGGCTGTCGGCTGAGTAGCTTGAGGACGACCACGGCGTCGCGGTAGCGGACCGGATCGGCGACCTCACCTGGCTCGAGCCCCATGATCACTCGTTCGAGCTTGGGGTCCAGGTAGGGCCGTTGCCCCATCAGCGCGGCCTTGGAGGCCACGGGCGCGCGCACGCCCAGGTCGCCGCCCTTGGGCTTGGTGGCCGCCTCCTCCGAGTGCTCCTCGGCCAGCTTGGCGAAGTCCTCGCCGCCGCGGGCGCGCTCGGTGAGCTGCTCGGCCAGCGCCATGCGCTCGGCGAGTTTGTCGGGGTCGGGAGTCTCGCCCACCCGCAGCACGATCCAGGCAGGTCGGTACTGGCGGATCTGCCGCTCCTGGCGACGCACCTCCTCGAACATGGTGCGCAGCTCCTGCTCGGTGATGCGCGCCCCTCGCTCGAGCTGGCGGTGCAGCAGCTTGCCCTCCAGCACCTGCCGCCGGATCTCCTCGCGGTACTGCTGCTCGCTCATGCCAGCATTGAGGCGCACGTCCTGTAGCAGCTCCTCGACCGTCATGTTGCCCAGCCGAGCGATGTTGCGCATGGCCTGGTCCACGTCCTTGGAGGAGACCGTGACGTTGCTGCGGGCGGCGGCCAGCGACTCGAGCTCCTCGTCCACCATCCGCTCGATGACCTCGCGAAAGAGCTTCGACTCGGCGGCAGCCCGCTGGGGGCCCGCGGGGAACTTGGCGTAGATCTGGACCAGGAAGGGACGGGCCCGCTTGCGCAGATCGGTCAGCAGGATGGCCTTTTCGCCTACCACCGCCACGATCTTCTCGACCACGACGGCCTGGGCCAGGCGCGGCGCCAAAAGCGCCACAATCGCCACGCCCAACGCTGCCCAACGGCGAGCCCACATGCGTGTCTGTGTAGGCCCGCGTTCGAGCCAGCGCAAGGGTCGACTGGCGAACGCCGCTGCGGCTAGCGACGGTCGCCCACCACCACGTTGGCCCGCTCGGTCCAGCCCATGACCACGCCGCCATCGCCCAGACCCGCGACCAGGAGCCAGCTCCCCTCGTCCTTGGCCACCACCACCAGCTGACCAACGGCGACCTCCCCCGCCGTCTCGGCCGCCTCGTCAGGCGCAAGACGCAGCCGCACCGCGCGGCGGGCAAAGGCCAGCTTGCCGCCTTGATGGGGGTCGTCGCCCAGTGGAGCGTCGCTCACGTTCGGCAGCGCGTTCCCTTCGCGCTGGCGTACCCAGTCGGCCAGCTCGCCCTCCAGCTCGGCGGTGGTCTTGTGCTGCCGCGGCGCAGTGCCATGGCGCGGGCCGCCCCGAGCGGACAGGCTAGAGCCCGGGTAGCCCGCGCCCGGCCCCCAGGCGTGGCCTCGGGTCCGCATGGTCCGCGCGATCCCGCGACGCGCCACCTCGGCCGGCTCGGGCCCGAGGGCGCGAAGGAGGGGGGGCGCGGCCACGACGGTCACCGCCACAGCCGTGGCCAAAAGCCCGACGAGCGTCAGCCGGTCGGCCAGCCGACGCAGCCGCCTAGCCTTGGCGAGTCCTGGATCGTCAGCTGCGAAGCTCACCGTACCGCGTGCGGAAGCGGCACCGTGCTCGGCACGACGCCGCGTGGGGGCGGGGGCTCGGTGCCGACGTCCGCGCAGCAGCGAAACCCCTGCTGGTAGAACATGTGGTTCTGGTCGTGCGAGCGCGTCGTCGGCCTACAGCGCGCGCGAATCGGCCCCCAGTAGCCGCCCTTGAGAATGCTGGGGCGCTCGCCCGGATGTGCGCTGCGGGTCCATTCGTCCACATTGCCAGTCATGTCGTATACCCCGAAGGGGCTGCGGCAGCGGGGCTGCGCGCCCGAGGCAAAGCCCTGCCAGAGCCGGTCCATCTCGCGACCGGCGTGCTCGCCGTCGCGCGGGTGCATGGCCGACTCGTTGTAGGGCTTCCAGCGACGATCGCATACGCACTTGTCCGGATCGCGGTCGAAGCCGCTGCCGTAGGGATAGGGCCGCGCCTCGGCGCCCTCGCAGGCAAAGGTCCACTCGTCCTCGTTGCACAGCCGCTTGCCCTGCTCGGCGCACAGCTCGGCCGCCTCGTACCAGGAAGCATAGATGACTGGGTACTGCCCCCAGCGATTGGGGTACTCGAAGCGGTCGATGCAAAAGTGCATGGGCCGGGTCTCGAGCTCGGCGATGGCGGCGAGCCACTTGGCCTGGTCGAAGCGCTGGCAGCGCTCGGGGTAGTCGCGCTGGATCCACTCCTGGCAGATCGCCAGCTGCATGCGCTCGATGCGCTGCTCGGTGTACGGGTTGGTCGATGGCTCGAGCTTCATCTGCCCCTGGACCTCGACCATGCCCGCGGGGCAGTTTCCGCGGCCTCCCTCGCGGGCGTCGGTCTGCGTGGGATCCTCGTAGGCCGTCGAGATGATCTGCCAGTGGCGCCCGCGCACCGAGCGCCACGTATGCCGCATCTGCCAGCCGTGGAGCACGCCCTGGGCATCGATGCCCTCGATGGGCTCACAGCCGCCCAAAGCGGTCAAGGCCAGCAGCGCCACTGCCAGCTCGGTGCTCCACGCTCGCGCGCTCACGACCTCATCCTGACGCGGCCCGTGCCGAGCCACAACCACTTGTTGGGCCCGACCGGCCTACCGCCGCCTACGCCGACCGCGCCGCGGGCGCTCGCGGGGCTGGTACAAGCGCGGCTCGTGACCGCCAGGGGGCCACTCGCACAGCGAGGCCTTGCGCCCCTTTGGTCCGTCGCCAGGCCGAATCCACACGAAGGTCTGCGTGCCGATGCGGTTCTGGCACTGGGGCTCGGCAAAGGCCTGCGACCAAAAGCCATCGTTGAAGTAGCGCACCTTTCCGATGGCGCGCTCGGTCGGCCGGTGGGTATGACCCAGCACCACCTGACGGGCACCCGTGATGGCGGCGATCAAGCGGGCGTGCTCGTCGGTAAGCAGCGCCGAGGTGAACACCGTGGGGCGCACGGCTGCGGCGTACATGAAGTACGGCGGCAGCAGCAAGGCCAGGGGCACGAGCACCCACAGCGGGCTGATGGCGAAGGCGACGTTGATGTGCAGCACGATCTGCCAGGCCGCATACACGGTGGCGAGCAGCAGCAAGGCCCGGTCGAGCCACAGCTCGCGCACGAGCAAGAAGGGGTTGTTGCTCGAGGGCGGCACGCACAGCGCATCGAGCTTGCGCACCGTCGACGGCTTGGTCTGCGCGCGCCGAGCAATGGCCCGGACCTTGGCCTCCACCAGCAGTGGATCGCGCATGGGCGGCCGCCAGGACGAGCGCAGCGCGATGAAGAAGGTGACCAGCGCACCCCAGAACCAGCTCCAGACCAGCAGCGGCTGGGTCCGCACCATGTGGCGGAAGAAGAACTTCGCGTACTGCGTGGCCCCCATGATGTAGTTCTCGGTGGCGTGAGGGTTGAAGTAGCCCATGCCGTTGAGCAGGTAGCGGCCCGCCAGATCGCCGAAGGGAATGCGAACCTGCGGACGGCCGTGCACGCGGATGAGCGGGTCGATGGGGTCGCGCTGCACGCAGTGCGGGTCGAGCTGGTGGCCGTGGCTGATGAAGGTGTCGCCGCCGCTGAGATAAAACCAGTTGCAGAAGGTCAGCGGCTCGCGGTCGGGGTGCTCGCCGCGCGATGAGGGCGGGGCCTGGGCGCCATCGGCCAGGGCGAGCGCGGGCGGAAAGAGCGAGTCGGGCGCCGTGCGGGGCGCTAGCCCGAGCGCCTGGCGGATGCGGTCCTGCACCGACGGCCAGGACAGCTCCACATCGTGGTTGCCGACGATGAGCACGACGCGGTTGCCGCGACGAATAAAGGCCCCCAGCGCCTCGAACCACGCCTCGTGGTCGGCGGCGATGCAGTCCATCTTGAACAGCGACATCCACTCCTCGCTGGACAGGCCCCGCAGCCGGGCGAGCCAGTCGACGTCTCGGTCGGGCTCGGAGGGAAGCTGGATGACGTTGTCGAAGTCGAAGGTGTCGCCGTTGAGCACCAGCTCCACCGGACCGTCGGCCTGCTGCTCGATGTGCTCGAGGAAGCGAATGAAGTCGTCGTCGACGAAGAACTCGCGGCGTTTGTAGGCCATCCACAGCGGACGGCGCGGATCAACGGACTGCGCCTCGGACAGATGCAGATCAGATACGACGACGGTCTCCACGCACAGCTCCGCGGTCATCGGGCCCGCCTAGGTATTTTGACACCACCTCGGCAGCGAGTCACCTCGGGCGGGGAGGCTTGCTTCTGCCAGGGAAAGCCTGGTTGGAGCTCGTCCATGACTAGCCACTTCCAGGCGGCCTCGCTCTTCGGCCTCAAGCACTACTGCGCATCAGTAGCCCCGGAGCTCAAAGACGCCGGTGGTGGCGCCAGCCATGGCTACCGCCTTTCCAGCGCGGCACGGAATTCCTCCACGGTGAGACCGGCGACGCGGATGAGTTTGCGCAAGGTGCCGGGGGCGAGCTCGCGGTGGTTCGGCACCGAGAGCGACACGATGCTTCCCGGCTTGGTGAAGATCATATGGTTCCCGTCTGCCGCCGGAAGATCCAGCCGCGCAGCTCGAAAGCCCGGGCGGCCTCCCGTCCCGAAACGACCGGAAGGTCAGGCAACCGCGACCTCGACCTCTACCGTCCGGACGGTCAGCGGCAGCCCTTGCTCGGCGCGCACCTCGAGGCAGCCCACGATGGCTTCGCGGATGTTCGCCAACGCCTCGTCCTCGGTCCGTCCCTGGCTCACGCACCCGGGGATCGCCGGGCACTCGGCAACCACCATCCCGCTTTCGTCCCGTTCTAGGGTGACCGGCAGCTTCATTCCCAACCCCTGTGCACAAGCATACCCGGTTGCACAAGCCGCTGCCATCGTCCGATCGGTTCGGCAACGCCTGCCACTCGGCCCGCCCGCACCGTGCCCGGCCGCACCGCACCGCCAAGTCCGCGGCCCCTTCGGCGGCGCGATTCTGCTAGAACACCGCCAAAGCGACGAGGGCAACCGTGGCAAAACAACCCCTAGAGCTCATCGTCAACGGCGACCGCTACCGCATCGCCGTCGACCCGTGGCGGACGCTGGCCGAGGCGCTGCGCGAGGACCTGGATCTGACGGGCACCAAGATCGGCTGCGGTCAGGGCGACTGCGGAGCTTGCACCGTGCTGCTCGACGGCCGCAGCGTCTGCTCTTGCCTGACCCTGGCGGTGGAGGCCGACGGCTGCTCGATCACCACCATCGAGGGGCTGGCGGCTTCTCCGCGCGAGCTTCATCCCCTGCAGCGGGCCTTGGTCGACCGCGGCGCGGTGCAGTGCGGCTTCTGCAGCGCAGGCATGATCCTGAGCGCCCACGAGCTGCTCGGGCACTCGGGCGAGATCGACGAGGCGGCGGTGCGTCGCGGGCTGTCGGGCAACCTGTGCCGCTGCACGGGGTACAACAAGATCGTCGAGGCGGTGCAAAGCGCGGCCGAGCACGTGGCCGAAGCGGCCGCCAGCGGCGATGGCCGAGCGCGCGATGAGGGGGGTGCGCCATGACGGCCATGCCCCACTTCCGCCATCATCGGCCCGCGTCGCTGGCCCAGGCTCTGGCGCTGCTCGAGCGCTACCAGTCCGCGGCGCAGCTGCTGGCGGGCGGTACCGAGCTCGTGCCGCGCATGCGCGCGGGCAAGCTCGCGCCCGAGCACGTGGTGAGCCTTAGCGGCATTGGCGAGCTGGGCGGGCTGCGCTTCGAGGCAGCCGAGGGACTGCGCATCGGAGCTGCGGCCTGCATCCGCGAGGTGGCCGAGCACGAGGCCGTTGTCCAGCACTACCCAGCCCTTGCCCAGGCTTGCTCGCTCATGGCCACGCCGCAGATCCGCAACATGGCCACAGTGGTGGGCAACCTGGCCAACGGCTCGCCTTGCGCGGACACGGCCGGGCCGCTCTTGGTCCACGAGGCCCGCGTGCAGATCGAGGGCTCGGACGGAAAACGCGAGCTGCCGCTTGAGGAGTTTTTTCTGGGCCCGCGAGAGGTCGCGCTCGGGCCGACCGAGATCGCGACGGCCGCGTGCGTGCCGCCGCCGCCAACCGGCTCGCGCTCGTCCTACCTGCGGCTTTCGCCGCGAAGTCGGGTCGACGTGGCCACGGCAAGCGCCGCGGCCCTGGTGGCGCTCGGCGAGGACGGACGGGTGAGCTGCGCTCGGATCGCCATCGGCGCGGTCGCACCCACCCCGCTTCGCTGCCTCGATGCCGAAGCGCTGCTCGACGCAAAGCCGCCCACGCCCGAGCGGCTCGCCTTGGCTGCGCAAGCTGCGGCCGAGGCGGCCCGGCCCATCGACCACGTGCGCGCGAGCGCGGCCTACCGCCTGGCGGTGCTGCCCGTCCTGGTGCGACGCGCTCTCGAGCGATGCCTGGCCGCGCTCGGCGTGGGCGAAGGAGGTGCGCGATGAGCCGCCCGCCCGATCCCGTGGGCGCCAGCATCCCGCGGCTGGACGCGCCCGCCAAGGTCACTGGGCAAGCCCTGTACGCCGACGACATCCGCCTGCCGGGCACGCTCTACGGCGCGCTTTTGCGCAGCCCGCTGCCGCACGCCCGCATCCGCAGCATCGACACCTCGAAGGCCCGAGCCCTTGGCGGCGTCAAGGACGTGGTCACCGGAGCCGACACTCCGGGCATCAAGTACGGCAACTGGCGGCTCATGCCGAAGACCCAGGACGAGCTGCCGCTGGCAAAGGACAAGGTGCGCTTCGTAGGCGACGAGGTGGCGGCCGTATGCGCCATCGACCGCGAGACCGCCGAGCGCGCCTGCGAGCTCATCCAGGTGGACTACGAGCCGCTGCCCACGGCGTTCAGCGTGGATGAGGCCCTGGCCGAAGGCGCGCCCGTGCTGCACGACGAGACGCCCGACAACGTCTCCATCGTCCGCCAGATCGACTACGGCGAGGTGGACGAGGCCTTTGCGCGGGCCGACTACCTGCGCGAGGACGTCTTTCGCGTGCCGCCCGTCAGCCACGCGTATCTCGAGCCGTGCTCCTGCCTGGCCGCACCCGACGAGGGCGGACGGGTGACGCTGTGGACCAGCACCCAGGTGCCCTACATCGTGCAGTGCTTGCTCGCCAGCACCCTGGGCCTGCCCGAAAACCACGTGCGGGTCATCAAGCCCAACGTGGGCGGGGCCTTCGGCGGCAAGATGGAGCTTCGCCCGTGGGAGTTCTGCGCCGCCTTCATGGCGCTGCGCCTCGGCCGGCCGGTCAAGTTCACCCTATCGCGCGCCGACGAGCTCGCCTTTGGGCGCCGCCGCCACCCGATGACCATCCGCTCCAAGATCGGCATGAGCAAGGACGGGCGGCTTTTGGCCAAGGAGCTCGGCGTGCTCCTGGACGGCGGGGCCTACAACGCCATGGGGCCCACCGCCACCTTCCTGTGCGGCAACTTCGGCGCCATGCTCTACCGCTACCCGGCCTACCGCTACCTGGGCAGGCACGTGTACACCAACAACCCGCCTGCCAGCGCCATGCGGGGATTCGGCGCGCCGCAAGCGCTGTTCGCCTCCGAGACGCAGATGAACATGGCGGCCGATGAGCTGGGCATCGACCCCATCGATCTGCGCCTAGAAAACGCGATGGAGACTGGCGATCTGATCCCTGGGGTGGCCACCATCAGCTCGTGCGGCTTCAAGGAAAGCCTGCGCCAGGTGCGCAAGATGAGCGGCTGGGACGAGCGCGGCGGCAAGCTCGGCCGCGACCAGGGCATGGGGGTGGGTTGCTACAGCTTCATCTCGGGCGGCGTGTTCAACTGGTTCAACACCCGCTACAACTTCGCCAGCTGCGAGCTGCGGCTATTCGAGGACGGCACGGCGCACCTGCTCACCATGGCCAGCGACATCGGCCAGGGCTCGGACACCGTGCTGCGGCAGATCCTCGCCGCCGAGCTGGGCATGGGCATCGACAAGATCCGCCTGACTGCCGCGGACACCGCCGTCACCCCCAAGGCCGATCTGGGCACCTGGGGCAGCCGCGTCACGCTGATGGTCGGCAACGCGGTGCTGGATGCCGCCCGCAAGATGAAGGAGCTGCTCATCCCGGTTCCCTTTGCCGAGTACGATCTGAACCAGATCCACGACATCGGCTTTGCGGGCGACCGGGTCTTCGTCAAGGCCAAGCCCAAGCAGGGCATGCCGCTAGGCGAGTGCGTGCGCAAGGCCTTGCGCGCCCGCCGCGGCGAGCCGCTTTCGGTCTTCGGCGCCTACACGCCGCGCAACAAGGGGCTTGTGAGCCCCGCCTTTTCCTTTGGCGCACAGGTGGCCCAGACGCGGGTGGACCCCGAGACGGGGCTGGTGGAGGTCGAGCGCATCTGGACCGCGCACGATTGCGGCGTGCCCATCAATCCCATGGCCGTCCAGGGCCAGCTCGAGGGCTCGATCCACATGGGCCTGGGCTATGCCCTGTGCGAAGAGCTGGTCATGCACCAGGGCCACACGCTCACGCAGAGCTTCTTGGACTACAAGATCCCGACCGCGCTGGACATGCCGCCCAGCGAGTCGGTGGAGGTAGAGACCTACGAGCCCGAGGGACCGTTCGGCGCCAAGGAGGCGGGCGAGGGCTTGGTGAGCCCCACGGCTCCTGCCATTGCCGAGGCCGTCTACCAGGCCGTAGGCGTGCGCCTCACCGAGCTTCCCATCAGCCCAGCGCGAATCCTCACGGCCATGGGCAAGCTCGTCCCCGAGCCCGTGACGAAAGCGCCTTCGCCCACCACGTGCCGCGACTGCAGCTGAAGCGGAGTGGCTGAGGGCAACACCGTGGCTGACCCACCGTCCTCCGCCCCCTTCCTCGCGCTGCCGAGCCGCTGGCGGGCGGGTACGTTGATCGGCGAGCGATACCGCCTGCTCGAGCGCATCGGCGCGGGAGCCATCGCCGAGGTGTGGCGGGCCGAGCACGCCGCGCTGCAAACGGCCGTGGCCCTCAAGCTGGTCTCCATCCAAGGCCAGTCCGATGCCGAGCAGCTCTTGGCGCGCTTCGTCGAGGAAGCCCGAGCCGCGGCCGAGCTGCGCAGCCCACACGTGGTGCAGATCCTCGACCAGGGCGTGATGGAGACGACCGGCTACATCGCCATGGAGCTGCTCGAGGGCGAGAGCCTGTTCCAGCGCCTCGGCCGCCAACCCGTGTTGGGACCTGGGCCCACCGCGCGGATCATCAGCCAGATGGCCCTGGCCCTCGACCTGGCGCACGACATGGGCATCATCCATCGCGATCTCAAGCCGCAGAACATCTTCCTGGCCAACGACGGCGGACGGGAGGTGCTCAAGCTGCTCGACTTCGGCGTGGCCAAGCGCATGGACTTTCGGCAGCTCGACGTGCTGGCCACGCAAGATGGCATGATGGTCGGCACGCCAGCGTACATGAGCCCCGAGCAGATCATGGGCAACCGACCCGTCGATCGGCGCTCCGACGTCTGGCAGATGGGGGTCATCGCCTTTGAGTGCCTGTGCGGCCGACGCCCTTTCGATGGCGAGGCCGTGGGCGAGCTGATGGTGCGGATCTGCTCGGACGAGCTGCCCGTGCCCTCGGACATCGCCCCGGTTCCCAACGGCTTCGACCAATGCTTCGCGCAGTCGACGGCCCGCGACCCGGACGAGCGCTTTGCCACGGCCTCGGAGCTGGCCGAGGCAATGTGCGCGGTGCTGGTCCCTGGCGCCAGCTGGCGGCAGCTCACCGAGGACTTACCGCCGTGGCAACCGGCTCCCGCGGCCGTCCTGGTCTCGGCGCCCAGTCATCCCGGCCAAGTGGCTTTGGACGGTGCCTGGGCTCCCCGCCCAGCACGCGCCCGGCCAGCATCCGCGGTGCGAGCCTTGGTGCTGGCGATGAGCATCGCGGTCCCAGTGGCGATGGTGGCCGTGGTCATCGGCCTGTGGCTGACCTCGCGCGGTGCCACCCAGGCTCCACCGCCTGACGAGAGCCTTGCCGTGCCGCCGGGCTCGGCCCTGCCCTCGGCGCCGCCCTTTATCTCGCCCCTTGCGACCGTGGCTCGCGACGGTGGCGCGGCCGAGGCCACAACCGACGCGGGCGCGGACGCTCGAGCCCAACCCGACGCTGCCCCGAGCGCCGAGCCGGGCCCAGACGAGCTCGCCCCAACGCCCACGTGGCGCTCACGACCCGCCCGCCCCGAGGAGATTCTCGGGATCTGAGCCATCTTGCCCTACAATCGGCCCGTGGCTCTGCACACACCCGTCTGCACCCGCAGCACCCGAGCCCGGGACGCTGCCCTGCGCAGGCTCTTCCGCGCCTTGCTCGCAGCGCTTGCGTGCGCGCTCGGGGCGAGCGCGGTGCTGACGAGCGCGCCTGCCGCCCACGCCCAAGACATGGACGAAAAAGAGCGCAAGGAGGCTCGCCAGCTCGGGGCCGAGGGGCTGCGACTCTTCGCTCAGCGGCGCTACGAGGAGGCGCTGGATCGCTTCGAGCGGGCTGAAGCGCTCGTACCCGCACCCACGCTGGGGCTGCGAGCAGCGCGATGCTTGGTCAAGCTGGACCGCTACGTCGAGGCCTCGCGGCGCTACCAGCAGGTGATAAAGCAAAAGCTGGCAACCGGGGCGCCCTGGATACACCGCGTGGCCAAGCAGCAAGCCGAGATGGAGTACAAAAAGCTGCAGCCGAAGATCCCAAAGCTGATCATCTCGGTGAGCGGGCCGGTGGGCGAGGGAGTGGAGATCTCCATCGACGGACGGCCGCTGCCATCGTCCAGCCTGGACCTGGAGGTCCCTATCGATCCCGGCCGACGCCAGGTGACCGTCGAGCGCGAGGACGACGGGGTCATCGTGCAGCACTCGGTCGAGGCCACCGAAGGCCAGACCGCAACGGTGGAGCTCGAGCTTCCCCCGATACGGGAGCGACCGCCGTCCGACGCCGAGCCGTGGGGTGGGGGCCAAGCCGACAACGAGCAGGACGAGCCCGATCCCGACAAGCTCGCGACCTACCAGGCCATCGGGATCGGCGCGCTGGCCGTTGGCGGGGCGGGCTTGCTGATGGGCGCCATTGCGGGCGGCGTGGCCGTGGGTCAGCAGTCCGATCTCGAGGAGCGATGTCCCGAGCGCGTCTGCCCGCCCGAGGCGCACGGCGATGCGGACGGCTACGATGCCTCCCGAGCCACGGCCACGGTGGGCTTCGTGATCGCGGGCGTGGGCGCGGCAGCTGGGGTCACCTTGCTGCTGCTGGCTCCCGAGCTGGCCCGCGACGGCGAGGGCCCTGACGAGCCGCTCGAGCCGGTCGAGGACGACGAGGAGGTGGCCATCCGACCGTGGATCGGCTGGGGGGTGGCCGGGCTGAGCGGCGAGTTCTGAGCGCGGGCGGCTTCCGAGCGCCCGCGGGCAGTCGGGCGTCTTGTATTCTGCCTCGGTCGTGGGCAGGCTCCGAGCATGGCACGACATCTGAGAAGCCTTCGCGACCTCGACGCCGACGGGGTCGAGCGGATCATCTCGCTCGGTCTGGAGGTGAAGCAAACGCCCGGAGCCCACCAAGGCCGGCTCGTCGGTCGCTCGGTGGCCCTGGTCTTTGCCAAGCCCTCGACGCGCACGCGGGTCTCGTTCGAGGCGGGCCTGAGCCAGCTCGGCGCCCACCCGGTGAGCCTGTCAACGGGCGGGTCGGCCGGGCTGCAGACCGGCCGCGGCGAGACCTGGGCGGACACCGCCAAGGTGCTGTCGCGCTACGTCGATGCCATCGTGATCCGCACCTTCGCGCAGCAGGAGATCGAGGAACTGGCCGAGCACGGCTCCGTGCCCGTGGTCAACGCGCTGACCGACGCCTTCCATCCCTGCCAGGCCCTGGCCGACGTCATGACGCTGCGGGAGGTGTTCGGCGCGACGCGCGGGCTACGGCTGGTGTTCGTCGGACCGGGCAACAACGTGGCGCACTCGCTCTTGCTAGCAGGACCGCGGGCCGGCTTTGACGTCATCTGCGCCTGTCCCGAGGGGCTGCCGCCCGACCCGACGATCTTCGCCATGGCGCAGGCCGACGCCAAGGCCGCGGGCACCACCGTGGCCATCGAGCACGACCTCGCGCGCGCCCTCGAAGGCGCTCGGGCGGTGTACACCGACACCTGGGTCAGCATGGGACAGGAGCAGGAGGCGGGCGAGCTGCACGAGCGGCTGCGCGAGTACCAGGTCACCGACAAGGTCATGCAGGCCGCCGCAGCCGATGCCGTGTTCATGCACTGCCTGCCCGCCCACCGCGGCGAGGAGGTGACCGCGGAGGTGCTCGACGGACCGCAGTCCATCGTGCTCGACCAGGCCGAAAACCGCCTGCACGCGCAAAAGGCGCTGCTCTTGCTGCTGCTCGGCGCCGAGCCCTGGCGCTGAGCTAGCCCCGAGCCCTCGGGTGTGTTTCGCAGCTCGCGCCACGACGACAGCGAACCACTCGCGCGAGCTCGGCGGGCACAACGGATGCCTTGCTGGAAACCAGCGGTCGAGTTATGATGTATACAGTTTCAACAAAGGTAAACAGCCATGCCCTCTTCCGTTGTCAGCCTCCGCGTCAGCGAAAAACAAGCGAAGCGATTGCGTCGAAAGGCCCGTCAACTAGGTCGGAGCCCAAGCGAGACAGGCGCCATGCTGCTCGAGGAGTCGCTGCGTCGGGACGAGCACGCATTCATCGACTTCCGCGACTCCCCCGTGGGTCGGCAGGCGTACATTCTGGGCAGCCGAGTGGCCGTGTGGCAGGTCGTGGCGATCGTTCGTTGCCACTCGGACGATGTGGCCGCGGCAGCCACGCACCTCGGCTGGCCGGAGATGAAGGTGCAGGCGGCTTTGAGCTACGGCGCTGCCCATTCCGAGGAGATCGAGGATGCGATTCGAGACAGCGAGGCGCTCGAGGACCATGACCTCCGGCGGTTGCTCCCGCACCTCGAAGACGTTGTGGTGCCGTGACGTGCTGCGCCTTTTGACCGACGAGCACGTATCTCCTGCCGTAGGCACCGAGGCGAAGCGGCGCTGGCCCGACCTCGACATCGTCGCACTGCGGGATTGGCGGGGCGGACACCTGCTGAGCGCCACGGATGAGATCCTCCTTGGCGAGGCGCACTTGCACGAACGAGCTCTCGTCACCTACGACTTGCGCACCATCCCGCCGTTGCTCCGAGCGTGGGCCGAGCAGGGCGTGGATCACGGTGGGGTGGTGCTCGTGGATCCACGGACCATCCGACAAAACGACATCGGGGGCCTGGTTGCGGCACTCGGCGCGCTGTGGATCCAGCAAGGCCAGCGAGGGTGGACCAACCGCGTGGTCTTTTTGCGCAGGGGCTAGAACAGAGTCGCCAGTGCGAAGAAAGGGACTTGAGCGGCTGGGACCTACGCGGCAAGTCCGGTTGCGAAGCCTGGAGCGAAACCAAACAAGTGGTGTTCAGGGCCGACGGCACGCATGCCGTGAAGTGATTCTGCTGGTGCTCGACACCGGGCGCTGCCGGTCTCAGCCGACGCTAGCGAACCACCACTGGTGGCCCTCGGGGTCGCGCGCCGCGTAGCGGCGATCGCCGTAGAGCGCAGTTTCGGGCTCGGTGACGATCTCTGCACCAGCCCGTCTAGCGGCGGCGCAGTGGGCATCGGCATCCGGCACGTACACGTAGATGTGCACGGTCTGGCCGACTTCGGCAGGTCCTCGAAAGTCCGGGCCCGGAGAGCCAATCATGATGATCTGGTCGATGGCCTGGAGCGCCGTGTGGACAACGCGACCGTCCTCGTCGAGCTTCCGCTCTGCTTCGACCTCCTCGAAGCCGAATGCGCTCACGAGAAAACGGCACGCAGCATCGGCATCCGCGTACAGAAGATACGGCGTCGCTCTCGCGTAACCGGTGGGCACGTCTTTCGTTGCCGCCATCCGACCCCTCGCTACTCGCTCGCCAACGGCGTGAATTCGGTCCGCTGGTAGAGCCAACATGACCACGAGCTCGTCTTGCGCAACCACCGACCTGCCGTACCTCTGATAGAGCGAGCGCTCGCCAAACTTCTGGCGCCAGCCTTGGGCCGGACCTATCGTGCGCCGCATGAAACACACACCCTCGCAACAGACCGCCGCGCGAACGCATGCCGATAGCTGTGAGGGCGCTGGGTCGCCCGGCCGAGCGGTGACCCTATTCGGAAGGCTGGCCATTGGCGCAGCGTGCCTGGTGTGTTGGGCCTGCGAGAGCCCCCCGAGCGCCACACCCACGGCGGCTCCGCCACCGGTGACCACAGCGCCGACGATCTCGCAGCCCACCGCCACGCCGTCTCCGGCAACCTCCGAGCCCAAAGGCGATTGCGTGCCCGCGCTCGACGACAGCAGCAAGACGGTTCGTATCTTCGGCACCGGCTCGCACGCTGACGCCAAGACCAACGTGACGATCGAGTTGGCCAGCGGCAAGATGACCGGCACGACGTTCGAGCTCGACAGCTCAGACGTCAAAACCGTCACGGTCGACGACACCCTCCGCCCCGAAGAGCTGAAGAAGCTACGAGAGGCCCTGAAAGCCACGTGCGTCGTGCTGCAAAAGCCCAGCGGCAAGGCCCAAGGTGTGCCGGGCGGTTACAGCTATCTCGAGATCGTGGGCAGCAAGGGAACCATCTGGCTGGTGTTCGGCAAGCCGCACGAGAAGATGCCCGAAGGCGGTCAGTACGGATCGCTGTCGCGCGACGAATGGAAGCGCGTCACGGCCGCCTATCCCAAGCTGCGCCCGAGCGAGCGCGCCTCGGAGCCGAGCAAGTAGGGGCGACGCGAGCCAGCGCTCACGTGTGATCGTGTCGGTGGTGCACGTCGGGCCGATGGGGGTGGCGGTGCGTCAGCGGCTCGTGCTGGTGCAAGTGCTGGTGCCAACCAGGCGGGCCCGCGAGTCGCTCGTGGTCGTGGTCGTGATGACCATCGTCGTGGCGGTGCCAATGGGCGTGCACCACCGGTTCGTGCTGGTGTTCGTGCTCGTGGTGTGACCTGCTCCGCGTACCACCTTACGCCCTGGTCCGAAATTCGGGGTCCACTTCACTTGGCAGTACGTTGGTCCGCCGACGTTTTTTTGAATGGCACGAGACCGACGGGTTGCTCGTGGTGGTGATGCGAGCCGGCGTCGAGTGTGCACGCTTCGATGGTGGGTTGCTCGACCAGAAGCTAGACGAAGACCGCACACTGGTCATCGACGAGGCCACTTGCCCTGCACCCTGACCGAACCACTCCGTGTCGACGTGGATGAGATGATCTGAGCAAGCCCTCTTTGTGGATCGGCGCCGACCGACGGGTCATCACCCTCCCAGGCAGAAGACGCAGCCCTCCGTGCCGTTCAGCTTTCGGTCGAAGGGTTCGGTCTCTACAGAGATCTTGCGTCCTCGGTTTCTTGCTCATGGCGATCTCCTTCAGTGTCTCAGGCCGCCACCCTCACGTGAATCCGCGAGGTTGGCCCGTGGCACACCGATGAAATCACCCCCGCGCAACCAGCCGTGGACAACGCCCGCCCCCTTCGGCGGGCGTTGGCGGTCTGTGGCCCAGCATGGCCTCCAGAGGTAGCAGCTCGCAGCGGGCTACGTAGAGGAGTGCAGCGGATCTGACCGCCCTTCCGGAGCCTGC
>CAYTYV010000088.1:0-16859 GCA_964441055.1 uncultured Polyangiaceae bacterium | reverse complement strand
AGCGAGATGCCGTTGCCGATGCCGCGCTCGGTGATCTGCTCGCCGAGCCACATCAGGAAGGCCGTGCCCGTGGTCAGGGTCAGCACCGTCATCAGCTCGAAGCCCAGCCCCGGCGTGTTGACGATGCCCGCCCCGCCGCCGCCCGAGGAAAGCCCCTCGATGAACTTGGACAGGCCGAAGGCCTGGAAGGCCGACAGCGCGATGGTGCCGTAGCGGGTGTACTGGTCGAGCTTGCGCCGCCCCGCCTCGCCCTCCTTTCGCAGCTCTTGGATGGGCTGGTAGACCATGCCCAGAAGCTGCAGGATGATGGAGGCCGAGATGTAGGGCATGATGCCCAGCGCGAAGATGGACAGGTTGGACAGCGCGCCGCCCGAGAACAGGTTGAAGAACCCGAGCAGGTTGCCTTGCTGCGATGAGACGAACTGCTGCATCGCATTGCGGTCCACCCCCGGCGCGGTCACGAATGCGCCGACGCGATAGACCGCCAGCATTCCGAGGGTAAACAGCACGCGCCGCCGCAGCTCGGGCAGGCGATACCAGTTTACGATGCTCGACAGCGATGCCATGGGGCCTTGCCGCTTGGTTTCCGACGCCTACGGCGCGGCGCTAGCCGGGCGGGTCCTCGGGAGCCGTCTTTGGGGACGCAGCTGGCTTCGACTCGGGCTCCAGCACCACCGCTTGGCCACCGGCCGCCTCGATCTTCTGGTGCGCGCTCTCGGAGAAGGCGTGGGCCAACACCGTGAGCTTTCGCTCCAGCGCTCCGTCGCCCAGCACCTTGAGCCTGTCGAAGCGCCCCTTGATCAAGCGCTTTTCCCGCAGGGCCTCGACCGTCACCTCGGCGCCGTCGTCGAAGGCGTTCAGGGCACCGACGTTGATGCGGACAACCACGGCGGCGCAAGGATTGTGGAAGCCCCGCTTGGGCAGGCGCCGCTGCAGCGGCATCTGCCCGCCTTCGAAGTAGCGGCGCCCGCCACTTCCCGAACGGCACTTCTGGCCTTTTTGGCCGCGCCCA
Source organism: uncultured Polyangiaceae bacterium (assembly GCA_964441055.1). Classification (GTDB taxonomy): domain Bacteria; phylum Myxococcota_A; class Polyangia; order Polyangiales; family Polyangiaceae; genus JACQWT01. The sequence continues at coordinate 15,847 of CAYTYV010000088.1, read as the reverse complement.
CAGGTCTTGCCCAGACCGGAGCCGGGACCTCGCCCCTTGCGGGTGCGCTGGCGCCGAGCCCCCGCGGGCGGCTTCAACTTCGACAGAATTGCCATCGCTAGACCGTCCTGCTGCTACTTGACCTTCGCGGGGGATTTCGCACTTGCCGCGCGGCCCCCTTTGGCCCTCTTGCCGACGGCCGCATCCGCCGCGACCTCCTCGACCGACACGAGGTGTAGCACCTTCTTGATCATCCCGCGAAAGGACGGGGTGTTGGCCACCACCGTCTCGCTTCCAAGGCCGCGTAGTCCGAGCCCCCTCAGCACCCGACGGGTACGCTCGGGACGCCCGATCTCGCTGCGGGTCTGCCGCACCTTGAGCTGCACGCTCATGACGGCGCTCCTTGCTCCGCCGCTCCTTGCTCCGCTGCCTCGGCACCCTCGTTGGCGGCCTCGCCAGTGGCGTCCCCAGCGGCATCGACGGCGATCGGCTGCCGCTTGGCGCCGACCGACCGCGACTGGTGCTCGATGCTCTGGACGGAGACCTCCCGCTTGCCCGCGAACTGCACCGGGCTGCGCAGGCTGCGCAGAGCCTCCACCGTGGCGTTGACGATATTGTGCTTGTTGCTCGAGCCGAGCGACTTGGTCAGCACGTCCTGGATGCCCGCCGAGGAAACCACCGCCCGCACGGGCCCACCGGCGATGACGCCCGTGCCCGGACTGGCCGGCTTGAGCAGAACCCGCCCCGCACCAGCCCGTCCGACGACCGCGTGGGGGATGGTCGCCCCATCGAGCGGAACCCGGAACATGCCCTTGCGGGCCCGGTCGTTGCCCTTGCGAATCGCCTCGGGCACCTCGTTCGCTTTGCCCAGGCCGACCCCGACGTTTCCCGCTTCATCCCCCACCACTACCAACGCCGAGAAGCTGAACCGTCGGCCGCCCTTGACGACCTTGGAGACGCGGTTGATGTGAATCACCCGCTCTCTGATCCGATCCTCGTCCATCTGGTCGAACGCCATGACGTCATTCCTTCTCGCCGCCTTGCGGCGAGCAACGCACTCTCAGAATGTCAGCCCTGCTTTGCGCGCCGCTTCGGCCAGGGCCCGTACGCGGCCGTGGTAGAGATACCCGTTGCGGTCGAAGACCACGCGGTGGACGTTGTGCTCCTTGCACCGCTCGGCCAGCAGCGCACCCACCCTACGGGCTTCGATGGTTTTCTTGCCTGCCGAACGCGCGGGGCGCTTCGGCGCCTTGCCCTTGTCGCCGCCAGCGTCCGCCGTCTCGCTCCCCTCCGACGCGGCCGCGGCCTGCTCGAGCAAGATCTTGCTGAGGGAGGAGGCGGCTACCAGCGTCGTGCCTCGGGTGTCGTCGATGACCTGGGCATAGATGTGCTTGGCACTGCGAAACACCGACAGCCTGGGCCGCTCGGGAGTGCCGAGCACTCGCTTGCGGATCCGCAGCTTGCGACGCTTCCTTCCTTCCACTTTGTCTACGGCCATGGCCTGCTCCCTCCGTGTGCTACTTGCCCGCCTTGCCGGCCTTTTCGCGAATCCGCTCGCCCCGGTAGCGAACGCCCTTGCCGCTGTAGGGCTCGGCAGGACGGAACCCTCGAATCGTCGCGCACACCTGCCCCACCAGCTCCCGGTCGGTGCCTTGGATGATCAGCATCGTCCCCTTCGAGTCGGCCGGAATGGTCGCCACGATGCTCTCCGGCAGGGGGAATTCGACCGGATGCGAGAACCCCAGCGAGAAGTGCAGCGACTGGCCCTTGAGCTCGACGCGGTATCCGGCGCCGTGCAGCTCGAGCTGCTTCTGGTAGCCCTCGGTGACGCCTCGAACCATGTTGGCTATCAGCGCCCTCACCAATCCCTGTAGCCGGGCGGCGCTGCGGCCTGGCGCCTTCGACGAGACCCGCAACGTGCCATCCTCGAGCCCAACCGTGACCTTCGCCGGAAGCTCGCGCGTCAGGGTCCCCTGGGGCCCCCGAACCTCGACCCGGCCCTCCTGCATGGTCGCCGTCACGCCCGCAGGCAGCGGGATCGGCCGCTTGCCGATGCGCGACGTTCGGGGCTCCGCTCGATCCATCTCGGGAGCCATCACCACACCTCGCAGAGAATCTCGCCGCCCACGCGCCGACGACGAGCCTCGAGATCCGTCATCAGCCCGCTGGAGGTCGAGAGGATCGACACCCCGAGGCCAGCGACGACATGGGGGATCTTGTCGTGGCCCACGTAGACGCGCCGACCCGGCCTCGAGACGCGACGCATGCCGTCGATGGCGCTCTTGCGGTCGCGACCGTACTTGAGCACCACGGTCAGCTTCCGGCGGTGGCCGCTGCCTTCCTCGCGGAAGTCCGCGATGTACCCCTCGTGCTTGAGGATCTCGGCCAGACGCCGCTTCAGGCGACTGGCCGGCATGGCGGTCCGGACGTGCCGCGCCCCGATCGCGTTGCGAATATGGCTGAGCATGTCTGCTATGGGATCGTTCACCATCGCAATCACCAACTGGCCTTGACGACTCCCGGTAGCTCTCCCCGCAGAGCGAGAGTGCGCAAACAGATGCGACAGATCTCGAAGTCGCGATAGTAGCCGCGTGGCCTCCCGCAGACTTTGCAGCGATTGCGGTGCCTGGTCGAGAACTTCGGCGGCCGGTTCAGCTTGGCATAGGCCTGTGCTCGCGCCATGTCGGGTACCCCGTCAGTTTCGTTCTACCGGTAGGCCACGGAACGGCATCCCGAGTTTCCGTAGCAGCTCGCGTGCTTCGTCGTCGGTGGACGCCGAGGTGACGATCGAGATGTTCATCCCCTTGATGACATCCACCTTGTCGTAGTCGATCTCGGGAAACATGATCTGTTCCCGGATGCCCATCGTGAAGTTGCCCCGACCGTCGATTCCCTTGGGATTGACGCCCTTGAAATCGCGCACGCGGGGAAGCGCCACCGTCAACAGTCGGTCGAGGAACTCCCACATGGCATACCGCCGCAGCGTGACCTTCACGCCGATCGGGATCCCCTCGCGCAGCTTGAAGCCGGCAATGGACTTGCGCGCCCGCCGGACGACCGGCTGCTGCCCCGTGATGGCCCGCAGATCGGCCACCGCGGAGTCGATGAGCTTCGGGTTGCCCACCGCTGCGCCCAGACCCATGTTGACGACCACCTTCTTGATCGCCGGCACCATCATGACGTTCCGATAGGCGAACTTGTCGCGCAAGGTCGGGACGACCACCTCGTGGTACCGCTGCAAGAGGCGTGGAACGTAGCCGGGATCGCGCTGAACCCCGGAACCGTTCGTTTCCTTCTTCTTCTTCTTCTTGTCCTTGCCCATCGCTAGCCTGTCTCGAGCTCGGCACCGCTGACGGCCACCCGCCGCTTGGCCCCATCGTCGTCCACGACGACTTTCACGCGGGTTGGCTTGTGGCTATCGGCATCCACCGGCATGACGTTGGAGGCGTGGATTGGCGCTTCCTTCTCCAGCCGACCACCCTCGGGATGGGCTTGATCGGGCTTCTGGTGGCGGGTGACCACATGGACCCCTTCGACGATCACCCGCTGCTGGTCGCGAAGAATTCGGGTGACGACCCCCGTCTTGCCCTTGTCGCGCCCCGCGATGACCTGCACCCGGTCGCCCACACGCAGCCGCTGCATCACAGCACCTCCGGAGCCAGCGATACGATTCGCATGAACCTCTTGGCCCGCAGCTCGCGGGCCACGGGGCCGAAAATCCGCGTGCCGATCGGCTCGCGTTGGGCGTTGATCAGCACCGCACTGTTGCGGTCGAACTTGATGTACGTGCCGTCGGGGCGGCGGTGCTCTTGGGCTGCACGCACGATGACCGCCCGCATCACGTCGCCCTTCTTCACCTTGGTGTTCGGCAGGCATTCCTTGACCGAGACCACCACGATGTCGCCCAACCCCGCATAGCGTCGCCGCGTGCCGCCGAGCACCTTGATGCAGCGAACCACCTTCGCGCCGGAGTTGTCCGCAACCTCGAGCTGGGTGGAGACCTGGATCATCTCAACGCTCCCTATCCGCCGCCGCAGCGATCATGCGCGTCACGACCCATCGCTTGGTTCTCGACAGGGGTCGGGATTCCTTGATTTCGACCCGATCGCCGACGCGGTAGGCGTTCTTGGCGTCGTGAGCCTTGTACCGCGTGCGCACCCGCACGTACTTCTTGTACCGAGGGCTGAGAAAGCGACGGACGACCTCCACCGTGATGGTCTTGTCCATCTTGTCGCTCTTGACGACTCCCAGCAGCTTGCGGCGAAACCCGCGGCTGGCCCGGGCTGTTCGTTCCGTGGTGTCCGTCATGACTGCTCCGTCTCCTCCGCCGCCTCGCCCTCGCCCCGCGGACCGATCCCCTGCGCTCGTTCGCTGATGATCGTCTTGACGCGAGCCAAGTCCCGCTTCGCTCGCCGGATGGACGCCGTGTCGTCGAGCTGGCTCGTGGCGTTCTTGATGCGCGCCTCGAAGATCTCACGGCGAAGGCTCTTGTCCAGGTCGGCCAAGCGCTCGTCGGTGCATTCTCGCAGTTGCTGGATATCCACTTCGCTCTCCGTCGGCTCGGGGTCCGCGCTCGTTGCCCCTACAGCGAGTCCCGCGCGATGAAGCGGCATCGCAGCGGTAGCTTGTGCGCCGCAATGCGGAACGCCTCCCGCGCCGTGTCCTCAGGGACGCCCGCCAGCTCGTAGAGTAAACGCCCGGGTTGCACGGGGCACACCCATTCTTCCGGGGAGCCCTTGCCGCCGCCCATGCGAACCTCAAGCGGCTTCTTGGTGATGGGACGGTCCGGAAATATCCGAATCCACAGCTTGCCCGCGCGCTTGCAGTGACGCTGGATCGCCATACGGGCCGCCTCGATCTGCCGAGCGGTCAGCCGCCCGGGCTCGAGCACCTGCAAGCCGTAGTCGCCGAAGGACACGTTCGAGCCCCGGTAGGCCAGCCCGCGGTTGCGACCCGTCTGCGCCTTGCGGTATTTCGTCTTTTTCGGAGAAAGCATGGCTGTCGTCTTCCCAGCTCGCGTCCGCTTCGCCCACCGTGGCGGCTAGGCGCCGATCTGCCGAGCCTTGCGCTGCAGCACCTCACCTTTGAAGATCCACACCTTCACGCCGATCATCCCCACCTTGGTCTTGGCCTCGGCCAACCCGTACTCGATGTCGGCCCGCAGCGTGTGGAGCGGAACCCGGCCCTCCCGGTAGGTCTCGATGCGCGACATGTCCGAACCGCCGAGCCGTCCTGCGCAACGGATGCGGATTCCCTTGGCCCCGAACTTCATCGCAATGGCCACGGCCTTCTTCATGGCCCGGCGGAAGGCGATGCGGCGCTCGAGCTGGGCCGCCACGTTCTCGGCCACGAGCTGCGCGTTGGTCTCCGCCTTGCGAACCTCCTGGACGTCGATGAACACCTCGTTGCCCGTGAAGTTCACCACACCCGGGAAGCGCGGCTCGTCCTTGGCCGTGCTGGTGACATTCCCGGTTTTGAGGATCTCGATTCCCTTGCCGCCCTTGCCGATCACCATGCCCGGACGGGCGGTGTACACGATGACCTTGGCTCGGTTGGCCGCCCGCTCGATCTCCACGCCCGCGATGCTGGCGTTGTAGAGGTACTTCTTGATCGCCCGCTTGATGCGGACGTCCTCATGGAGCCACTGCAGGTACTTGGGGCCCCGCTCGTACCACTTGCTGTTCCACGTCTTGATGACGCCAAGGCGAAATCCGTAGGGGTGGGTCTTCTGTCCCATGGCCTCTCTTGCCTCAAATGCGCTGGTCGAGCTCCACCGCGATATGCGAAACGCCCTTCACGATGCGCGTGGCCCTTCCCATGGCGCGGGGACGCCAGCGCCGAAAGAACCGGTTCGGCCCCTTGTCCACCGCCACTTTGCTGACGTACAGCGCGTCCACGTCTACGCCGGCCTGCTTGGCATTGGCGACCGCGCTCTCGAGTAGTCGACGCATGACCGGAGCGCCGCTCTTCGGCGTGAACTGGAGCAGCTGAATGGCCTCCGCCACGTCGCGGCCGCGGACGAGATTGGCGATGATCCGCGCCTTGCGTGGGGCGATCTTGGAAAATCGGGCGCTTGCCTTGCTGACCATGGCACTATCCCCTCGAGCCGCGTCCCGCAGCGGGCTTGCGCCCGCTCAGCCTGCAGGCCCTCGCCGTCGGGCAGGGGCCGCGGACTTGTCGTTCATCATGCTGTCGCCGTCGTACGCTTCGGTCGTTACCGGAGGGCTGAGCCAGCCCAGGATCCCCGGTCGCGTCACCGGCGGGGCTTCCGCATGAGGAGCCATCGCTCCACGGTGGCCGACAGGGCCGATAGCGATCGAAAGTGCCGTTACGGTAGGTGGTGCGCGCCGAGCCGCGGACGGACCGATGCGCCTCACGAAGGAGCGGGGATCTAGCAGCCGGCCGCTCGTTTCGCAAGCACCGATAGACGCTTTTTGATGCGAAGACCTCTGCGATTCGGTGAAGATCTGACCACCCGTTCAGATTTGAGGCGGCGACGCGGAAAAAACTGGCTGTGCTGGCGGGCGCAGGGCACACTGTGGTGCTCATGGTCGGACGCAGCTCCTGTCGTGGCCCCGCCGTAGGGCCTCACGCACGGCGGTTCGGCTTCGGGCCTGTGCTGCTGGTGCTGGTGACCGGCTGTGCGGGCGCAGGGCTGAGACCCGGGACGACCGCGCTCGAGCGGCCTCGGGCGGCTGCGGCCTGGACGGGCGACGGCCGCGGCGACACGGCACGGAGCGCCCGGCCGACGTCCTCGCTCGCCGCCGCTCCGCGCCATGCGCCCGCTGCCGCCGAGCCGCCCGCGTCGAGCGCGGCTGCATCCGCAGACGAAAAACCCGTGCGCAGGTCCTCCGTCGCTGACGACCCACCGCCCCGCTGCCCCCGGGAGATGGCGCTGATCGACGGTCGGGTGTGCATCGACCGATGGGAGGCCGCGCTGGTCGAGATTCTGGCGGACGGCAGCGAGCGGCCGTGGTCGCCCTTTGGCGCGCTGCCCGACCAGATGCCAAGGCTGCGCGCCGTCTCTCGTCCTGGCGTCTACCCGCAAGGACACATCAGCGGCCGCCAGGCCGAGCAGGCCTGCCGGGCCTCGGGCAAGCGACTATGCACCGCTGCCGAATGGGAGCGGGCCTGTGCTGGTCCACGGCAGACGACCTACCCCTACGGCGATCGCCGCGTCCCGCGGGCCTGCAACGACGACGTGCGCGCCACCCATCCAGTGCCCGAGGCGGCCCGTCGCGCGGGCGTGCCGTCGGATCGCATCTGGTACGAGGGCATGGACAACCCCTTGATCAACCAGCTCGACAACACCCTGAGCAAAACGGGCGAACGGGCCGTATGCACGAACGAGTTCGGCACATTCGACATGGTCGGCAACCTGCACGAGTGGATCGAGGACCCCACCGGATCGTTCCGAGGCGGCTACTATATGGACGCCCGCCGCAACGGACGAGGATGCCAGTATGCCACCATCGCTCACTCTTTCGGGTATCACGACTACTCCACCGGCTTCCGCTGCTGCATGGCCGCAGAACCGGTCGAGTAGCGCCCCACCTTCCCGTCGCTGGCGCTACGCGGCCGCTGCGGCCCTGATCCTCGGCTGTCTGGCGGTGGGAGCCGGCTGCAAGAAAAAGAAGAAGAACGAGCAGGCGAACGAGACCGTGCCCCGCCCTGGCGGAGCCTCGACCGAGGTCGTCGACACGGGCCTTGGGACCGGCCTGGCCTTGGACGCGCACTTGGCGCCGACGTCCACCCAATGGAGCCGAGTCGTGGTGCTCGGCGAAAGCCACCTGGTGCTGGTCGGCCACGCCAACGACAAGGCCGTCGTCCTACGCACGCGTGATGGTGGGCGTAGCTGGACGTCGCTGCAGACCCCGAGCCTGGGCTGGGCGGAATGCGGAGCGGCCGACGATGGCTCGGTCGTGGTCGCGACTGGCAAGCGGACCAAAGGCGCCGCGAGCGCCGACCGACTCGCCCCGATCGCCTCGGCCGAGCTGTGGTTCGGCGGTCCCGAGGCGGACAAGCTGGCGGGCCCCGCCGTGCTGTTCCCAGCCGAGGGCCCGCTGGAAAAGGCCACCATTCCCGAGGGATACGCGATTCCCGCGGTCCTGTCCTCAGAGCTGGCCGCCGTGCTGGCCAAGGCGGGCGACCCTCAGGTGATCTACGGGGCGCCCGCGGGCAAGTCGCAGCCAGAGCCAGTCTCGCTTCCCGCAGGCGAGCAGTATGTCCCCGTGCCGTACGGCCGTCCGCCCTCGCTTCTTTCCATTCACAGAAACGCGCTTCACGTCCGCCCCTGGCCCAAGCCCGGCGAGAAGATCGTCGCGGCGAGCCGCATCCCGGGCCTCGAGCTTCGCGGCAACCTCGCCCGACAGCTCCATCGGGCGCCAGCGTGCGAGACCGGCCCCTGGACTTTCCAGCGGCTCGTGCTGCCAGGCAACCGCCCCTACCTCTTGGGCGTGTCGGAAAGCCGGTCCTTGGCCTTTGCGCTTCCGCCCGGTGAGTCGCCACGGCTGGGATGCCACGCCGAAGCGGTGGTGGTGGAGACCCTCGACCCCGAGAAGAAGGTCCCCATGCTGATTCGCTGCACGCTGGACGGCAAGTGTGCGTCCCCTATGTCGCAGCCGTTTCGCATCTGGACGCAGGAGCACACCCGCGAGATCGTAGCCGTCCCCACCTCGCAAGGGGTGCTGGCCGTGATGTCGGCACGCGCAGGCGAACGGCGGTGGGGCCTCTACCTCGCCCAGTCGCTCGACGGCGGAAAGACCTTCGAGCTCGCGCAGACCATCGGCGAGGGGACCACCGACCGAGGGCACTTCGTTCTCGGTGCCCTCGCCAGCCTGCCCAAACGAACGCTGCTGCTGATTTCCGCGGAGGTCACGGGCACCACCCGCCGCGGCTGGTACGTGCTGGCCTCGGACGACGGTGGCGAGAACTGGGGACCCCCCTGAGGCCAGCCCGCGACGCGGCCCAACGCACTGGTCAGGCTGTTCGGAGCAATGCTTCCGAGCTATTGCTCTGCTTAGCACTACCGCCGAGTTTTTCCGGCAGTAGTGCTAGCCCTCCCCAGCCTTGGGCCGCTCGCTCGGAACGGCTGTGAACCGCTCTTTGATCAGCGCTTCGCGCGACGACCGCGACGGGCCTTGGTCCGGCGGCTGACCTTGGGGCCACCAGCGTTCTGGCGGGCATGCAGACTGGCCGCCTCGGCCGTCTTGGAGTCACCAGCGTAACGGGCGAAGCGGCGATCGCCGCCCTGGTAGATACGGCTTGCGAGCTTGAGCTCGCGCAGCGCCGTGGCGACGCGCACCTGGCCGATGTTGGTGGCGCGAGCAACCTCGCTGGCGCTCAGCCCCTTGTTGGCCTTTACGACCTTCTCCACCGCATCCAAGACCTTTTGCCGAGCCGCGGAGATCCGCTTCTTGGTGCCCCTGGTCTTGACCTTCTTCACGGCACGCTTGGCCGTCCTCTTGGGCGCCGCCTTGGCCGTGACCTTGGCCTTGGCCCTAACCTTGCGCCGCGTGGTCTTCTTCTTCGGTCGGCGGCGCTTGGGCGCGGGCGCCGCGGCGGCTTCGGCCACCGGAATAGCGCCGAGTTGATTCCGGACCAGGGCGAGGATCTCCTGGTCGGTCATTTTGCGAACGAGTTGAACGATGCGGGCGGAGAACGGATCCAATGTTGCCATTCTTCTTCTCCGTTAGAGAGTCTGGTCTATGAAGTTCGGCAGATACGCGAGGTTGAGTCGCGAAGTCAAGACGTATCTACACTCCCGTTCTCATTTTTCAAGCGACATTTCATAAAATGGCAAAGCCGCCCGCGTCGAGGGTGACGAATGCGGGTCAATCGCAGCGTTCCAGGAACTTCCCGCACTTCCTCTTCGTCTTCGTCGGCGTGCCGCTCTGAATGGGCACCAGCACAAACTCCTTGTCGTAGGGCTGACCCTCGTCGACCGTGATGGTCTCTTCGCGCGTGACGTAGCCGGTCTTGAAAAGCTGTACCGTGTGTCGCCCGGGAAGCAGCTCCAACTTTCCTTCGGCGTCCTCCACTTCCTCGTTGTCGACCAACATCTTGTCGCAGGCAGGCTTGCACCGAAGGGTCACAGCTACTTTCGTCCCCTCGTCGGCGGCGTCGGGACCGGCGTCCTCGGCCTCGTCGGCGTCCGCGGTCGCAGCCTGGTCGGTATCGGGCGGCACCGCCGAGGCCGCACTGGCCTCCACCGGTTCGGTTGCGCTCACATCGGCCACCGGAGTGTCTGAGCCCGGTGAGCTCGGCGAAGAGCGCAGGTAGAGCAGTGCGCCCATCCCGATGCCAGCAATGACCATAGCTGCCCCAATCCCCAGAATGATGGGCATCAGGTCCTTCTTGGAACGCTTGGGGGGGGGCTCGACAAAGGGAGGCAACCCGGGCGTTTCCGCCACGGGCTCGGCGGCGGGCGCCGCGGGTGCAACCGGATAAGCAGCCGCCGCCGCGGGAGCGGAAGGGTGGGCGGACGGCTGGTCGGGCTGCCCTGCGGGCGCCGCCGCCGCGGGAGCGGACGGCTGGTCGGGCTGCCCTACAGGCGCCGCCGCGACCGTCACGGCCAGCTTGGGGTCGAGGACTTCCGGCAGCGCGGTGGTCTTGCTGGCTGCCCGCTCCGCGTCCGAGCCGGGCTGGATGCTCCATAGCGCTTGGACGAACTCGCCGACGCTTCCGGGTCGATCGGCGGGATTCACTACCATGGCTCGCGCGAACAACTCATCCAGCTTCGGGTCGACAACGCTGCCCAGCTCTTGGGATCACCTCGAAGCGCTGGGGCGCGCGGCCACGACCTCTTGCTGCCAGGCTTTGACGTCTGGCGGCAAGTACTGGCACGACTTCCAAAAGGAACGACCGGTCAGCGCAAAAAAAGTCACCAGGGCTACGGAAAATACGTCCGTCTGCGCTCCGAGCGGTGCGCCCTGCTGCAGCTGCTCGGGTGCCCACCACGGCGCGCACTGCACATAGGCTTGGCTGGAGGGGATGCCCCCGCGAATAACGCTGGCGCCGAAGTCGGTCACCCGCACGGCGTATTGCGGCGCAGGACCCACGAAGATGTTGGTGGGTTTGATCGAATGGTGCATCAGCCCGCAACCATGGGCCGGGTCGAGCGTCGCGGCCACGCCACGCAGCACGTTGGCCACGATCTCGCCAGCGAGGGGCCCGCTCTCGGTCAGCTTCGCCAGCGACGGGGTGGTCAGCCACTCGGTGGTGGTGAAAGGCGCGCCCGTGCCTTGATCGTAGCCAGCATCGAGGATGGGAACGACGGTCTCGGGCGACAGGGCCGCGGTGAGCCGATGGGCCCGCTCGAGGGCGGACATCAAATCGGCCCGCTGACCGATGGCCGGATCGAGTAGCTTGAGTGCCACCTCGACGCCCTGCGGGTCGGCCGCGCGGTAGGTCGCCACGGCACCAGAGAAACCGAGCAGCGAGCGAATCGTGTATTTGCTCGCGACCACCTGACCGGGCTCTAGATGCGGAGCCGTCACAGAGCGTTGTCCTTCCTAGTCGGAGTCCGTCTCGGCTTCCTCGTCGTCAGCGCCGGAACGCGTCGCGGGCTTGATGGACTTGAGGGCATCCATGATGGCCACATCGGCCCGCGTCTCGTCCGCATCGGGCACGAAGCCGATGCCGAACAGGTGCCTGTTGTCCTCCACCTCAGCCGAGAACACCAGCAGTGGTCCGGACGCATTCGCCCGTTTCGCGCCGTTGCGCTGCCACATCGACATCTCCAACCCGGCAAACTCCTCGATGCCATCGGGTTGGAAAAGGAGGACCTTCGCCTGGGGGAGCGAGATCTCGGCTAGCTCGGCCAACTGCTCGATCGCGGCCCTTCGCTGGTCGCGTAGCTTTGCCGGCTCGCTCGCGGGCTGCAAGCTGGTCAGCAGCAACACGGGTCCCTCCGCGTCGACTTGGGCGATCGTCGCTTCGTCCATCTGGGCGTACACCCAATCCTCGGGCGGCGTGAATGCGTAGTCCACCGCCGGAAGCCTGGCCTCGGTCGAGTCCTCGGCGCGACACCGTTCCGCCAGCCTCTCGCACGGCGGCGGCGGCTCGGGCTCGACCGCCGGCTCAGGCTCGGGCTCGTTCGGGGAAGGAACCGGCTGAGCAGCGCCGCAACCGACCGCGACCGCAGCGGCGGTCAAACCGAGCACAAAAGCCCAGAGCGCGTACCGACATGTTTGCCTATTCATGTGTAAAGCAGGATCTACCGCAACCAAGACCAGAGCACCACCAGCGTCCTGTCGTTGTCGCCACAAGAGCGAAACATCTCGACGATGGACGCGACGCCCCCCGCCCGAGGCGCAAGGCTTCGGACGAAGGGCTTGAGGAGGTCGCTTTGTGCGCCCTTTGACTAAAATCCTGGATCGGCAACCGGGTCGGTGGACGGCCTCGCGGTGATTGGCTACGCTCGGGAAATCGCCGCTCATCGAGACACGGCAACCGCCGTGCCAGGGCGGCTCGACGAGGCCCCAATGCCCGGCGGACGAATGCACTCTTGGGGGTGGACTGGAGTGCTGGCGGCGAGCCAACTGGTAGCCGCCAGCTCGTGCTTGCCCGCGTGCGACAAAGGGCCCGACGACGCACCGCGCGCCGCCGCGACTCCCACCGCCGGATCGGCCGGCCAACCCACGGCGAGCGCCGCGTCATCGATCGCGCCCACGGCGACGCCCTCGCCTAGCCCGGCGGGCCGCTGGCAAGGGCGCTACACGGCGAGGCGAGCCGTCGTGGAGGTGCCTCCAGGAGTGCCCGATAAGACCTGGGCGGAGGACGACGGGTCCCAAGCCACGGGAGATGGCACCATCGAGCTGAGCATCGACGAGGCCGACCAGGTGACCGGAAGCGCGCAAGGGCCGCTCGGGCCGCTGAAGATCCGAGGAGCGCTGACCGGCACTCACCTGCGGGCAGGCGTCGCGCCCGCCGATCTCGATGCCGCAGTCGCCATGTGGGGCATGCTGGTCGGTCAGGTGGGCCCTGACAAGGCTCAGGGCGAGCTCAGGGTCTCCAACCGAGACGGCCGCCTGGTGCGCAGCGCGTCGATCGAGCTCCGTCGGCGCTGACCTCGGGGCTTGCGAGCCAACTTTGGTGTAGAGCTTCGACGTACACTGAGGTATTAGGTAGGGAGATAGGGGTTTTTGGGGCATATGGCCGACACCGTGAATACGAACACTCCTCGCAGCGACAAGCGCAAGCAAAGTCTCTACTTCCCCGAGACCATGCTTCAGGAGATCAAGGAAGAAGCCGCTCGGCTCGACCGCTCGTTGTCGTGGGTGGTCCAGCGCGCCTGGAAGCTGGCACGCAACGAAATCCGCAAGATCCCCAGCGTCAACGATATCGGTGACGACGGCGAGAACGACGAGGGCTAGCTTCGTCCAGTGTCCTCGCGGTGCGGTCGCGCCCGCCAGGTAGCGCGCAACGGGACGAAACGACGCTCGAGAAGGGTCGCCCCGAGCCGCTGGCAGGCCCGCCGGGCGGCGCTCGTGGCGGCCGCCTTGGCCGGGCTCGCCGATTGCCAGCCCGACCGCCAGCCGCCCGTCGGCACAGCGGACTCGCCCACGACGACGGCTGCGGCCCCCAGCGCTGACGCGGCTGCCGAGCCCTCCTCGACAGCCCCAGGCGCTGCCACCGCAGCACCTTCTTCCCCTGTCGGGCTCGCTATGGAGGACCGAGCGCGTCCGCGGCTCGTCTCGCTCGAGCCCCGGCCCAAGGGCGCCAAGGGCAGTTTTCGTGCGCGCGACCGCTCGGGCCGCCGCTATACGGTCGTGCTGGCCACTCGCGGTCGACCGCTGCCCCATCACCGTGCGCTGGCGTTCTTTCGCCTCGCCAGTTTCCTAGAAACGACCATCGTTCCGCCCACTTATGCGCAGCCGCTGGCGGTGAGAGAGCTAGCCGAGCTGCTCGCCACACAAGCCGAAGCGCTGGACTTCGTGCGGCAAGAGGCTTCGGTCCGCAACGACGGGACCGTCATGGCCCTGCTACAGCGCGAGCAACCCGGCCGCGTCCGCTCCCTCGGCGCCATCCCTGAGCAGGACGAGTGGATGCGCCTGGCAGGCTCGACCGAACCTCTCCCAAAGAGCCAGCGGGCCTTGATCCAGGGCTACGTCGAGCTGTTGGTGCTGGACTATCTGGCCGGAAACGCGCGCCGCCGTGACGTGTTGATCGACGAGGCGGAGCGTCGGTTGTTCGCGGTGGACAACGCTACGGCCTTTCCGGGCTTCGTGGCGCCTGAGGCGCTGGACGGGGTTCTCGACAAGCTCCGCAAGGTGGCTCGCTTTCCGCGGGCTCTGCGGCCGCGGCTGCGAGCCCTGAGGACGGACACGGCCGCCGAGCTCTTCGCCTCGGGCCGCTACGGCGACTGGCTGCTGCATCGGCGCCAGCTGCTCGATCTCGCCGAGCGGCGCGCCACGATGCTATCGCTATTGGAGGCACGGGTCGCCCAGTACGGCGAGCCGGTGGCGCTCGGCCTGGGCGAATAGCAACGATTACCTCTGCGTGATCACCACGCGGTGATCGCTGCGGTACTTGATGTTGCCAGTCTCGCCAAAGCAGTCCCAGCAGGTGGTCCAGTTCAGGCCGCTGCGTGCGAGCGGGCGATAGACCAGCACCACGGGCCCGGGGTCGTTTTCGAGCAGAAGGGACGAGGCCACGCGATAGCGATGTCCCCCCTGGCCGTCGCTGAAGCGGTGGAAGGCCAGAATGAACGAGTGCTTCGCCGCCCGACCGGTCACCACCATCACCTCCGCGCCAGCCACGGGGTTCCACAGCAGCGGTGCCGTCGTGAGCTTGGCGTTTGGGGGCAGCGGGTCGGCCACGGGCGGCGCCTTGCCCGCCTCGCCGCTCACGCCTGGCAGCTCTCGCGCGGCCTCGCCGCGCCGCTTGACCGTGTCGACGGCGCTCTGCTCGCGGAAGTACTTGATCTTGCCCGTGAGCGAAGACAGCGACGGGATGGAGGGGATCATCGCCTGCAGCCGCGAGGGAGGGAAGTCCACCGACGAGTAGGGGGCGAGCCACTCAGGCGAGGCAATGGAGACGGTGGGGGGCTCGCCGCGACAGCAGCGAAAGCCGAGATCGGCGGCGCTGGACTCAGGCGCGACGGCCGAGCGATGGGCGCAGCGATGATCCACGTCGGCGGCCGAGGCTTGAGCGCCGCGCACCGCGGCGGACCGAGACAGCAGGTCCTTGACGGGCAGGACGTCGCTCGCCGTCCACTCGCGCAGGGCGCCCCCCATTGCCAGCACGCCGAAACCGGACGCACAGGTTCGGGGCGTCGCAGCGCAGGCCGGATCCCAGCGATCGCCGCCAGCGTAGCGCTGCGCCCCGGGCCCCTGGCAGGCTCGCTCCCATTCGAGCTCGGTGCAAAGCCGGCTCGAGCGCTCCGCGCAAAGCGCGGCAGCCTGCTCGCGCGAGACTCCGGTGCGCGGCGGCTTGGTCGGATCGTTGGGAAAGGGAAGTCGATCGATCTCGAAGGCCCCCAGCTCCACTTCCCAGAGCGCTGGCTCCAAGCTCGGCTCGCGACCCCGATCGCCGGGCATGCTTCCGGCCGTGAAGCGTCCGGCTGGGATGGCCCTGCGTTCGCCCGCTTGGCGGGCCGTCTCGTGACGCTGCGGTGCGGCGTCGCGCTCCGCGGCCTCGTTCTCGGCCGCTTCGAGCAGCGGCGCGCTGGCAACGGGTCGGCCGCTGGCCTGCCCGCGCGTCCCGTCGGGCGCCGCGTCGCAGGCGGCAATCCAGGGACAGGCGAGCAGCGAGGCGAGTCCGCAGAACGTGCCCGACCGTCCCCGGAAGCGGCGATCGAAGCGGAATGCCGACGGGCTCGGGCCTGCGAGAGGCGCGACGAAGATGGGACGACGACTCACCGTTG
>CAYTYV010000087.1:7432-16954 GCA_964441055.1 uncultured Polyangiaceae bacterium | reverse complement strand
CCCGGCTCGGCGATCTGGGCAAGGCCGTGGCGCGTTTCGGGGAGGCCGCGCGCATCATGGTCAAGCTGGGCCGTCACGACGACGCCATCAAGGTGCTCGAGCGGCTACTGGAGTATCGTCCGGACCCCGCATTCGCCCGCATCGCCGCCGAGCTCTACCTCGGGCGAGGCCAAGAGCACGACGGCATGGCGGCGCTGGCCAAGCTGCAGATCTGCTTCAAGGCCGATCCCGAGGACCTGACCACCCTCGCCATCTTGGCGCGCGCCTTCGACGCGCTCGATCAGCCCAGCAATGCCCTCGAGGTGCTGAAGGAATCGGCGCGCGTCGCCAAGAAGCAGGGAGACACCGACGCTTTTGATGCGCTGCTCGAAGCCCTGGCGATGCGAGCTCCGGACGACCCCACCGTGGCGCGGCTCATTGCGCAACGCGGGGTCACGCAGACCGACTCGACCATCGACACCGAGGTCGAGGTCACGGCCCTGTCCGACGTGGTCGACGAGATGACCTCGCCGGACGCATTGGCCGACTCGGTGGGTCACGAGAGCACCCAGCCGATCGCCGCGGAAGCGGGCGAGCAGGCGGTCCCGTCGGCTCCGGCCTCAGTGCAAACGGCGGGCTACGGCCAGGACGGGCATCCGGCGGGCAAGCTCGAGCTGGACCAGCTCGACGCACCGCTGGAGTCCTACGACGTGGAGTCGGGCAGCATCGAGGCGGCGCTGAGCCGAACCTCCCGCTCGGCTGCCTCCGAGGTGATGCGCGCGCTCGAGCAGGGGCAAGCCCACGGCCCCGGTGGCGTCGCGGAAGCGCCAGCACCGAGCGGAGCCGCGGTCCAAGCCCCGGTTCCGTCGAGCGGACAGGCCCTGAACGAGGCGGTGCTCGATCGCGCCGAGACGCTGGCCGATCAAGGACGGCTGGCCGAAGCGCGCGCCCTACTCGACGAGGAGCTTCGGCGGCTGCCCCAGCACCCGCTCATCCTCGAGCGCCTGGCCGACCTCAGCGCGTTGGAGAGCGCCCGGGGTCCGGGGGCGGGCCCAGTATCCAGCCAGGCTGCATCCAGCCAGGCTGTGGTTGCATCCAGCCGGGCTGTAGCTGCATCCAGCCAGGCTGTGGCTGCGCAGGGGCCGAGCTCGCCCGGCCCAGCCGCCGTGCACCGACCAGGCGGGGTGGGTCGATTGCCGCCGCCGTCTGGCTATGGTCCGAGCGTCCCGAGCCCGCCCGCCGCAGCGGCAACAGCGGCTCCGGCTGCGCCTGGCAGCGGTCCGCAGGCCGTGGCCTCGACGCCGCAGCCGGCTTCGGGTGAGCACCAGGTACCGTCGGGCCCCAGCCCGGCCGCCGCTCGTCCGCGCCGCGACGGGATCGGCCGCAGGCGTGCCGCCGTGCAACAGGAGCTCAGCGAGGAAGACGCCGCCACCCACTACGACTTGGGCGTCGCCTACCACGAGATGGGCTTGCACCACGATGCCATCTACGAGCTAGGCATGGCGGCGCGCGACCCGAACCGCACCTGCGTGTGTCTGTGGATGATCGGCACCATTCACATGCAGCTCGGCGAGATCGATGCGGCGCTCGACGGGCTGCACCGCGCCTTGAGGTGCACGGGCGTCGAGCCGGAGCAGCAATGGGCGATCGGATACGAGATCGCCAACGCCTATGAGCACAAGCTCATGACCCAGCAGGCGCTGAAGTACTTCGAGTGGCTGGCCTCGGTGGCGCCGGATTACCGCGATGCGCGAGGGCACGTGGCTGAGCGCATCCAGCGGCTGCGCACGGAGTCGGGGGCGCAGCGCAAGCCGTCCCCGCCCGCCCGAAGGCCCGTGCCCGAGGACGTGGAGGCGGCCATCGACGACCTGGCTAGCCGGCCGCGTTGACGATCGCTAGTTTCCGGACCACTCGGTTTTTTGGACTACTGGCAGCTGGAGCGCTCGCTCGCGATCGAGGTCTAGCGCGCCGACGTGGATGACCAGCGGGGCCTGCACCCATTTGTAGATCGAGCGCGTGAACAGCTCGGCGAACTTGGTGGCCCAGCCGCGCAGCCGGTCCCGATCGATGTCGGGAAACAGCGTTGGCAGCACCTCGGCCACCTCGTCGCGCGCCAGCTTCTCGCCCGCGTACAGATACAGGCAAGCGTCCAGCACTGCGAAGGGCATGAGCTCGTCCTCGCCCGACTGATCGTCGGCCAGCTCGGGACCGGCCACCGTGGCCAAGGTCGCGCGGATGCCCTCGAAGTGGTAGCGCCGATAGAGCCGGTCCAAGAGCGCCACCACCACGGTCTTGGGCAGGTTGCCGATCACGGACAGCGCTCCTTCGAGGTCGCCGCCCATGGTGGTGTAGCCCAAGGCCTTCTCGCTCATGTTGCCGGTTTGCAAAAACAGCGCGCCGCTCGTGTTGGACCAGCTCCACATCCGCTGGCCGCGGAGCCGCGCTTGGACGTTCTGCCGCGTGAGATCGGTGGGGCTTGGCCCATCGGGCCCCAGCATCTCGCCGATGGCCTCGAGCTCGCGTTCGTAGGCCTCGTCGATGGGCACCACGGAAAAGCGCGCGCCCAGGTCGGCTGCGATCTGCTCGGCGGCGGCGCGCGTCGCTTCGCTCGAGTGGCGGCTGGGCAAGTAGAACGCGTGCAGCAGCTCGCGCATGCGCGCCAGCCGCTCGTCCTCCGACAGCTCGGCGCAGATGAGCTGGGCCGCCCGCCAGGCCACCAGCAGGCACAGGCAGGAGTCGCGACCGCCCGAGGTGGCCACGCCCAGCAGGCTGAAGGCGTCCGTCTTGCGATAGTAATCGGCCACGCCCAGGGCCAGGGCCTCGTACAGGTCGTCGAGCAGCTCGTCGCGCACCGAGCGCTCGGCCGTGCCGCGCGCGGGCACGAAGAAGCTCGGGTAGTTGCCCTCGTCGACCGGCCCGCCCACGCCCTGGCAGGGACCGTAGCCCAGCGGGATCGGGTAACGCAGCTCGGAGCGGTCAGCCGTGGGGGTCGAGATTCGGATGAGCGGCACGGTGCGCTCGGTGCTGCGGAAGGCCTCGCAGTCGCGGCGCCAAGTGCTCGTCTCGCGGCGACAGCGTGCCGTGCGGTCGAGATCCACCACGGCCGCGGCAAAGCCCTCGCGAAAGCGCGGCGCATCCAGCATGGGCCGGCCGTTCTGGTTGACGTGCCCGCCGCCGTCGAAGACCAGGCCGTCGTTGCCCCCGACCAGGTTGGCGTAGGCGATTGTGGCCTGGTTGTCGGCCGCGCGGGTGGCGATCATCTCGCGGCGGGTGGCCGTGACCCCCGCGCGGAAGGGCGAAGCCGACAGGTTCAGCACCAGCTCGGCGCCCGAGTAGCAGCGGCGGCGCATGGGGCCGTCGGGCGACCACTGGTCCTCGCAGAGCTCGAGCGCGAGCGTGCCGAAGTCGAAGGCCACGATGGCATCGCGCAGCGGAATGCCGTCGGCGTCCAGATCCATATACGGCACCCCGCGGCTGAGGGTGCGCTCCTCGTAGAAGATGTTGTAGGTGGGCAGCTTCTCCTTGGCGCAGAAAAGGGCGATGCGGCCGCGATGGACCAGCGCGGCGGCGTTGAACAGATGTCCCCCCACCCCCACCGTTAGGCCCAGCGCGAAGACGGTGGCGAGCCCTTGCGTCTCGCGGGAAAAGCGCTCGAGCTCGCGGCGCTGGCTGGCCACGAAGCCGCCCCACTGGATCAGGTCCTCGGCCGGGTAGCCGCCCACCACCTGCTCGGGAAACAGCGCCACGGTCACCTGCTCGGCGGCCATGGCGCGGCCCAGCTCCAGGCAGCGATCCACGTTGGACCGCACCGCACCCACGGTGGCGTTGACGCTGGCCACCCCGATCTTGACGAGCCTCATATACGCAGGACCTATCCCGCGCGCGCGCGGCGGGCAATGATCAGCTCGCGATCGGTGCTCGCGGCAAAGCTGCGATTCCCGCTCGCGCCTGGCCGCCACGCCCGCTTGGACACCGTTGGGCAACCCGCTACGCTGGCGGTGCGGCGCGCTGATTCGGCGGCCGCATCCGGCTCGCGCCTCGAGGTCGCTGCATGAGCAAGCCCAGCCCCCGCGTCAAGTTCGCCCTGGTCGCCATCGTCATCGCCGCTGCCGTCGTGGCAGCGCTCTACCTGGCTCGGCAGCAGAGCAGCCCCAGCGTCCTGCCCACGACATCCGGCAGCGCCGCCGTCACCGTCGGCGGTCCGAGCAGCGCGCCGAGCGCGGTACCGAGCGCGTCGTCCTCCCCTGCTACGGCCTCGGCCCAACCGGCCGCGGACGGCGACCCACCCGTCGACGGGCCGCCCAGCACCGCCTCGGCGACGACCAGCGCGACCGGTACTGCTGCCAACCCGGTCACCACCTCGCAGGTCACGCGTCGACGCCCCGATGCGGCCGCTGCGCCGACGAGCTCTGCCACGGGCTCGCCGAGCGCGAGCGCACCCTCGGCCGATGCGGGCCCGAGCGTCCCATCGGCCGAGCCCACGACCGAGCTCGCCCCTGCCGCGCCCGGCTCGGCCGAGGCCGTGGCGCAGCAGATCGACGACATCTACCGCCCCATCCAGCGCTTCCGAGCGCGCTTTTCGCAGCAGTATCGAGCCAAGGTGGCGGGCGTGACCAAGAAGTCGAGCGGCCTGGTGCTGGTCGAGCGCCCGAGCAAGCTGTCCTTCCGCTACGACCCGCCCAACCACAACCGGGTGGTGGCGGACGGAAGCACGGTCAAGGTCTACGAAGCGAGCAACGAGCAGATGTTCGTCCAGCCCGTGGCCAAGACCGAGTACCCGGGCGCGCTGGCCTTCATCATGGGCAGGGGCCTGCGGCCCTCGTTCACCTTCACCGTCCACCCCAAGGCGCAGTTTGCGGGTGGCGTGGTCATCGTGGGCAAGCCCCGCGTGCCCAACCCGGCCTACGAGACGGTGCTGTTCTACGTGGACTCGGCCCTGCTAGCCAAAGGCGATCCCGCGGCCATGCGGCGGGTCCTGGTGCTCGATGTGCAGGGTAACCGCAACCGCTTCGACTTCACCGATATCGCCCAGCCGACCGCGATCCCCGCGAGCGAGTTCCACTTCGAGCCGCCCCCGGGCACCGAAGTCCTCCGCTGACCGACGAGCTTCGAGCCGAGCCGGCCGCAGACCGCCCCAGCCGAGCTCAAGAGTGGAGGGCGCGATGCTCGAGTCGGTTTACCACGGCGTCCGAAACGGCGGTCAGCCGCTTGGAGGCTGCCGCGAGCCAGCGACTGCGGCCGCCCAGCCGGACCACGATGAGATCTCCGGCTGCTGCAGCTCCAACCAGCGTCAGGCAAGCGCTCACGACCAACGCCGTACCCAGCGGACCCAAGGTAGCGAACAAGGGATCGAACATGGCTGCCTCCAAAAAAAACTGACCGTGCAGTATGTTTTCAGTGTGAGGCCAGACCGATCGCCTGTCAAGAACCCGTCTACAAAAAAACGACACGAGCCGTCAAAAATGCGGGATAACGGTATAACTATTCGAAATTAATACGGATACCATCATAGGCGGAAGCCACGCCCCGTGGAAGGCGAAAACCGACCGATCGCCCAAGGCCTCCCAAACATCTCGAACAGCGAGCTACATCTCGAACAGCGAGAAGGCGACCATCTCGATGGCCCGCATGATCTGCTCGTTGTCCTGCTCGGACACGGGGTCGAAGAAGTCGTGCACCACCAGCCCGTCCAGCGTGGCCAGGAGCAAGCGGGGGACGATGTGACCGGGGACCTTGGGCCGCATCCCCAGCTCCTGCAGGCTGCCCACGAGCTGGTCGATGAACTCGCGACGGGTCTTCTTGAACATCGCGGCCACGGGCTCGCGCAGCTTTTCGTCGTGGATGCCTTGGGCCATCAGATCCGCCAGCACCCGCAGCTCGGGTCCGCCTTGCCGCCAGCGATCGTGCATCTCGTGCAGGGCGCGGTGGATCTTCTCGGTGGGCGAGCCGGTCGAGTCCCAAGCGGCCTGTACGCGCTCGTGCGTGATCCGCACGCAGCGCTCCAGCACCGCGATGATGAGGTCGTCCTTTTTGCGGAAGTGGTAGTGGACCGCGCCCTTGCTCATCCCCGCCGCCGCGGCGATGTCGTTGATCGAGGTGCGGGCAAAGCCCCGCTCGGCCAGGGCCTGGATGGCGGCATCGAGCACCTGCTGGCGGCTGGCTTTGCTCTTTTTATAGCGACCGCGGAGGAGAGTCATTTTCTGACCGGTCGACCAGTTTGTTTTTAGCAGACTCAGCCTACCGAGCGCAATCCAGCTTGGCGCTGCGACGTCTTGGCGATTTGGCGATGCGCTGCTGCGCAAAGCGCGGGCGGCCCGCGATGGACAATGCCCGGGCGAGGTGCCTATTGTGCAGCGGCCTCGGGCCGACGGCCGGCCCGTCACCTTCGCAGGAGCGACACCTCGTGACCGAACGCAGCCCCGGCTTCCGCGCTCAGATCAAGAGCTACCCGGCGACCTTCTGGGTCGCCAACACCATGGAGATCTTCGAGCGGATGGCCTGGTACGGCTTCTACGCGGTCTCCTCGCTGTACATCACGGGGCCCAAGGAGACCGGTGGGCTGGGCTTTACCTCGGTCGAGCGCGGACAGATCCAGGCGATCGTCCCGTTCTTTCTCTACGTCTTTCCCGTGCTCACCGGGGCGCTGGCCGACCGCTACGGCTACAAGAAGATGTTCATCATCGCCTACGTGTCGATGATCATCTCGTATTACGCGCTCGGCCAGGCCACCAGCATGCCGGGGTTTCTGGCCATGTTCATGCTGGTGGCCGTGGCGGCGGCGATCTTCAAGCCCGTGGTGGTGGGCACGGTCGCGCGCGTCACCGACGAGAAGAACTCCAGCACGGGCTTTGGCATCTTCTACATGATGGTGAACATCGGCGGCTTTCTCGGGCCGATCGTGGCCGGAGCCGTCCGTGGGGTGTCCTGGGACTACGTGTTCGTGGCCTGCAGCGCCTGGGCCGCCCTCAACCTCATCATCGTGCTGCTGTTCTACCGCGAGCCCACCACCGAGGCGGGCTCCAAGGAGGCCCGCTCGCTGCGCAAGGTGCTGGACGACGCGGTCGAGGTGCTGGGCAACTTCCGCTTCTTTTTGACCGTCCTCGTCGTGCTGATCGCACTCATGCTACCGGGTTTCCGTTGGCCGTGGTTTACCTGGATGCATTGCGGCATCTTCATCGGCAGCTGGCTGGTGCTCAACGTCATCTGGCACCTGGCCATGCCAGCGGGCAGCGGGCGCCCCTATCGCGGCGGCACCCGTCGTCACCCGCTGGCGCAGCGCATGTACTGCAGCAACTGGCGCTTCGCCCTGTTCCTGCTGATCATGTCGGGCTTCTGGACCAGCTTTAATCAGATCTTCATCTCCATGCCCGAGTACATCCGCGACTACTCCGATACCAAGGGCATGGTCAATCTCGGTCGCAAGGTGTTCGGCGCGCTCGGGAAACCCCAATGGATCGATCGGCTCGCGGCCATCGAGGAGACCGAGCTCTTGACCGAGGTCGACAGGCTGGCGCGCCAGGGCCGCGGCGTAGAGCCGATGGTCCCCCCCGAGGAGCCGAAGACCGACGAGGAGCGCCGCAAGGCCGAGGAGCAAAAGGCCAAGGCCGCCGCGCAGCGCGCTGCGCGACTGGCCAAGCTGCCCGACGACCCAAGCTTGACGGAGGCGGACCACCAAAGGCTTGGCGAGCTGGTCCAGGAGCTCAACGCCCCTAGTGCCCATCCGCCGCTCGAGCCCCTCGACCTGGTCGATGGCGCGCGCAAGATCCTGTCGTACAAGGTCCGCATCCAGCCCACCGAGCTGGGCGAGCTGCTGGCGCGGATTCCCACCGAGCCCCAGCCCCTCACCGACGCCGAGCTCGCCCTGGCCCTCGGCACCATCGACGCCCGGCTGCAGGGGCGGGGGCAGCCCGCGCTTGAGGACGCCGAAAAGGCGGTCATCGGCGCGCGCCTGCGCACGCTGCTGGCCCAGGGACCGCTGCCGCGGCAGCAAGCCGTGGTGACGGCGGCGGCCGAGCTTTCCTCGGACAAGCGTCCCGTCCCGACCGCCGTGCTGGCCATGGGCATTCGGGATCTGGCCTACCGCCCCACCATCTGGGCCCGCATCGATCAGGGTCGCCAGGTCAACCCCGAGCACATCGTCAACTTCGATGCCGGAGCCATCGTGCTGCTGCAGGTACTGGTCTCGTTTCTCATGGCCAAGTTCCACCGGTTCACCACCATGATCGTGGGCATGCTGGTCGCCGCCGTAGGCATCGGCCTGCCCGCCATCGCGGGCGGCACCATGCTGGGACCTGTGGGCGGCCTGCTGCTGGTGGTTATCGCGGGCATCGTCATCTTCGCGATTGGCGAGATGATGGCCAGCCCGACCAGCCAGGAG
Organism: uncultured Polyangiaceae bacterium; assembly: GCA_964441055.1. Lineage (GTDB taxonomy): Bacteria > Myxococcota_A > Polyangia > Polyangiales > Polyangiaceae > JACQWT01. The sequence continues at coordinate 8,598 of CAYTYV010000087.1, read as the reverse complement.
TACGTCGGCCGGATCGCGCCGCCCGACAAGGTGGCGCTCTACATGGGCTACTACTTCGTGGCCATCGCGCTCGGCAACCTGTTCGGCGGCATCCTGTCGGGCGAGATGTATCAGCGCTTCGCCCACGAGATGCAGCGGCCGGATCTACTATGGCTGTTCTTCGGCGGGCTGATGGCCTTTACGGCGGTGATCTTCATTCTATACAACCGCTTTGCGCTGCCCAGGGAATCGGCCGACACGCTCACCCGCGAGCCAGCCGAAGCCGAGGCGGCCACGGCCGAGGACTGAGCCCCGAAGCGCCCCCGAGCTCGAGCAGCCCCGATGGCCTCCTCCGCTGAGCACAAGCTGTCCTTCGTCGAGCAGGTGCGAACCCTGCCCGCCAACTTCTGGGTCGCCAACAGCATGGAGATGCTGGAGCGCCTGGCCTTCTTCGCGGTGCGCGCGGTGGCCCCGCTGTACCTGGTGAAATCCGTCGGCCAAAACGGGCTGGATCTGGACTTCGTCGAGAAGGGCAACATCTATATGGTCTGGGCCCTGGTGCAATGCCTGGTGCCCATGGTCTCGGGCGGCTTCACCGACCGCTATGGCTATCGCAAGAGCCTGGCCACGGCCTTTGCCATCAACATCGTCGGCTATCTCACCATGGCCCAGTCGCGGCCCATCGCCGAGTGGCTGAGCGCGCAGGGCTTTGACAATTCCGGCTATTGGGTGTTCATGCTGGCGGCCTGCTTGGTCGGACTGGGCACGGCCATCTTCAAGCCGGCTGCCTGGGGCACGGTGGCCCAGGCCACCAGCGACGAGACCTCGTCGGTGGGCTGGGGCATCTTCTACTGGGTGGTCAACGTTGGCGGCGCGTTGGCGCCCATGCTGGCTGCGTTGCTGCGCGGTGAAGTCGATTGGCACCTGGTGTTCTACGCCGCCGCCGTCGTGACCGCGTTGAACTTCTTGCCCGCGTTTCTGCTGTATCGCGAGCCCCGCAAGGAGGGCGAGAGCGAGCGCGATGGCGAGAGCGAGCGCGGGGGCGAGAGCGAGCGCGGGGGCGAGAGCGAGGGCGAGCGCGAGGGCGCGAGCAAGGAACGTAGGGCGGGGGCTTGTCCCCCGCCGTCCGCCAAGGACGGCGAGACCGAGAACAAGCCCGAGGGCGTCCTTGCCACCTTCCTGTCCTC
>CAYTYV010000087.1:0-7422 GCA_964441055.1 uncultured Polyangiaceae bacterium | reverse complement strand
CGCCTCTCCGCGGCGCCGCCTTCCAGTGGCACCACGTGTTCTACGGCGCGGCCATCGTTACGGCCATCAACTTCCTGCCCGCCACCTTCTTGTTCCAGGAGCCCGAGAACGAGCCGCCCAAGGAGGGTGAAACGTCCGAAAAGGGCGCGTTTGGCGTGTTCGTGAACTCGATCGCGACCGTGTTCAAGGACGCCCGTCTCGTGGTCTTCCTCGGGATCTTCTCGTGCTTCTGGCTGATGTTCATGCAGCTATGGGATCTACTGCCCAACTTCATCGACGAGTGGGTGGACACCTCGGACGTGGCCCCGTGGTTTGCGGCCGTGAGCGAGAGCTGGGTGCAGGCCGACGGTCAGACCAAGCCCGAGATGATCATCAATTTGAACCCCATGGCCATCGTCATCCTGGTGGTGTTCGTCTCCGCCGCCATCGGTCGCATCAACAAGGTGGCGGCCATGGTCGTGGGCATGCTCATCTCGCTGGTCGGCTTCGTGGGCGCTGGGGCCACCAGCATCGGCTTCTTCTGCTGCGCGCTCATCCTGGTGTTCACCGTAGGCGAGATGACCTGCAGCCCCACCTTCAACGCCTACGTGGGCCTGATCGCGCCCCCGGGCAAGAAGGCGCTCTACATGGGCTACGCCAACATCCCCTTTGCCATCGGCTGGGCCCTGGGCAACAAGATCGGCGGCAATCTCTACGAGAGCACGGCCAGTAAATACAACCTGGCGCGCGACTACCTGGTGCAGTCGCTGGGCATGGACCCGGCCTTCGTCCACCACGCCGACAAGCTGCCGAGCGGCCAGGGGCTGCGCATGCTGCCGAACGAGCAGGTCATGAACGTCATGGTGCAGGCCGGACGCAGCGGCGAGGGGGTGGCCATCCAGGAGCGGCTGCGCGCCTACTGGGAGCTGGTCGATTGGTCCGCGCTCGGCAAGGACGAGGTCCCGGGCATGGTCGACCTTCTCTACGCCCAGGTGGTGACCCCCGCCGACGCTGTCCAGGCCAAGCAGGCCACCCAGATTCTCTGGGACATGCACCAGCCCCAGATGGTCTGGTACTACCTCGGCATCATCGGCCTGGTCGGCACCATCGGGATGATCGCATTCTACTTCTTCACCAAAAAGCCCTCGCAAAGCGGCGACGAAAAGCCGGCCGCCTCGGCGGATGAGCCCGCGCCAGCCGAGGCGGACTAGCGCCACCCGTCTCCCGCAAAGCCAGGTCAAAGGAGGCCTCTCATGCCGCTCGTCAAGCTACACACCTCGGTCCCCGTTCCCGCCGACAAGCAGGAGCCGCTGCTGAAAGGCCTGTCCGCCATGGCCGCCCAAGCCATTGGCAAGCCCGAGAGCTACGTCATGGTCGCTCTGAGCGAAGGCCCCATGTCGATGGGCGGCCAGCCCGGGCCCGCGGCCTTGGTGGACGTGCGCTCCATCGGCGGCCTGTCCGGCGAGGTGAACCGCACCATCAGCGAGCGGGCCTGCCAGCTGCTCGGCGAGACCCTGGCGATCCCGCCGAACCGGGTGTTCCTCAACTTCACCGAGATCGGCGCCACCCACTGGGGCTTCGACGGCCGCACCTTCGGGTAGCTGCGCCGCCATTGACGATCGTCAGGGGTAGCTCAGCTCGCTGACGAATCGCTCCCAGCGGCCTTGCAGCGCATCGAGATCGCCTTCGGACAGCACCTCCTTCAGCGTTTCGATGCCCGACGGGTCGTCGTCGTGGCGCCCGGCAAAGCGGTGGTAGAAGGAGACCAGCAGGTCTCGCTCCTGCAGGTAATAGCAAAGGTAGCGGGCCATGGCGTAGTGCGTGCCCACCGCGTCCTCATCGCGGAACTCAGACGGCGACATGGACAGCAGATCCTCGAGTCGAGGGATTCGACGGGTCTGGATCTTTTGCTGGAGGGGGGCCAGCCGCCAGTTGGTTCGACCGCGAATGCGACCGTCGCGCTCCTCTGGCTGTTCGTATTGCGATGCCAGCCCTTCGTCGAACCAGGTCGGCGCGTCGGGGAAGTTCGCCTCCATGAACGCGTGCACCATCTCGTGAACCAAAGTGCCTGCGCCCAATCCAGCGTTGACGATGATGGCATCATCGCAGGGGGCGTAGTAGCCGTAGGGGCTGGGGTGGGCCCCGAACAGCGCCGTGCCGCGATACCGATAGCTGACGTCGTTGTGAAAGACCCAGATAGCCAGGATTTTGCCGGGGTCTTTCGGGAAGAAGTCTTTTTTGAGCAGGCGCGTTGCCCAGCCGACGACCTGGTGGGCGTAGGCCTGCACTTCGTCGGCGCGCCCGTCGCCGATCACCACGAAGGGCGGAGCCACGACCGCCGTGGTTCCGGGGTATTCGGCCTCGAGGGCGGCCGCGCGCTGCCCGTACTCCGCCGCGAGACGCGGCTCGAGGCGACCGGGACCCGTGCCGCAGCAGCCCCAAAGGGCAAGCGCTGCGACGGTCATCGCCGCGGCCGTAGCGACAAGGCCTTGCTCGCCGAGGTGGCGCCGCAGGGCTCGCACGCGTTGCATGGCGTAGCGCTTCCTCTCTGGGCAGGGTGGCGACCCGGTCTCGCCCTTCCGTTCCCCGCCTACCAGTCGTAGTGGGTCTTCTTCAACGGCTTGCCGTCAAAGGTGACGAGGTGGCAGAGCTCGGGATCTGCCTTGTTGCCCCTGCCAATGCCGCGGTAGACCTTCTCCGTCTCGAGCCAGACCGGGGTGGACTCGCCAGGGAAGGTGACCTCGCACCAACCCGCGATGAGGATGACGAGCTGCGAGTAGTCTCGATGTCTGGCGTCGTGAGCCATCGCCGCTGGCTGTATCACCCGTTGTCCAGGGGTCACCGCGGGCGAGGTCTTGAAGGGCTTTTTCGACGACGGGCTCACGTGCCAGCCGTAGTTCACCGCGCCGCGATAGGTGTAGGTCCTCGGCTGCTGCGTGTTTGGATCGATGACGGGATTGCCGTCCCGGTCCGTTACGACCTTGGTGATCTTCCGCCCCATTCGTCGCATGAGCGCCCAGATCTTGCCGGAGTCCGCAATGACGTTCGGCGTGTATCCGACGCCCGCCTGGGCCTGCCGTTGGATCACCTGGTTGTTGACGCAAAAACACAGCTTGGCGCTCTCGCCGAGGATGGGGGCCTTGATGTTCTGCGGGCAGGGGTCGAATTGGCCGTTGATGCCCGGCTTGTTGGGCTGGCGGGCGGCCGTGCGGGCCTGCTCCCATCGCAGGTCGAGAAGCTTCGGGGTGAGCAGCAGCAAGGGGCGCACACAGCTATCATTGCAGTCGGAGCGGTTTTCGTGGCACGGCGGAGCGGTGCATCCGAAGAGATCGCTGCGCAGCCGTCGGCTCTCGAGCAAGCTGGCGGTCTGCTCGGCCTGCTTGGCCGAGCACGGTAGCCGACACAGCATGTCGGGGTCGCCGGACGGGTCCGGGGCCTGCGGGTAGGTGTACCATACCGACCACTTGCCCTTGCGCGGCACCCGCCACTTCATCGCATCGTTGAACACCCAGAAGGTCGCCTTGTAGGTGCCAGCTTTCGTGCGGTGCTCGGAATAGACTCGGTAGTATTTGTAGATGTGCTGCTTCCAGCCCACGACCTCGGTCGGGGAGGGGAGCTCGGCCAGGACCTTGGAGGCGCCCTCGTCGTCCTCCGGCTGCTCTTCGGCGTCGGCGTCCGCGTCGGCGTCGGTGTCGGCGTCGGCCTCGCCGCCCTCGTCGTTATCGACGTGGTGGACGTCCAGCGCCTCGCCCGGGGCTGCGTCCTCGTCGACAAATGCCGTCTGCTGGGCCGCGGGGGACGGTGAGGCGTCGTCGGTCCACGTCGCCTCGTCTTCGGCCGGAGGAGAGTCGCCGTGGTCGGGGGTGACGGGCGGACCTTTGGCGTGATAGCGCCTAAGCCGCGGCGGCGGGACGTTTTCTAGCTGGCCGTCGATTTCGTAGCCGTAGGAGCGCTGGAAGTCCTTGATGTTCTCGGCGAGGGTGGATTGCGAGTAGAACCCCAGATTGTGGAGCATGCGGCGGGTGGCCTCCTGGCCATGGCGCAGCTTCACGTAGTAGTGCTTGCGGTACGGGTAGTAGGGCGCTGGCGGCGTATCGACCGGAGCCCATTCGAGGAATACCGTTTCGGGGCTGTGGGGGAGGGTCACCGTCAGCCAGCCATCGCCGTCGGCGTTGGGCCTGTCCTCGTTTACGACTCGGCCATGCAAGTGCACGCGACAACGAGCGTTGGGCATGCGCTCGCCCTCGTGCGTGCACAGAAGCACGCGGAACTCGACGTCTTCCTCCTCATCCTGCTGGCAGCATTCGCACAGGCCCTCGGGACAGTCCCAGCTCGGCCGAGGGGGCTCGTCGAGGGGGTCGGGATCGTCGTAGGGCCAGTCGGCAGACATGGGCGCGCGCGGTTTCAGTGCAGCACGTACTCGTTGCGGTAGCCCGGCACCTCGAACTCCCAGCCAAGCCGCTCGGCCACCAGCTCGCCCAGCGAGCGGGCCGCGTCGCGTTCGCCGTGGGCGAGAAACACCCGCCGCGGGGGCTTTTCGAGATCGCTCAGCCAGCGGACCAGCTCGTTGCGGTCGGCGTGCGCCGAAAACCCTCGGATGCGCACGATGCGGGAGCGCACGTTGCGGTCGTGGCCCATGATCCGCACGGTCTTCTTGCCGTCGACGATCTGCCGACCGAGCGTGCCGTCGGCCTGGTAGCCCACGAACATCACCGTGCTCTCGGGTCGGCCGATGTTGTGGATCAGGTGGTGCTTGATGCGACCGCCCGTGCACATGCCCGAGCCTGCGATGACGATCACCGAGCCTTTGATCCCGTTGATGGCCCGCGACTCGTCGGCCGTGCGGCTGCGGAACAGCTCGGGGAAGGCGAAGGGGGACTGCCCGTTGTTCACCAGCTCGGTCATCTCCTCGTCGAAGATCTGGGGGTTGCGCTCGAAGACCTCGGTGACGTCCAAGGCCATGGGGCTGTCGAGGAAGGTCATCAGCCTGGGGATGCGCTTGGCGCGCATCTCGCTGTTCAGGTGGTAGAGCACCTCGTGGGCCCGCTCGATGGCGAAGCTCGGAATGAGCACGTTGCCGCCGCCCGCCACGGTGTCGTTGATCACCTGGGCGATCTCGCCGGGGATGTCGCGCTCTGGGCCATGCTCCCGGTCGCCGTAGGTCGATTCCATGACCACGTAGTCGGCCTGCTCGAACTGCGCTGGATCGCGGATGATGGGTTTGTCGTGGCGCCCCACGTCGCCCGAGAAGATGATGGAGCGTTGGGCCTCGCCCTCGCCGAGCTCGAGGCGGATCGATGAGGAGCCCAGGATGTGCCCTGCGTTGCGAAAGAAGGCGGTCACGCCCGCGGCCACCTGGACCGGCTGACGCAGCCTGACGGGTTGGAAGAGCGGGGTGCAGGCCTTGGCGTCGTCGATGGTGTACAGCGGCTCGTAGGGGTGGGGGGACTTGCGACCCTGGCGGCGATGCCGCTTGCGCTTGTGCTTGACGTCCTCCATCTGGAGGAAGGCCGAGTCGTGCATCACGATGCGGGCCACCTCGGCCGTGGCGCGCGAGCAGTAGACCTTGCCCCGAAAGCCCTCTCGTACCAGCCGCGGAAGGTAGCCGCAGTGGTCGAGGTGCGCGTGGGTGAGCAGCACGGCATCGATGTCGGCGGGCGGGAAGGGGAAGGGCTTGAAGTCGCGCTCGCGGTACTGGCGCTCCTGGTGCAGTCCACAATCGATGAGCACGCGCGCCCCGTTGGCTTGTACCAGGGTGCGGGAGCCCGTCACGTTCTCGGCGGCGCCTAGAAAGCTGATGCGCGTTTCCATAACTTAGCTCGCCCCCCGGGCAGGCATAGCGATCCCCACCCGAGGCGGCAAGGGCGCCGCGAGCCTCGGTCCGGGTTCTTGAGATCGGCTCGAGCTACGGTAGCAGCGCGCGAAGCTGCGCTGCTCGGCGGGACCAACGCGCGTGGGCAGCCGGATCGCAGCGGCTCGGGTAGCGGCGATGGTGGGCGTAGACCAGCGCCGCCACGGCGGCCGGTCGAGCGAGCTGGGCGGCGACGCGCGGATGGCGAGCCAGGGCCGCCGCCCGCCGCGGCAGGGCCCGCGGCGAGGGCGAAGGCGGTCGGAAGGCGGTGATGGCGTGCATGTCCTCGGGCGTTACCCAGCCCCCCTCGAGCCAGGCCTCGACCTCGTCCGCGCTGCGTTTCTCGGTGGCGCGGCGAACGACGTCGAAGCCGGCCAGCAGGGCCCCGCGCCCGCGCTGGTAGGCGGCGGCATAGGGCCACAAGCTGGCGCTCGACGGGCGGTCTAGCGCCAGCGCCTGCGAGGCCACTCGGGCTGCCAGGGCGCCCGCGTGCAGTGCGGTCGCCACGCCGCTTCCGAGCATGGGATGCACCATGCAGGCAGCCTCGCCCACCGCCATGAGCCCGTCGATCACTAGCCGATCGAGGGCGCGGGCAATGCGAATGCGGCCCTGTCCGCCGACCATCCGCTCGCGGTAGTAGCCGAGGCGCTGTTGATGGTCGGCCATGAGCGCTCCGAGCGATGAGCCCTCGAGCTCGGCCTTGTGGCCGATGAGGACGTAGGCGCGGCCCTGGGCGAGCGAGAGGAACGAAAACTCGGTGGAGTAGGTGCCGAAGGGACCGATGGCGACCCATAGCTCCTCGTCGCCGTGGCGGCCGTCTTCGACGGCTTGGGCAGCCCGATCGCGGTCGATGGCGTACAGGCCGTTTTCGGCCAGCACCACGTCGGCGGCATCGTCGCGGAAGCCCATGCTGAGGCCCGGGCTCAGCCCGCGAACCAGCGCAGCAGCGAAGCCCGTGGCATCGACGACTAGCTTCGCCCGCACCTCGTGGTCGCTTCGGCGGTGCTCGAAGCTCACGCCCGCCACGCGGCCATTGCGCTCGATGGCGCGGCGCGCTCGATAGCCGTCGTACAGCGCCACGCCCGCGGCCTCGGCCTCGCCCAGCAGCCGATGAGCCAGCCGGTCGAGGCGCAGCGCCACCACGGCGGGCTCCTGCTCCACCGTGAAGGCCAGCCGCCGCCGCGCCGAGAGCACGCGTGTGCGCTGCGGATGGTAGGGAACGTCCTCGGCCGCGGGCTCGGCGAGGCCCACTGCGGAAAAGACCGAGCGCTCGAGCTCCACCACCACCGCCTTGCCCAAGCGCTCTCGCTCGGCCGCCTCGAACAGGCCGAGCCGCCAACCGCGGCGGGCGAGCTCGCGCGCGACCATGCATCCGGCGGGGCCTGCGCCGACGACGATCGCGTCGAAGTCCATGGCAAGGGAGGCTGGGCTAGCCGCCGCTCGGCGCCTCGGCGACGCGCGCCTCGCGACGCACGGCCGCGCGTGAGCTCGCTGCCCTCGGCCAGAACAGGAACAGCATGAAGTAGCAGAACAGGAGCGAGACGATGGTCAGCGCGGTGTATTTATCGTCGTTCCAGAAGCTATTGAGCCAG
>CAYTYV010000086.1:0-16965 GCA_964441055.1 uncultured Polyangiaceae bacterium | reverse complement strand
TCGGCGCCAGCGAACATGCCCAGGGCGCGCCTTCGGTAGCTGGCGGCGTCCGGCTCCCGGGCGATGGCACGCTCGAGCTCGCACAGGATCTGTGCGGACAGGGAACGACGCTCGCGCTCGGCGCGCTGCGCCAGGCGGCGCTTCACGGAAGGCGGCACGCGCACGGTGATGGCAGCGTCCTTGGCCATGTATGCATTTTGCATCGAATTGGCGACAACGGCAAGCGCCGCCCCGTCGCTCCTGCCTCCGAGGCGGCGGACGCGCTCCCCGCCCTACGGCGCCAGCCCGATGCGCACCTCTAGCTTGGGGCCGAGGTAGGCTCGCAGGTTCGAGACCGAATGCGCGATCTGCCGGGCCAGCTCGGGCCCGATCGGGATGACCTCGCCCGAGGCCCCGCCCTTGAAGGCGTGCGACCACAGCAGCACCGAGCCCTCGTCATCCCACGGGGCCAGCCGACCGCGAGGCTGGGTCGGCTTGAGCTTGATGCGGCCGACGATCTCGCGGCGGTGCAGATCGAGCACGGCTAGGCCATCGGGCCAGCCGAGCAGCACGCGGTCTCCGCCTGGCAGCACCCGCAGATCCTCCCAGGTCACCGCGGCCGACGGGTCGAGCAGGCGCCTATCGCCCGTATGGCTCCGCTCACGCAGCACCAAGCCCGTGGCGTCGGCGAACAAGAGCTGGCCCGGCTTGGGCCCATCGGCCATGGCCGTGGGTCGGGGGATGGCCTGGCCATAGGCTCGGAGCGCGCCGCGGGGGCCTTCCAGACGCGCCATGACCCCACTGCTGAAGGCCAGCCACAGCCCTGGCTCGAGCGCGTCAGCGCCCTGGCCGCCGCCCGCGCTATCGCGCACGTCGTAGACGTAGCCCTGGCGGAGCTCTCCAGCGGAGCCCTCGAGCGCCTTCATCTTCACGGGCTCCTCGCCGACCGCGGGCACCTCGACCCCCGCCAGCTCGCCGCTCAGTCGCTGGAAGAAGACGGTGCGGCAGGTGGCATCGGCGCCCAGCACGAAGGCTGGCTCGCGAACGACGCGCGCCTCGATCCGATTGTGGCGGGCCTCGATCAGATGCCACTCGCGCTCGCTGTCCTTGCGCCAGCCGAGCAGGCGGCCGTCCGGGCAGCGGCGCAGCAGGTTGCCCTCGCGTCCGAGCAGCCGCTTGCCGCTGAGATCGTAGAGGCGGATCTGGCGGCCCACCTGCCACAGCACCCGATCCTCGCCGTCGCGCGCGACTGCCATGGCCGAGGCGCCGCTCGGCGCGGTCTCGGGCTCGCCGCGGGCGTTTAGTCCCTGGAAGCGCAGCAGCTGCTGCGCCCGCCGATCCGGTGGATCGAGCATTACGAGGTCGTGGGTGATGACGCGCCCATCGTCGAGCCGCCAGCCGCCTGCGTAGCGTCGCGGGCCCAGGTAGCGTCCGGCCTCGCTACCAACGCCCGCAGCGGCAAGCGGCTCGCCGTAGTCGCGCACGTGCTCTAGCCGCGCGGGACGGTCCTTTGCTGGACGCTCGCAGGGGCGGCGTCCGATCGGCGGCGGGCCGTCGTCGGGCGACCGGGCTCCGTTGCGCAGATAGTGCCATCGCCCCTGGCCGTCATAGCCACAGACCGCCAGATCCAAGCCGCCGCCGTGCCAGCGGGCGTCGACCGGGTCCGCGATGGTGGGCGCCTCGAGCAAGGTCTGCACCGAGCCCCGCTGGATCTCCAACACGGCGAGCCGCTTCCTGTGCACCAGCGCGACGACCGGATCGCGCGGGCTGAAACGCGCCAGGCTGGGGGCCTCGTCCTCGGCCTCGAACTCGATGCGGCGGCCGCTCTGCGGGTGCCAGAGCAGCACGCGCGACAGCCGCGCCGCCCCGAGCCAGCCGCCGTCGCGCGACAGATCCAGCACTCGGCCGTGAAAGGAATCGACATCGGGCCTATCGGCTCGGCGAAGATCCCAGCGGGCCAGGCCCTCGGCCGTGGCGCAGGCCACCACGGGCGCTGCCTCGGCGAGCAGCACGGCGTTGAGCCCACCCACGCAGCGCATGGGCGAGAGCGCGGCGAGGGCCAGCTCGCCGTTGCGGCGCAGGCGCCAGATCCGCAGCTGGCCATCCAGCCCCCGAGTGACGAAGGACGAGTCAAAGGCAAAGGGCTCGAGCGCGTCCGTTCCCTTGGGGTGCGGACGCAGGCGCTTGGCCAGCGGTCCCCACGGCGTGTGCTCCAGCGGCTTGAAGTCGAAGATGGTCAGGGTGGCGCTGCCCGCACCGCCGATGAGCCAGCGGCTGTCCCAGAAAAAATCGGGCCCGCGCACGCTGCCGAGGGACAAGAACTCGGCCTTGGGCAGGTCGACCGCCGCCTCTTGGAGCTCCAGCGGCAGCATGGGATCGGACGAGCCCAGACCCATGGCGCCCGCCAGCAAGGCCACGCGATGGTAGGGATCGCGCGTGCGCCGCGAGCGCGTCACCATGCGCCCCACGGCCTCGCGGCGCTCGGCCTGGGCGCGCGCCTCGGCCTGCCTATGGGCGCGCTCCTCCAGGGTCTGCCGCAGGGCGAGCACGCCTACGACGGCCGCCACCAGGCCGACCGCGACGAGCGCACGCAGCGCCCAGCCGAGGCGGATGGCCTGGCGACTCGCCTCCACGAAGGTCTGCTCGGTGCGACCGGGCTCGCCGAGCTCAGCTCCACCGCTGCGATCGAGCCCGCGCAACCGGTCCCTCGTCCACAGCGCAGAGCGCGGCTCGCCTGCCTCGGCCCAGCGACGGGCGTCCGCGCGCAGCTCCTCCAGCACTGCCAGACGGTCCATGTGCTGAAGGCGCAGGTCGTGCAGATGACGCCACGCTTCGGTGAGCTCCGGATGCGCGAGCCGCAGCTTGCCAGCCCGGCGCGCCACCAGCCCCTGCTGTGCCAAGGTCTCCAGAAGCTCCCCGAAAGGCTCGCCGCCCGGCCCGCGCTCGCCCTCGAGCTCGGCCGCGTCGACCTCCAGGGCGGTCCCGTCCGCGGCCAGCAGCCGTAGCAAGACCGCGTCCGCTGCCCGCGGGTACGGAAGGCGCTCCAGCACCCGATCGGCGTGCGCGGCCGCCACCCCGATCACGCCGCCAGCTGCCTGCCACTGCCCCCTGGAAAGCCTGCCCTCGCGCTCGGCAGCATCCCACCAGGCCTGCAAGGCCAACGAGACCAGTGGAAGGCGCGTGCCCTCCTCGCGAAGCTCGCCCTGCAGCTCCTCGATCACCTCACCGAGATCGTCGACCAGTATTTTGCTGCGCCGAGCCGGCTCCGAGGCGATCGCGGCCGCCGCTGTGGCCGCGGGCGAGGCCATGAAGCGCAGCCAGGGCCGCAGGGCTGCACCCGCTGCGCCCATCTGCAGCACCTCGACAGTGTGCTCTTCTCGCACGGTGGCCAAGAGCCGCACGCCCGAGCGGGCCGGGCGCTGGGCGAGCTCGACGATGAGCTTCTCGGTGAGCTTGCGCTCCGCCGCGGGCGCGGCGAGCAAGCGGTCGAAGCGGCCCAGCACGAGCACCACGCCGACCCTGGCCTGGGCCGCCCAGCCGAGCAGCCGGTCGAACAGATCGACCTGCCCGTCGAGCTCTACCGCGCCGTCGCCCTGCCCCGCTGGCTCGTGCGCGTCGGCACGGGATTGCGCCTGCTGCTCCGAGGGCGAGTCCGCTGCGAGCTGCTGGCCCTTCAGCCACGACTCAATGGCTCGCTCGACAGCCCGATCAGGCGCGTCGTCGAGCTCGATGGTGCAGGCCCCCCAGTCGTCGCGCCCGTCGGCAAAGGACCGCCCGACAAACGGCACCACCCCGGCCAGGGCCAAGGAACGCAGCCCAATGCCCCTTGCTCCGTGCATGACCACGCATGGTTGGTGCACCAGCTCGCGACCGATGCGCGCGATGTCGTCGGTCCGTCCGAACAGCTTGCCCTCGTCCTCGGGCCGATATGGCGAAAGCCCGCGGTACGGATTGCCGCTCCAGCCATGGGGGCAGTCCCACACCTCGTCCAGCGCCTTGCGCAGCCGTCCGCGCTCAACCCGCCGCGCGTGTGGGTCCAGGCTCAGCCAGCGTCCGAGCAGCTCGACCAATGCGGGGGGCAGGTCCGCTCGGTCGGCGGTCAAGTCGCGGATCTGTCCGCACACCGTGGCCGACTGCACCTGGGAGAGCCACGATCGCATGACCGAAGTGGCGGCATCCGAGCCGGGCTTGTCCTCCACCTTCTGCGGCAGCCGCCCCGTGGTGAGCTGAACGATGCAGGCGGCCAGCGCATAGGCATCCGAGGCCGGGCTCGCCTCGGCATCCTCGAGGATCTCGGGGGCCATGAACCCGGGCGTGCCGACCACGCTGCGGGTCACGGCCGAGCTGCGGGCTGCGGGCTGGCCGTCCGAGTCCAGCGGCGCCACCGCGGGCTCGGCCGAGGACACGGCCTCGTCACGGGCCACCTCGGCGGACCGAACGGCCACGAACTCGGCGGTGGACATCTCGTCCAGCGGCGACGGCGCCGCGCCCTCGCTGGGCGAGCGGGCTCGACCCTGCCGGGCGATGCCGAAGTCGAGAACCTTGAGCTCGCCCGTGCGCGTCAAAAACAAATTGGCGGGCTTGAGATCGAGATGCACCACCCCGGCCCGATGGATCTCGTCCAGCGCCGCGGCCGCCTCTCGAGCCCAGTCGAGCACCCGCCGCCACGGCACCCGCTCGCCGCGATCCACGTGCGCGGCCAGCGTCTCGCCCAGCAGTAGCTCCATGGCCACGTAGGGCCGCGGCCTATCGAGCTGCAGAAGGCCCGCGGCATAGATGGTCACCAGCGCTGGGTGGCGCAGCGAGGCGATGATGCGCGCCTCCTCGCTCCAGTCCTGACTGTCGGTGGGCTCGCGGTGCAGGAGCTTGAGCGCCACCTCGCGCAGGGCAGAGCCGTCGGGCAAAAGCTCCTCGGCCCGCCACACGTCGCCGAAACCACCGCGACCGAGCAGCTCGGCCAGCCGGTAGCGACCCTCGAGCACGTCTCCGGGGCTTCGTTCGGGCGGTTGGGGCATGGGCCTCCCGCGCGCTCCGTCAACCCGCCAGCGCCCGCAAAAGCGGCGGCAGCCTGCGCGCATCGCACGCCGTCGTCACCGCCCTGCCCGAGACCACCTGGCTCAAGCTGCACTCCCCGGCCCGCGGCAAATGGTCCATCCAGTACAGATCGTAGCGGTCCTTGGTCGCAATGTGCCGCATGAAGGGCTCGAGCGGCAGCACCAGCCCTTCGCGCCAGCGGGCCAGGTAGACCACGTTGGCCAGCCTGAGGGGGCTGTTGAAGCCGATGCGACGCCGCGAGCCCGCCGCATGGGGCCCGGTGTGATCGATGAACTCCACGGTCTGCAGCTCGCCGTACAAGTCCGGCTCGGTGCGCTGCACGGTGACCAGGGTCCAGGCCGCGAGCGGCCTGAGCGCCCGGAGGATGGTGCGCGTCATCTGCTCGAACTCGTGGACGTCGCCCGCGGCGCGCGCCTCGTTGTAGTGGCCGTGGGCAAAGGCGTTGCGCTCGGAGTGCATCAGGTTGCTGAGCGTGTCGAAGGTCTGGTTGGGCGTGAGCTTGACGCCCAGTAGATCGCGGGCGAGCGCGCCGATCGGATCGTCCGATCCCTCGAAGCCCTTGGCGGCCAGCCGGGCCAGCTCTCGCCAGGAGCCGAGCGGCAGGCCGTCGCGCGTCTTGACCCGCTCGTAAAAGGCCCGGATGGGCTCGTGCTCGGCGGGCGCCCCACGGGCCTTGGCGAAGTAGGCGGCGGCCAGCACCACGGCGATGAGCCGCCAGGTGCCCTCCAGCACGTCGAAGAGCATCTTCAGCCGCTCGATGGCACTGGAGGCCGCAATGGCGGCGTGCACGCGCCCGGCCACGGGATAGGGCAAGCCGCCGCTGAGCGCGGACAGGACTCCGTGGGCATCGCTGCACTCGCGCGAGAGCTCGGCCGCCCGCCCGAGGGCCGACGAGGCCATGGCCTCCTCCCACGAGAGCGTGCGGGGCAGCTCGACCTTGCCGTCGGTCACGGGCGGCCGGGCGTGCCATTCGCACTGAACCGCCACGCCGAGCTCGGCGGCGTCGACCTTGCGAGGCACGCAGGCCGCGACCACGCCCGACGCGAGCTTGGTCACCAGCGCCGACGGGCCGACCTGGGTCGAGATGACCGCGGCCAGCTCCTGCTCGAGCGCCGTGACCACCGTCGGCCCGATGCGGCTCAGCGCAGCCTGCTCCTCCACGGCGAAGAGCAGCATCTGGTTTTTGGGCTGCGCGGCTCGCTCCAGCACTTCCTCGGGCGCCTTGAGCCGCGCGCCATGCCCGCTGCCGCGCAGATCCGCCACCTGGGGCCCGCCTCCCCCGCGATCGCATAGGGCCATCGGCCCGCTGGCGGCCACGATGGCGTCGAGCGCCAGCTCCGCCTCGCTGCCCGCGCTGCCCGCCCCGCCCTCCAGGCGCCAGTAGCCGCAGGCCTGGACCTGCGCTCCTTCGGCTTGCGCGAGCTCGAGCGCAGTCTGGGCGTGCTGCTCGAGCGCCGCCCCCTCGCCCGTCAGGATCACCACCACGACGTCGCCATCGCGGGCCACGGGCGCACTCGGCCACTTGCGGTGCAGCGCCACGGCCACGCGCACCGAGACGGGGTGCTCGGCCTTTTTTTGATCGGGCGCGAGGTGCACCAGTATCAGCGCGTGGTCCTTTCCCTGCCCCAGCGCCGTGGCGATCTCCTGCTCGAGCCCGCCGCGGGCGAGCAGGCCCGAGAGCGGATCGACCGTACCCGCGGGCACCGAGCGCGAGACGTAGCGCCGATCCACCATGGTGGCCCGCATCGCCCCCACGATGACGTAGGTGCCGTGCACCACCGCCGCCTCCTCGGCGCGCCCGAGCGCCTGGGTGCCCACCTGCACGGGCACGCTGCACTCCTCGCGCCGCTCGAGCGACCAGCGGACGCCATCGTGGCGCAGCCGCGCCGCCAGCCTCGAGGCGACGTCGGGATAGACCAGCTCGTTGTGCTGGTCGCCCACCCGCGGCACCCGTCCCAGCTTCAGCGTGCCGACCGGCTCGAGGCGCAGATCCCGCACGCTGCCGTCGCGAGCCTCGATGCGCAGCCGGTCTGGCGAGTCCACCTCGCCGCGCCAGATCGAAAAGGCCGGGGTGTCGGCCAACCACACCGTGGCCGCCCCGCGCGTGTACGAGGCCAGCGTGGCATCCAACACGCCCCCTTCGGGCCCAGCCCCTGCCTCGACCGGCGGGGTCGGCGGTGCAGAGCCAGACCGCGCAGCAGGCGACGGAGGCGGCGAGGGACTTATGGCACCCGGAGCTGGCGTCGTCTGCGCCCGCGGCGGCTCCTCGGTCGGCCCGAGCGCAGACTCCATGGTGGGCGCCGTGCCCAGGGACCGGGCCGCGCGGAAGGTCACGGTCGAGATCGCCTCGGGCACGGCCTCGCTGAGCGCCGCGATGAACTGCTCGGTGTCCTGGTAGCGGTCCTTGCGGTCTTTGGCCAACGCCCGCCGCACCGCGGCAGCCAGGGCGGGCGGCACCTCGGGGTTGAGCTCGCTGAGCTCGGGCGGCTGCTGTTGGCAGATGCTCAGCACCAGCCGCGCGTAGGACCGGTCCATGAAAGGCGGCGCCCCGGCCAAGGCCTGGAAAAGGATGGCGCCCATGGCCCAGATGTCGGTTCGGTGGTCCAGCGACTCGACCGCCTCGACCTGCTCGGGCGACATGTAGAGCGGGGTGCCCACCACCGCGCCCTTCTGGGTGATCCGAGCCGACTGCTCGAAGCGCGGCTCCTCGCCCTCGGCCGACTCCATCAGCTTGGACAGGCCGAAGTCGACGATCTTGACGTGCAACAGATCGTCGTCGCCCGTGACCAGCAGCAGGTTCTCGGGCTTGAGATCGCGGTGCACGATGCCCGTTGCGTGCACCCGTCGCAGGCCAAGCAGCGCCTCGATGCCGAAGCGCACGGCCGCCTCCACGGGCAGCTTGCCGCACTGCCGGATGTGGCCCTCGAGGTCCGTGCCTTCGAGCAGCTCCATGACCAGAAAGGGCCGACCGTGCTCGTCCTGCCCCCAGTCGAACACCTGGACGATGTAGTTGCTCTCCACGGCCGAGATGACTCGCGCCTCGCGGTGGAAGCGCGCCAGCACGGTTTCGTCCGTGCTGGCCGACCAGTGCAGGAACTTCAGGGCGACCCGCTTTCCCAGCGCGGTGTTCTCGGCCTCGAACACGCTGCCCATCCCGCCCTGGCCGATGATGCGCACGATGCGGTACTTGTCGGCCAACAGGCTTCCAACGCGTGGTTCCTGGCTCTGCTCGCTCGTGCTCACCGCTCGCTCACCCGCCCGCAGCGGCAAGCGCCGCCGGTCGACCCGGCCTCACGGTAGCAGACTGCGACCATTTCCGCCGCAGTGAAGAGGGACGCAGCCGGGCCTCGGGTGGAATCAAAACGGGCCTCCGTGCGTCTGACCTTTCCTATGGCAGGATGACAGGGCCCTCGGCCGAGCAGCCCGCTAGCGCCTCGTTCTCGTTCCAGCACTGGGGCGTGTGCAGCGGCCGGTTCTCGCGGTATGCTCGACGGGCACCTGGTCCCGACCCCGGGAGCGATCATGGCCGACAAGTCTGAGGAACGGTTCACCATAGCCCTGCCAGGCGGACGCGTGGCCCGTGTCCCCTACCGCGTGCTCAACGAGTACGTGGTCGAGGGCGCCAAGGCCTGCCATGCGGGTCCACCGCGGTCGGCGACGCTCGCCTCTGCCGAGCCCGCGACGACGGATGGAACCGGACCGCCCGTGGCGACTCCAACCGGTAAGGGCATGATCACCATCAACATCTACACAGACCGAGGTGAGGTCAGCATCGCACGCAAACCCGAGGACGGCCAGGACGACGTGACCGCGCACTCGCTGAGCGTGGATCCGACAACGGGCACCAGCGAGTACCACACCGACTGGGAAATGGGTCAATGCGACTACACGGACGAATCGGGCTACACGCAGAGCGTGTACGCGTGGCATCGGCATCCCTTCGGCACGGAATACACAGAGATTTTCGAGGGTTAGCAAGTCGACGCGCGATCTTGGGCCACCGCTGGATCCGCCAGCGGGCAGCGCTGGGATCCGCCGCTCTGCTCGCGGTAGGCGCGGCGGGCGGCTGCATCCCCGACAACCACCCGCTCAACCAGAGCGGCTCCGTGGAGATCCTGCTCGACACCGAGCAGGCCATCTTCGCCGCGGACGTGCTCGACGAGGCCGGCCGCCCCGTGCTGCCCCGACAGGAGCCCTACCAAAAGGCGGTACAGCTGTTCATCACGGACGGCGGGGAGCCGGACGAAGGCGGCTACGTCAACGTGCGCATCGATCCGCCCGAGGCGCTTGCGCTGGTGGCCACCGACGATACCTGCGAGCAGCTCTCGGGCGCCTTCCGCTGCACCGCGGCCGAGGACGGCTATGCCAACTTCGCGGCGCGGTCCAAATCGGACTGGTCGGGCACGGCCACGGTGACCATCGCCGATCGGACCGAGGAGAAGACCGTGACGGTCAAGCCGGCCGGCCTGCCGGATGAGGCCGCCAACTTCTCCTTGATCATCGGCGGCATCGGCAACGACACCAACAAGGTGCTGGCCAGCTACACCTCGCTCGCCTGCCACATCGGACCCGTGCCCGATCAGGCCTTCGACAAGTGGCCCGCAGGCCGCATCCGCGCGCGGGAAGCGGTGGTGCGCGCCACCCCGCCGCCCGCCCTTCCGGGCGTGGTGGAGCACGCGCCAGTGATCGTCCAGTCGCTTCATCCCGAGGCCCGGCTGAGCCGCTACGCCGACTGCCGCACGCGCGAGACACGCCTGCGAGTGATGCTGAACGCGTTGGGCGAGTCGCCAGGGTTCTACCTGTGCTTCAGCGATCTCGGCGGCGACGACATCGAGGTCGCCTACAGCTCGGGCGAGAAGATCAACGAGACCCCGCGCGAGCTGGACGTGATGCCCGAGCCCCGGCTGCTGCGCATCCGTCGGCTCAAGGCGGTGGTGATCGAGGGCTCGGAGGACCAGGCCGTGGCTTCGGTGGATGCCTTCAACGCCAACCTGGACCAGGTGGCCATGGCCGTCGACATCTTCAGCAGCCACGTCTCGGTGCTGGCGCCCGACAGCGGCAGCCTGCTGCTCGCCGAGGGCGACGATCCAGCCGAGGAGGTCACCGCCGACGCGCTCAGCCCGGGCACCGCCACCATCTCCGTGGCTCCGCGGCTGTACGACAGCCCGCTGTGCTCGTCGGACACCATCACCGTTGCCGAGTCTGACTAGGGCCTAACGTTCGCCGAAAGGTCACCATGCCGCTCTCACGCCTCGTGCCCCTACGCCCGAAACGGTCCGCCCGACCTGCGTGCTTGGGCGCCCTCGGGCTGACGGCCTTGCTGCTGCTCAGCCCTCACGCCCCAGCCCAGCCCGCCGACGAGCCGGGCGACGACGATCCCCCGGGCCCGGCCGCACCCGCGGTGGGCACCGATCCGGGAGAGATCCCAGCCGACTGGAAAGGCGCGGTGCGCTTGCTGCGGCTGCCCGGCCCCAAAACCGGCATTCCCGAGGCCCGCGCAGCGACCGAGATCTTCCCGGACGCTCGCAAGGTGTGGATGAGCGTGCAAGGCACCGACCCGCGCCCCATCGAGGCGGCCCGTCGGGGCCTTCGCCCGTGGGTGTGCTCGGGCGGCTGCGTGCTGAGCCTGCCGACCGAGAGCGAGGACGAGGGCGAGGAGGAGGAGTCGGAGCAGAACGGCTTAGGCGAGGCGCCCAGCCCGGGCGACGCCATGCTGCGCTCCATCAAGCTGCAGACGCCCGTGCAGCCGCTGCCGCTCACCATCTGGCGGCCGACCAAGCGCGCCAGCGTGACCACCCAGGAGCAGACCATCAGCGGAGCCATCACCACGGGCCAGCTCCTGTTCGACCCCGTGCTGCTCGGCCGCCGCTCCTATCGGCACGTGTGCGCCTACGCGCCCGTGGACGAGTCGAAGCCGCCCAAGCCCGACGAGGACGTGCCGCAGTGCCGCCCCGGGCCACGCGTCAAGCCGACCCCGGACTCGGCCGAGCTCACCCTGGGCTTTCAGTGGCCCCGCGTCTCCGAGCTGGTCGACTTCGAGTACATCGCCATCGTCGACAACTGCGGCAACGCCCGGGTGCAGCCCTTCCAGCGCACCTTCACCGTGCCCGTCTTCGAGGTGGCCTCGGGCGGCTGCGGCAAGGCGGATGGCAAGGTGCTGCGAGTCTTTCCCGCGGGCGGCTGGATGCGCGTCACGGCCTTCAACTTGAGCGCGCCCGCGGCGGGCAACGTGGTGAGCGCCACCTTCCGCGTCACCATCCCGCCGCTGGAGGACCTGGTCAGCGCCGACACGCCGCCGCTACTGTTTCCCGATCCCAAGATCGAGGACTTGGTGGTCGACTGCGGCCTCGAGCTCCGCAAGGCCCGCCCTGGCCCCGGTGGCATCCCGCGGCCGCCGCCTGGGGCGAGCGCTCCACCCGGCAAAGCGCCGCCCGGCAAGGCGCCGCCCGGCAAGGCGCCGCCGAGCGAGGGGGCGGACGGCAAGGACGCGGACCCCGACGGCGACGCGGCCAAGGCTGACAAGGTGCCCGTGGTACGGCGCCCGCGGGCCGTACCGACCCGCAGCCTCGAGGGCCAGCCGCTGGCACACCAGGATCTCGTCATCGCGCCCGAGCCGCTTCAGCTGGGTCGCTGTCGGGTCGAGCTGCGCGGCCAGACCAAGCGCCGTCTGGTGGCGCCGCTAGCGCTGCGCGTACGGCTGTCGCGCACCGACAAGAGCTTCCTGCCCGGGGGCAACGTGCTGTTCGACGAGCCCTGGATCATCACCCCCACGGCTCCCCCCTTCCGGATGCCCAGGCTGGACCCACAACGCTTCGACGGCGAGTCCTCGCTGGTGCTGGAGGTCTACTCCGATCCGCTGAGCGCCGACGGCAACGTCGTGCTTCTGTCTGATGCGGGCCGCATGGCCCGCGTGCAGAACATCGCGCTGGTAGGGCTGGAAGAGGAGTACGGCACCAAGCTGCGCAGGCTCATCGGCTCGGTGAACATCTACTCGGCGCCGCTGTGCGGCGACGACAACTTCGAGACCGTCGAAGAGGTCGGCAACTGCCTGCGCGGTTACTTCACCGTGCCCGCCATGCTGGCCACGCTGCAGGTCACGCGCGCGCCGTGGGTGGAGCGGCCCATCATCACCCGCAAGGTGCTGAGCGCTATCGGCATCGCCTTTGCGATGGACAGCTACGATCCGGTCGCCCGCGAGGCCTTTCCCATCGCCCTGCAGGTAGGCGGCTTCATTCAGGACCTGGGCGAGGACCGCATGGGGCTGACCACCTACCTCGGCGCGGCGCCCACCGTGCCCATCCTCGGCGAAGGCGGCAACACGACCTCCATCGGGCTCTTGGGCGGCATCGGCCTGACCTACGTGGCCAACAACGTGGGCCCCGACGAGGGTTTCAAGCCGGCCGCCTTCGTGTCCATTGTGGTGCAGGTCGGTCAGGCCAACCCCGTGGTCCAGGGCCAGCACCAGAGCTTCGGCACCTACGTGCCGCCGCCCCCCCCCGCCGAGCAGAAGGAGTTCGAGTACTAGCGGCCTTCGCCAGCGCCTTTGGAGCCCCTCGGCTGGCCCCAAGACGGGTGAGGGCCAGCCGAGGGGCCCCAAAGGGTGAGCTCTGCTTGCCGCTTGGATGGGTTGTCGATGGGGGCTCCGGTCGTCGCTGCGCTCCTCCCTCTGCCCCCAAACCCCCGCGGGGTATCTGGGAACAAACGCGCACGAAACCCTTCTTCGAGGGCTCTAGCGGCTTTCGCAGCTCGCTCGGGGCTATGGCGGGTCCGGCGGCTCGCGGGCTTCTTCGCCGTCGCAGTTGATGACCGGAGGATCAGGGAAAACACTCCCGTCTGCCCGGTCGAAGGTGTAGGTCGAGCCCGGCAGCGGATAGGTGATGGGGGCGGTCACCTCGCCCGAGAGGTCCCCGCAGAGAAAATCGCCCTTGCAGAGCTTGCCGTCGAGAATGCCGGTCGCCGCCAGCGGCTTCTCGCTGAACGGGTTGGCCTCTCCGGGCAAGGAGATGGACCCCAGCTCCGCGTGGTACTCCTGGGTGTCGGGATCGACTGCGAAAGGCCCCAAGCCCGAATAGAGGTCTCCTACTAGCGTCTGCCGGTCGTAGGCGTCGATCGGCTGCATGTCGATGGTGAGCTCAAGGCCGTCCGCGCCCTCCGCCGTGTGGAGATCGGCGCTGAACAGCACCGGGCGACCCGGATCCATGGTGGCGGAGAAGACGAACAAGAAGGTGCCGTCGATCTCGCCAGCCTCGGGCAAGCCGGGCTCGGGACAGTCGTAGCCGGCTCCTGCCTCGGCAGGGGGAAAGCGCTTGACATGGCGCTCGACGAACTCGTCGTACTGCCCCTCAGGCGCGGGACAGCCGAGCAGAAGGGCGGAAAGGCCGGTCGAAACCAGCCACGGAAACGCGCGGGACGGAAACCAGGTCGCCATCGGAACACCCAGGGCTGAAGAGAGGGGCCGAGCCGCTGGAAACCCAAGCTCCCAGCGCAACCCTTCGGGTTCTAGCACGGTCGCGGCGAGGCCGGGACGCCCAAGCGCGTTTTTCCCGACGTCGCCACCAGGCATCCACCTACACCAGCGTGGCATTTCCCCTAGGAGGCCGTGCCGACTCGGGTTATCAAGGGTTGTCTGCCCCTTTGCCAGGAACCTCCCCATGCGCAAGATCATCGCAGCCACGGTTACGCTGACCTCGGCCGGCCTGTTGAGCTCGCTCGCAAACGCGGGCGGTCTGTCGACGGCGCGTTTCGGCGGCGAGCACGGTCATCCCATGACCGACGAGCCCACGGCCATCTATTATAATCCGGCCGGTATTGCTCGCAGCGAGGGCATCAACATCTTCATCGACGGCACCATGGCCCTGCGAGGGGTGAGCTTCACCCACGAGCGGACCGCGAATGAGGCCGCCGAGCCGGTAGGTGCCGAAGGCGCCAACTACGGCACCAACGACCTGTTCAACGTGGTGGCCGCCCCCATGATCGGCGCCACCGCTAGCTTTGGCTGGGAGGACTGGGGGCTGGCCTTTGGCGCGGGCTGGTACGTGCCCTACGGCGGCAGCGCGGTCTGGAGCAAGGTCGACAAATGGGACAACGATAGCGCCCCCTACCCGGGCATCGTGGACGGCGTGCAGCGTTGGTACAGCATCGACGGCACCATCCGCTCGCTTTACTGGACGGGCACGGCCGCGGTGGCGCTCTACGACCGGGTTTTCCTGGGCGTGTCGGGCAACCTGATCCTGTCGCAGATCGACACCATTCGGGCGCGCACGGCCGACGACACGAACGCCATCGTCACCGAAGGGGGCACGCCTTTCGAAGGTCGGTCCTGGCTCAAGGCGCAGAGCTGGAACGGCAGCCTGGGGGTGGGCGCGCAGGTGGTGGCCATCCCCGAGGAGCTCTTGTTCGGGCTGTCCTACCAAGCCCGGCCGGGCATCTCCGGAGGCATGCAGCTCGAAGGTGAGCTCACGCAGATCCTGTCCGGCCAGCAGACGCTGGACGACATCAAGATCTCCGAGGACATGGCCGACATCCTCCGCTTCGGCGTGGCCTACCGCCCGATCGAGGAGCTCGAGCTGCGGCTGTTCGGCGACTGGCAACGCTGGAGCGCGTTCAACAACCAGTGCATCGTTCGCAAGAAAACGGACGGCAGCTACGCCGACTGCGCCCTCAACGACGACGACTTCGGCTATGCGGGCGAGCCCGAGCCCAACATCGTGCAGAACCTACCGCGCAAGTGGGAGGACACCTTCGGCGTTCGCTTCGGGCTGAGCTACTGGGTCATCCCCGAGGTCGAGCTGATGGGAGGCCTGGGCTACGACTCCAATGCCATTCCGGACGAGACCCTGGACCCGGCGCTCATCGACTTCCACGACGTGTCGGTCGCCCTCGGAGGTCGCTTCGAGCTGGCCGACTGGCTGTACCTTGGCGCCACCTACACGCAGTTCTTCTACATCTCGCGCGACACCACCTCCGTGATCGACCCCACCTCGGGCGAGACGGTGGAGGGCGGCAGGCACGACGAGTACCCAAGCCCTTCGTCCGGCCCCAACGCAGGCGGCGAGTACTCGCAGTGGATCGGCGCCCTGAACGTGAACATGCAGGCGTCGTTCGACCCGTTCTGACGATGGGGGCTCCGGGCGTCGCTCCGCTCTTTCCCCTGCCCCCAAACCCCCGCAGGGATCTCTGGAGGACAAGCCCCCGCAAGGGTCTCTCCGGGAGCCTCAATCGGTTTGCAGCAACTTCTCGGCCGCTAGGTCACTAGCCCGCTTCCAGCGAGGGCTCGGCCTCGTCGAGCGTCACCCACTCGATATCGCCTAGGGTACGCGACACCTCTGGGGCGCGGCCGCTCAAGGAGGCCAGCACCATGTCGTGGATGCGATCCTCGAGCTCGGCGTCGCGATCGAGGAAGGCCACTGCCAGGGCCGTGCTATGGCCCCGCCGCCACCCGACGACCCGCGCCGACACGATCATCGGGCTCGTGCCTGGCAGGCATAGCAGTATCGAGACGATGCGCTGTTGCGGCTCGGCAATCGCAGGCCCGTGGGCCAATAGCGCGCCTCGGGCCGATAGATCGGCGATGCGGTACTCGCTCACGCGCTTGGAGTCGTGCTGCACCAAGGCGGTGCCCAGGTCGACCGCCCGCGGTCGACGACGTCGCTCTCGAGCTCGTTGGCTGGCCATGTCCCCTCCTCCCGGGTTTCGCCTCCAAGCCAAGTCAGCGACTGCCCTGGTGGCCCGCGCGGGGCGAGCGACCGAGCGATGCGGTATGCCTCTAGTAGAAAGCTTTTTTCGGCGCTGTGCAAGCGCCAACAAGCACGGCTGGGCAAACGCCGCGCGATGTGACATGACCACGTCGAGGAGCCGCACCGTGCATCGATTTGCCCTCACCGCCCAGACCGCGCTCGTGCTCGAGCAAGGAGACCTCACCCAGCTTCGGGTGGACGCCATCGCCAACGCGGCCAACCGCGGCCTACGGGGCGGAGGCGGCGTGGACGGGGCCATCCATCGCGCTGCTGGCCCCGAGCTTCGCGCAGCCTGCGAGCGCATCGCCGAGGTGTCCGAAGGCGTGCGCTGCCCCACTGGAGAGGCGCGCATCACGCCCGGATTCGCCCTGCCCGCACCGTGGATCATCCACACCGTCGGGCCGGTCTACCGCGGCCCCGAGAGCGCCGAGCTGCTGGCCTCGTGCTACTGCTCTTCGCTCGGGCTGGCCAGCGAGCACGGCCTGCGATCCATCGGCTTTCCGGCCATCTCGTGCGGGGTCTACGGCTACCCGCTGCTCGATGCCGCGGCCATCGCGCTCGGCACCTGCCGCCAGCACGCGGGAAGCTTGGGCGAAGTCTGGTTCGTGCTCTTCGAGGGACAGGCCTGGGGCGCGTGGCTCCAGACCGCCCAGCAGATGTTTCCGAGCGCATAGGCACTGGCCATGACGACGACGATCGACGATCCGCTCACCATTGCTGACCGTACGTTCGGCAGTCGCTTGCTGCTCGGCACGGGCAAGTTCGGCAGCCCGGCACAGCTTCGCGAGGCAGCCGAGCAAAGCGGCAGCGAGATCGTCACGGTGGCCCTTCGGCGGGTCGATAGGCGCGGCCCCGAGGACCGCACGCTGTCCGCCCTCGATCCCGAGCGCATGCTGCTGCTGCCCAACACCTCGGGCGCACGCGACGCGCGCGAGGCCGTGCGCGTGGCCACCCTGGCGGCCGAGCTGGTGGGGCATCGCTGGGTCAAGCTGGAGGTGACGCCCGAGCCCGACCACTTGCTGCCCGACCCAGTCGAGACGCTGGCCGCCGCCGAGGCTCTGGTCGCCGAGGGCTTTTCCGTGATGCCGTACATGAACGCCGATCCCGTGCTGGCGCAACGCCTGCAGGATGTCGGCTGCGCCACCGTGATGCCCCTGGCCGCCCCGATCGGCTCGAATCGAGATGCTCTGTCGTT
>CAYTYV010000085.1:0-17037 GCA_964441055.1 uncultured Polyangiaceae bacterium | reverse complement strand
GAGCTTGTCCTGCGCGGTCTTGGTCAGCCGCCGTCGAACACCCTGGAGCAGCTGCGCTTGCATCGTTTTGCCCTCCTGCCACTTCAGCCTGCAGATGCGCGACGGGCTCTCCGCAGAGCCTCGCTCGCTCTAGAGCCCATCTCAAAAACCCGGACCGAGGATCGTGGAGCGCGGCGGGCGCGGATGCAAGGCGCGGCGACGAAGGAATAGTAGGACTATTTCGAGGAGCCGCAACGCCGCAGACGCGTCCGCCGCGCCCGCGAGCCGACGGGAGGGTTTTCGAGATGGGCTCTAGCCCGGAAGCCTCGCCGCGTTGCCGCACGGCCGCGTCACCGCACGAAGGAGCTGCGGGTGACCGTTCGCTCGATGGGCGGGCCTTGGCCGCGCCGCAGCGTGATCGAAACCCGCGAGCCGGCCCGGCCGCGCAGCTTCTGCACGCACTGCGCCGTGCTCCAGCCCCGCACGTCCACGCCGTCGATGCGCAGCACCACGTCGCCCTTGCGCAGGCCGGCCTGCTCGGCCGGGCCGCCGTCGATGAGCCCCACGATGGCCACCCCTTCGGGCCCTGGGCCGACCATCGCGCCGATGCCGGAAAACTCGGTGCCACGCCCGTCCCCCTCGCCCAGCGGCGCGAGCGCGATGTCGATCTCCAGCTCGGCCCCGCTCTCGGTGGACAGGCCCGAGCGCACTCGCGAGCGGTAGCCCCGCGCCCAGACGCGCACCGAGAAGGGGCCCGCCGGGGTGCCTTCGAGACGGTAGCGCCCCGCCCCGTCGCTCTGCGCCGCCGCCGTGGAGCCCAGGCGGGTGGTGGTGGCCGTGTCGAGGGCGACCCGCGCATCCGAAATGGGCTCGCCCGTGAGCTCGTCGACGACCCGGCCGCTGAGCGCGCCCCCGCGACCGAGCACGATGCGCACGCGCTGCTCGCGCCCTCCCGCCTCGAGCTCGATGCTGGCGCTGTGCGCGGGCGGGCGCCCGTCGGCCGTGGCCACCAGCACGTACTCGCCCGGTCTGAGCCCGTCGAGGACGAAGGCGCCCTGCGGATCGTCGACCTGGATGCGACGGCCCGCGCTCGGCTTGTCCGTCCCGTGGCCGCGCGGGCGATATGAGTCCACCGCGAGCAGGTAGCGGGTCACGGCGCGGCCCCGCTCGTCCACCACCACGCCTTCGATCGACGCCGCGCCTGGCAGGTACAGCCGATTGCGACCGCCCGAGCCCAGCGTCTCGGGCTCGGACTGGCCGTGGACGGGATGCTGGGCCACCGCGACGCAGCCCGCAGCCTCTGGCCCGAGCTCGAAGCGTCCCGCGCCATCGCTCAGCGCGCTCGGCTCGGCGCTCGGCTCGGCGCTCGGCGCGACGTCGCCACCGCGACAGCGCACCGTCGCTCCCTCGACGGGCCTGCCATCCGAGTCCACCACCACCCCCGTCACGGCCGGCCCGCGCTCGAGCCGCACGTCCCTCCTGCGGTGGCCGCCCGGGCTGCCGACCCCGAGCTCGACGCGAGCGCGCTGGTAGCCGCGGGCGGTGACCGTCAAGGCGAGCTCGCCCAGGGGCAAGCCGGTCAGCCGATAGCGACCGTCGCCGCCACTGCGCACGCCTAGCCCCGCATGAGCTGCCACCGCGACCAGCGCGTCGGCCACCAGCTCGTCGTCCGGCCCGGTGATGGTCCCCGTAACGGTCCGCTGCGGCGGGGCCTGTTGCTCGAAGGAACCGTCGGAGGCGTTCGGCGAGCTCGCCGCTGCTCCCGTGGTCGGAGCGACAGGGCCAACCGTACGGCGCTCGGCCGGCCGCTCGAGGCCGACAAACACGAGCAAGGCCACCAGCGACGGCACCAGCAGCCCACCCAGGACGAGCAACGCACCCGCCCAGCCCTGGCTTCGCCTCCCCCCAGACCTCATGGCTCCGTCATCGCACCGCGGCCAGGGCTACGGCATCCCCGACCGCCCGCGCTCGGCTAGAGCAGGAGCGCGAGGGCCGACCGTACAGCCTGGGCCCTAGCCCTTGGAGGCCTGCGAGACGGCATGAAGCCGCTTGGCGAGCCTGGACTTGAGCCGGGCAACGCGCTCGCGGGGCATCACCGTCTTGGAGCCCGCGCGGTCCAGCAGCTGGCTGGCCCGCTTGACGAGCTCGGGCGCGTCTGCGGCGCCCGCCTCCACGGCCGAACGGGCCTTGCGCAGCACGCGCCGCACCCGGGTCTTGACCGCCTTGTTCCGCAGGGTGCGGACGAGGCGTTGACGATTGCGTTTCTCGGCGGACTTGTGATGGGCCATGAGACAGCCTAGCCCTCGTCTCGAGACGCAGCCTTGCGCTTGGCATCCGGCGCATCGGGGTCGTAGCCGGGCGGGTGGATCGGAAATACCGGCGTGCCGTGCAGTTGCGCCTGGCGCTTGCGCTTGAGACCCATGCGCTTGAGGCGACGGGCTCGGATCCTCTTCGTCTGCTGCGTGTTGGAAACCATTTTCGGGGCGGCGGAAGATACCATCACGTCCACCCGTGTCAATGAGCTTTTGGCGGGATCGGACTTGCGCTGGCCGTGGGGGCCGACGGGGCGGCTGGCGATGGGGTAGGCTGACGGGCATGTCCCGCATCGCGCGCATGTTTCGAGCCGTGGCGCTGCTGGCGGCCGCCTTTGCAGGTGGGGCGCTCGGCTCAGGGGTCAGCCACGCCACCGACCAGTCGGCCAGCCCCTACCACGTCCTCGACCAGCTGGCCCGAGTGCTGGTCTTCGTCGAGAGCTACCACGTCGACCCGGTCGAGCGAGAAGCGCTGCTCAAGGGCGCGGTCCAGGGCATGGTGGCCGAGCTGGATCCGCACTCGGCCTACATGACGCCGAAGGAGTTCCAGCACTTCAACGAGGACACCGAGGGGGTCTTCGGCGGCATCGGGGTCGAAGTCGACTTTCGCGACGAGAAGGTGACCGTCATCGCCCCAATTCCGGGCTCGCCCGCTGCCGAGGCGGGCATCCGCGCGGGGGACCGAATCATCGCGGTGGACGGCCGCCTGCTGCGAGGGGTGCCCATCGACAAGATCGTGCGCTGGATGCGCGGTCCGCCCAAGACCCGGATCCGGCTCAAGGTGCACCGCAAGGGCATCGACGAGCCGCTCGACTTCGAGCTCGAGCGGCGCCACATCCACGTGCGCTCTGTCGAGGGAAAGCGCCTCAACGGCGGCGTGGGCTACCTCAGGGTCAAGCAGTTTCAGAACGGCACGTACGAGGAGCTGCTCGAGGAGGTGGCCTCGCTGCGCACGGGCGACGAGCCCCTGGGCGGCGTCATCGTCGACCTGCGCAACAACCCGGGAGGGCTCATCGACCAGGCCGAGGCCGTGGCGAACGAGCTGCTGAGCGGCGGCGCGATCTACTCGACTCGGCACCGAGGCCGAATCGTCGAGGAGGTGCGCGCCCACTCGGGCGGAGCGCTGACGCGTCTGCCCGTGGTGGTGCTGGTCAACGAGTACTCGGCGAGCTCGGCCGAGCTGGTCGCTGGCGCGCTACAAGACCACGGCCGAGCCACCGTCATCGGAGCGCCCACCTTTGGCAAGGGCTCGGTGCAGACGATCTTCCAGCTCCCCTCTGGCGCGGGCCTGCGGCTGACCACCATGCGCTACTACACACCCAAGGGCCGAGCCATCCAGGCAGCTGGCATCCAGCCCGACCTGCGCATCCGCTATGACGACGACGACGAGGATGGCGGCGAGGCCTTCAGCGAGCAGAGCCTGGCAGGGCACCTGCCCGCCGAGCACGGCGTCGAGGGCTCGCCTGACACACCCGTACTGCAGGGCGGCAAGCGACCGGAGTACACGCCCATCGCCCGACTGCCCCAGGACCCGGCCCAGGGCAAGGACTTCGCAATCCAGACAGCGCACCGCATGCTGCGGGAGGCGATCGGGGGGGAGTAGGGCGCGCCCCGGCGCACGAGAGGCCGGTTGAAGGCGATGCAGCGCAGCCTCGGCTCGCGGCGAACCGCTCGCGCTAGAGAGAGCCAAGCCGGCTACGCGCGGAGACGAGAGGCCTCGAGCTGCACGACATCGAGGGCTTTGCCCAAGGAGGCGAGGCCACGGTGGACAACGTCACATTGCACTGCCGCGGCCACAACCGCTACCATGGCTTCTTGCCATGCCAGAGGACCCGTTCGGTCTCGTCGGCACCGCTATCGACCACAAGTATCGAATCGACGAGTTGGTCGGCGAGGGGGGATTCGGCGTCGTGTACCGAGGCTTTCACCAGAGCTTCGAGCAGCCCATCGCGGTCAAGTGCCTCAAGGTCCCTGCCCACTTCACCACCGAGGCCGCTGAGATTTTCCTCAAACGATTCCGAGACGAAGGAAAGCACCTAGCCAAGCTGTCCGAGCATCCATCCATCGTCCGAGCATACGACTTCGGGGTAGCCACAAGCATCGCAGGGGCATCCGTGCCGTACCTCGTCTTGGAATGGCTCGATGGGATGGACCTGAAAACTCTGCTGGCACAGCGCTCGCGTAGAGGAGTGCCGCCGTTCACCGAGGCCCAGGCGATCCGCTTCCTTCGCCCAGCGGTGGGTGCCATGGCTTTCGCGCATAGGCTCAACGTCGCCCACCGCGACATCAAGCCCGCGAATCTCTTCTTGGCGAGCACGGCTCGGGGAACGGCTCTCAAGATACTGGATTTCGGGATCGCCAAGGCTATGCAGGAAGGCGATACAGTCACCGAACTCGCTACGCAAACGAGCAGTGGCTACAGAGCTTTCTCCCCGCAGTACGGTGCACCCGAGCAGTTCCAGTCGAAAAAGTACGGGCCCACGGGACCGTGGACCGACGTGTACGCACTGACGCTCGTCCTGGTCGAGTTGGTGGTGGGCAGAAGGGCGCTCGAAGGGAACGAGTTGGTGGGTTTCTTCCTGGCGTCAATAGCCGAGACGCGGCCGACGCCGCGGAACCTTGGTGCGCAGGTAAGCGACGCGTTCGAACAGCTGTGCGCTCAGGCCCTTCGAAGAGCGCCGCGCAACCGTCTACGCAACGCGCGGGCGCTGCTGACAGCGCTCGACGCCACGCGCGACGAACCAGCAGAAATCGTGGCCCCAGACCCGGTAGCCCCAGCACCAGACGCACGCTCCAACGCCGACTCGCGTCAGGACGGGGGCGAGCCGGCCGTCGACATTGCGCCGCAGCCATCCTCGGCCGTGAGCAGTGCACCTGCCGTAGCGGGATCCGGGGATTCGCACTCCGAGCCCACCGCCGAGGTCGCCGCCGTCGAACCGCCGCCGCCCAAGCCCGCTGTAGCCGCCGTTGCCAGCAGCTCTCCCCCAAGCGCAGCGGAAGCCACCGACGATGCGGATCCTCCTGGAGAACCCAGCCGACCGTCGGCGAAATCCGCTCACGAAGCCGTTGCCGTTGAAGCCATTCACGAGCCGACGACCCAGCTCGTGATGCGCGGGAAACGGCGTCGCATCGGTATGCTCGGGCTGGTTGCGGCGCTGGGCGGGGTCTTGGCCGCTACCACAGCGGTCGTGGTGGCGGTTCGAGATGGCGAGGCCAACAGCGCTTCGTCCACGACCAACGATGGCGCAACGCAGGGTGGCGCGCCCATGCACCCCGATTCGGCAGCGGCGCATGCATTGCTCGCCCAGGCCAAGACCGTGGCCCGAACGGACATCAACCGCGCCCACGAGCTGTTGCAGAAAATCCCGGAAGGATCTCCCGCGCGAACATCGCAGGACTTCAGGACAATCGAGGCCCAATGGGCCGACAGCAGGATCGACGACGCCGAGACCGCTGAGGACCTGGAGGAGAAACAACGCATTCTGGAGGAAGTCAGCCGCGCGTCCTCCGTGGATGCTGAACGGCGCAAGCGTGCGGCCGATGCCCTTGTGGAGCTACTTCAGGCGGAAGCAGACGAACCTGCGACCGAGACGGCGGCGCCAGAGCCAGCCCATCACGAGACGCAAGCGCCAGCGGCAGCTTCTGCTGCCAGCGAGACCGGTGGCACCAACATGCCTCCGACCGTACGGGTCCCTGACATCTACGGCGACGACCTGTACGACGAGGACGCTCAGCGACGGGTATTGGAGCCCAAGGTCTGGAGCGGGCAGGCCACCAGGCTCGAGATCAGGAAGCTGCGCGCGATTTGTATCAATCAGGGCGATCGCGCATGCCGCAGGCGATGCGACCGGATGCTCGGGATCGAGTACGCCAAAAAGCCGGGCGGCAATCGGCAGCGTGACGCGGGACCCCAGCAGCACGAGCCCCAGCAGTACGCCGATGACGCCCGGCGACAAGCTCTTGATCAGAAGGTCTGGAGCGGGCAGGCCACCAGAATCGAGATTCGGGAGCTGCGACTGATCTGCTCGTATCAGGGCGACCAAGCATGCCGGGATCGATGCACCCAGTTGCTCAAGCAGAAGTGAACCGAAGAGCCTGGCGCTGGGTTCGATAGCTGGTAGGGCTACGCCGCCGCTCATCTCCCACGTTCGCGTCGAAGAGCGAGATGTGGCGACGCAGGCCCCCTCAAACGGGCTCCAGCTCGACCTCGAGGCGCTTGGCGTTGTAGCCGCACGAGCAGCACGCGTCGCCGCTGTCGGGATTGATGGTGACGCCGAGCTCCTGCTCTTCGTAGCCGGGCGCGGTCACGACGAGCTCGTGGGCGCCCACGGTCAAGTGGACGTCGCATGCGGTGTAGCCCAGATCCTGGCGCAGCTCGCACAGGGCGTCGGCGCCGTCCACGGTCACGTCGACGACCGACTCACCCGTCAGCGCATCGGTGACGCGAAGCTCGAGCGCCGCAGGGCAGCCTCCACACGGGACGCCGCCGCACTCGTTGCAGCCGGGCGTGAGAGCCAGCGGCGCAAGCGGGCCGAGCAGCACCGCGCAGAGCCAGCGCCGCGGGCGGCAGGTCCGCATCGGAACGACGGTCATGGCTGCTGAGCGTAGCAGCGCGCGTCCATGGGCAACAGGGCGCGGGCCGAGTCGACCCAGGAGCGATTCGTGGTACGCTGCGGAACAACAGGGCCGTCGAGCAGAGCCGTCGTCCCGCAAGTGAGGCCGCCATGGCAGGCAACCGACATCCGCTGGGAAAGCTCATCGACCTTCGCCGCTCGCCGTGGGGGGCGGCTGTCATGCTCCTCGGCGCGACGGCGGGCTGCGGACCAGCGCCGATATCCCAGCCGGACATCGGCGCTGTCGAGCTTCACATCGTCAACGGCGAGCCTGATCCGGCCGACGACGCCGTGGTGGCGCTGCTCGGCTGGGGTCAGCCCTTCTGCACGGGCACGGTGGTCAGCCCCACCGTGGTGCTGACCGCCGCCCATTGCCTGCACCCGGACATGGGCGTTCCTCCCATCTCCCAGATCGAGGTCTTCTTCGGCTCCAACGTCTGGAGCGGCGGCACCACCATCGACGCGGTCGAAGGGGAGTACCACCCGAGCTGGAGCATCAACGACCCCCAAGGCGACTACGACGTGGGCGTGCTGCGGCTGGCCTCGACGGCGCCAGCCGGCCCCGTCCCGCTCGGAACCCAGGCCTTCTCGCCATCCACGGTGGGAGAGCCGGTCAGGCTGGTGGGTTTCGGCGTGACCTACTCGGGCGGCAACGACGCCGGAATCAAGCGAGAGGGCAGCTCGTACGTCGACGACTACTCGTCGCTGCAGTTCACCATGCCGCTCAGCCCCTCGGGCACCTGCAGCGGCGACTCGGGCGGCGCGGCGCTGATGACGGAGGGCGGTCTGGAGGTCGTCGCAGGCATCCACAGCATGAGCGACTGCCAGTCGATCGCCATCGACGAGCGGGTCGACGCCCACGTCAACAGCTTCATCAACCCGTTCATCGGCGCCGATCCCGTGCCGGACTGCGGCGCGGACGGCCTGTGCGCGTCCAACTGCCCGGACGTCGATCCCGACTGCCCGTGCGCGCAGGATGGTTTCTGCACCGACGCTTGTCTAAATGCCTCGCTCGACCAAGACTGCCTGCCAGCCTGCGCAGCCGACGGCACCTGCATGCCCGGCTGCCCCGAGCCCGACCCCGACTGCGACGACGAGCCCTGCCAAGCCGACGGTTACTGCGATCCGAGCTGCGATGCCGCCCCCGATTGCCCGCCGCCAGACGGCTGCGAGGCCGACGGCGAGTGCGCGGACGACTGCGAGGGAACCGATCCCGACTGCCTGGTGGCGGGCGGGATGGACGACGAGCGCTATCGAGGCGACACCGTGAGCTGTGCGGCAACCAGCCGTGCCGACGGCCGGGCGGCCTGGTCGTCGCTGGCCGGGCTGGCGGCCGTGCTGGTGCTCGCGCGGCGGCGTCGGCTGCCTCGAGCTGAGCTAGACCGAGGTTGAGCAGAAGCGGTGAGCTCCACGGATCCGCAGCAGACCGGCGACCTTGCGGAGTCGCTCCGAGCCCGAATCGCCGAGTACGAGCAGCGCTTCTTCGCGTTCTCCCAAGCATGCCACGAGGGGATGGCGATCCACGAGCGCGGCCGCATCCTGGAGGGGAACCCGACCCTTTGCGCGATGTTCGGCTACGAGCGCGACAAGCTCATCGGCATGCAGCTCGGCGAGCTGCTCGCGCTCGATCCCGTCGGCCTGGGAACCGCCGAAGCAGAAGCGGTAACGGCCGCGGGGGCTCTCTGCCGCCGCCGTGACGGCACCACCTTCCACGCCCTATCCGAGCTGGTCGAGGAGATGGCTCACCTGCTCCAAGCCGTGGTCTCGAAAAGGGCGGTGCTCAAATACGAGTTCGCTCCCGAGCTACCCGCCATCGAAGGCGACGCGGCCCAGATCCGGCAAGTGGTGATGAACCTGATCACCAACGCCTCAGACGCCCTGGAGGATCGCTCGGGCGTGATCGCCGTCGGCACGGGCGTCATCGAGGCGGACCGGACCTACCTCGAAGAGACCTTTCCGGGAGATGACCTAGCCGAAGGGCAGTACGCCTTCGTCGAGGTCTCGGACACGGGCTGCGGAATGGACGAGGGGACCCGGCGTCAGATCTTCGACCCCTTCTTCACGACCAAGTTCACTGGACGGGGGCTGGGCCTCGCCGCGGTCTTGGGCATCGTCCGCGGGCACCAGGGGGCGATCAGGATCTACAGCGAGCTCGGTAGGGGCACGACGGTCAAGGTGTTGCTCCCGACCAAGGCGAGTCTTAGCGAGGTCCGGCCCATCGCGGCCGCCGACGCCACCGACTGGCGCGCCGAGGGCCTGGCCTTGGTGGTGGACGATGACGAGATAGTGCGGGAGGTGGCCAAGGCGATCCTGGAGCAGGCCGGGTTCTCCGTGGTCGTGGCAGCTGACGGCGTCGAGGCCGTGGAGCTCTTCCAGAAACGACCCGACGAGTTTTGCTTCGTGCTGCTCGACATGACCATGCCGCGGATGGACGGCATCAAGACCTTCCAGGCGCTGCGGCGCGTCCGCCCCGCGGTCAAGGTGGTGTTGAGCAGCGGCTACAACGAGCAGGACGCCACCGACCGCGTGCGCGGCAAGGGGCTGGCCGGCTTTGCCCAGAAGCCCTACACACCCGCGGAGCTGCTGCAGATCGTTCGTGGCGTGCTGGAGCGCTAGCGCAACCGGTCGCAGAGCGCGGCCATGCTGCCCGCGCGGAGCCCACTGTGTACGGCCTGCAGCAAGGTGCGCGGGCGATCGGCCAACACCGCTCCTGCCGCGTAGATGCCCGCGGCAGCCCGCAGGTTCTCGCACCTGAGCCCCACGGCCTCGAGCAGGCCCGACGCGCCGCCGCGGGGCCAAGCCACCTCGTCCAGGGTAGGACCTTGCATGGAGCCGACCACGTCGAGGCGCTGCCCAAGGGCCTGCAGGGACACGGGCGCCTCGAGCGACAGCCGAAACGCGGGCCCAGCGGACGGAGCCGCGCCGAGCTCGGCCGCCCACTCGGGCGGCGCATAGCAGATTCCGCCCGCGTCGAGCCCGCCCACGGCCAGCACGGCGGCGCGCGCGCCGAGCGAGCCCCCACCCTGGGCGAGATCGACCCGCAGACCCCGCTCGGCCCTGCCGATGGCGCGGACCGCCACGGGCTCGCGCTCGACGCCCAGCGAGCCGAGCAGTCGATCGCGCGCCGCCTCGAAGCGAAGCCCGGCAGCCTGACCCACGGCGGACAGGACCTCGCCCACGGGTATGCCCACGGCTTGTCCTATCTCCTGAGCCCACGGCCGAGCGGCGCCCAGCCACGGGCCGGTCAGGATGGCGTCCACGCGCCTGCCGCGCTCTCGCTCCTCGGCCACGAGCTGCCCGAGCCGCTCGCTCAGGCGCTGCCGGGCTGCCGGGTCGTCGTGGCGGGCGGCGAGATCGGCGGCGGGCATGGCCCGCTCGGCCGCATCACAGAGCTCGGGCGCCTCGACAGCAGAAAAGTCCCAGCGACGGCGTCGCGCCCAGGCGTCGCTCCGAAGCGACCAGGCGAGCAGCTCGGCATCCCACTCGACGCGTCCGATCCGCGGCAACACGATGCGGGCGGCATCGGGAAGCTCGCTTAGATCCAGCAGCCCGCGGTCGCGGCCTCGCGCCAGCCGCAGGCGGCCAGCTGCCGTTGCCAGGCGCACCAGCGGGCGCCCCTGCGAAGGTAGCTCCCAGTGCTCGAAGGCCTGCAAGAGCTGCTCGAGCTCGGCCGACAGCGGCGAGGCCACGGGATCGCATCCCACGACCTCGCTGCCGCTCGTCACCCGCTCCCACGGGTGGTCGTCCACCGCCCCGCCACAGAGGGCGCTGGCGCTCAGGCCGCAATCGAACAGGCGAACCTGTGCCCCTGCTCGGACGATGGCAAAGCTCGCGGCAAGCCCGGCCGCGCCCGCGCCCACCACGACCACGGGCTCAGCCACGGTGCTCTCCCGGATCGGTGGCGGCCTGGCCCGCTTCGGCCTGCTCTTCGAACGCCTCGCCCTGCTCGCCCGCAATCCCCAACTGCTCGCGCAGCGAGGCGATCGCCAGCGCCTCCTGTCGGGCCTGCGACGGCCCCAGGGCGACCGAGCGGGCGCGCGCCTGGGCCAGGACAAAACGGCGCGCCTGGCCCAGCCCCTCGGCAGGCGGCAGGCCCAGCTCGGCGGCCACGATGAGCCCGCAGCGCGCCGCGCAGCGCATGCCCCCGCACGTCCCCAGCCCCAGGCGGGTGCGACGCGAGATGTCGGCAACGCTCCGCGCCAGCTCGTGCCCCAGGCAGTAGCGCACCTCCGCTTCGAGCACGGGCTCGCAAGAGCAAACCGGTCGGGCCTCGCTCGGCGTGCGCGCGATGCGCTCGGCAATGCGGCGCGCCCGCGAGCCGTGGCGGTAGACCATCCGGCGGGCCGCCACCTCGTCGATCTCGATCTGGCGGGCTAGCTCAAGCGGATCGACGCGCTCCTCGCCGCCGGGCAGCGGGCTCGTGTGGCTGGCCGAGCGGGCATCGATGCCGAAGCGCTCGGCCAGCACGTCGACCATCTGCTCGGCGAACAGGCGGTAGCTGGCGAGCTTGCCGCCGATCATCGAGTACATCCCGTCGGCGCCGTCGGCGGCGTGGTCCACGATCCGATGGTCGCGCGAGAGCTCGTCCTCGATGGGGCCGTAGCGGTACAGCGTGGGCCGCACGCCCGCAAAGGTGCCGATGATGCGTCCCTGCCGCACGGGCTCGAACACGCGAGCGACCCCTTCGACCAGGTAGCGCACTTCCTCGCTGGTGGCGATCACCTGGTCCAGATCGCCGTAGTAATCGTCGTCGGTGGTGCCGATGATGCTGGTGTTCTGCCAGGGCTCGATGAAGATCTGTCGGTTGTCGATGCTCTGGGCCACGATGGCGTAGTTGCTGAGCCGTCGGTCGAACACCACGTGGATTCCTTTGCCGGGCCGCACCCGCGCCGCCTCGGCAGCCAGCCCGCCGAGCGAGGCGGTGATGGGCGCCCAGGCCCCGCTGGCGTTGACCACCGCCGCCGTGCTCATCCGCCCGACCTCGCCCGTGTAGCGATCGCGGTAGCGGACGAGACACGGGGCGCCGCTCGGGTCGCGCTCGATCTGCTCGACCGTGCAGCCCACCCGCACCCGCGCTCCCCGCTCGAGGGCATCCAAGGCGTTGACGGTGCACAGCCGGGCGCCGTCGATGCCCCACTCGTCGAAGCTGACCCCACCTTGGACGCTCGGGCTGAGCCCAGGCTCGAGGCGGCGGAGCTCGTCGGCCTTGAGCCGCACGTGCGGCTTGCCGCGCTTGAGCGGTTGGTAGCGATCGTAGGCTTCGAAGAAGCCATCGAAGCCCAGAGACCAAAGCCGCGCGAAGCGCCCCGCCAGCACGGGCACCAGGAAGGGGATGCGAAAGAGCAGGTGCGGGGCGATGGTCTGGATGTAGCCCGAGTCCAGGCACGACGAGCGGGTGACGGCGGGATCGGCCGTCAGGTAGCGTGCCCCGCCGTGGATCATGCCGCTGCTGTTGCCGCTGGCGCCGAAACCGAGGTCGTGACGCTCGAACAGCGCGACCCGTAAGCCTCGCATGGCCGCGTCCCGCGCCACCCCCGTGCCGTTCACGCCTCCGCCGATCACCACCACGTCGACGTCCGTCTTGCCAGACGCTGGCGTGACGCGGGGCTGCGAGCTCGGGCTGCTCGGGCGGGTCATGGGTGCAGCTATACCAGAGGCGTCGCGGCAAACCCTAGCGCCAGAGCCACGCGGCCGTCAGCCGCCCGTCCCAAGGAACTTGGCCCCAGCAGCCAAATCGGCGCCCCCTCGGGCGCATGGCTCCGCGGGCGCCAAACCGCAAGTGCAGGAAACCGAGGCCGCTGCCCTTGGCGAGCGCAGCAGCCGCGCAGTGGCCGTCTCGACGCACGGCGGGCTTGAGCCACGTCTACAGCTGGGGCCGAAGCGCCGCCCTCACGCCTACCCCACCGCCCGTAGCGGTGAGCAACGACCCCGCTCGGGGCGGTGCGATGCGGCCGCGCGCGCCTCGCTCGCCCAAGGCTGGGTCTGCCCTTGGCCCTGCCCGCAAGCCTGTGCTTCGCCGGTTCGCCCGAGCTGCGCAGCCCGTGCTGGTGCCCATCCTGGTGGCGGCCTTTGCGGCCACGGTGGTGCTCTGGCGCATGGGCTCGGCCGAGCGCGCGCTCGCCCAGGCCGCCCGCCCGGCCACCGCCTACCTGGGTCACGAGGCCTCTGTCGTGGTCGAAGGCCTCAGGCGCGCCACCGCGGCGGGGACGGGGCGCTCTCCTTCCCAGCCGCCCGCGCCGACGCTCCGCCACGACGGCCACGAGCCCATCGCGGGCGGGCTGCTGGTGGCGCCCCGAAGCTTCACGGCTCAAGGCGGCGAGGTCGACCTCATCGTCCACTTCCACGGCAACACCGCGGTCGTGCGGGAAAGCGTAGACTACGTCGGTCTCGACGCGGCGCTGGCCATCGTCAACTTGGGTCTCCGCTCGCGCCCCTACCGCCAAACCTACGAGGCCAAGGGCGCCTACGAACGCCTGCTGGGCCAGATCGAGCGAGCCCTGCAAGAGCGTGGGGTGCGCCGTCCGCGCCTGAGGCGGATCGCGCTATCGGCCTGGAGCGCTGGCTACGGCGCGATCGACGCCATCTTGAGAAACCGGCTCGGTAGCGACCCGCTGGACGCCGTCTTGCTGCTCGACGGCCTTCACGCGGGCTGGGAAAAGGACCGCCCTGGTCAGATGAGCACCACCGATCTCGAGCCCTTTGTCGGGGCGGCGCGGGCCGCAGCGGCGGGTCAGATCCTGTTCAGCCTCACCTACTCCGAGATCGACCCCCACCTGTTCGCGAGCACGGCCCAGACGGCCGAGCACCTGCTCGGCTCGCTCGGCCTTCGACCCACCACTCGGACCATGGTTACCGTGCCGCCGCGCGTGAGCCTCGAAGCGTTCGAGCACGTTGCCGCCAAGGCCCGCGAGCTTCAGCTGATGCCGCTGTCCGACACGCGCGTCGGCAAGCTCCGCGTCCGTGGGTTCCGAGGTGCCACGCGGGAGCATCACATGGCTCATCTGCTGCAGATGGCCTCGACCACGCTGCTCGACCTGCGTGAGCAATGGGCCGAGCAGCCGACGGCCGTGGCGCGGCGACCCTGAGCACGCGCCAAAGCCCCGCTCTGCCGATGGCGGCCTGTGGGCTCTAGAGCACCCCCCGGTCGAGCAGCGAGGCATAGCTGCCCGAGGCCGTGACCACCACGTGGTCCAACAGTGGAGTGCCCACCACGTCTGCCGCGCGAGCCACCGCGCGCGTCATGGACACGTCGTCGGCCGAGGGCTCGGGATCGCCGCTCGGGTGGTTATGCACGAGCACGAAGGCCGAGGCGCCATCGCTCAGAACCGCGCGCAGGATCTCTCGGGCGCCTATGGCTAGACCATGCGCTCCGCCGCGCGCCACGCAGCGCATGCCGCGCAGGCGGCTGCGCCCGTCCAAGGAGGCCACCCACATCTGCTCGTGGTCGAGCGCGCCGATGCGCGCGGTGAAAAGCTGCGCCACCGAGGCCGGATCGCCGAGCGAGCGACGGGGCCGAGCCGCACGGATCTGCATGCGGCGGCCCAGCTCCACGCTCGCCGCAAGCCTGTAGGCCTTGGCGCGGCCCACGCCTGGAAGGGCGAGCAGCCTTGCCTGGCCAGCGCTGGCCAGCGCCTCGAGGCCGCCCAGCCGTCGGAGAACGCACTGCGCCGTCTCCAGCGTGGCCTCAGGAGGGCTGCCGCCGCCCAGCAACGCTGCCAACAGCTCGGCATCGCTCAACACCTCGGCGCCCTCAAGCCAAGGCACGGCCGCTCGGGCGTTCGGCGTGGGTGCGCTCTCGCAGAAGACCGCGGGCTCAGACATGGTCGATCCTCGAGGCAAGTGACCGCAGCGGCGTGGCTGGCGGCGCGATCCGACAATGCATGAACCATGCCCGCTAGGCCCCTGTTGCCCCTCGCGGGCCCGCGAGGACGTCGCGTCTATAAGTAATTGAATTTATTTGGTTACTTTGTACACGGGGCCAATCTCGACTGAGCTCGACCTCTCCCTCTTGCGCGTACTTGCCTGGCGGACGACGGCGCGCGCCCTGGCGGCCGCCAGGGAGAAAAATGAGTCAGGTTGTCCTCCCGAGACTCTCGCGGGGGTTTGGGGGCAGAGGGAGGAGCGCAGCGACGACCGGAGCCCCCATCGTCGAACCCATCACCAAGGCTACGCACAGCTCGCCCCTTGGGGCTGGCGTACGCCGCTAGCGCTGGCGAATGCCGTCAGCGACTGAGATCGCGCGTGATCGGCTCCTGCTGCTCGTCCAAACCGAGCAGCTCCTCGACGCGGCGCTCGGCCTGCTCGAGGTGGGCCTGGGCTGCTCGTGCCACGCCCACGCCCTCCTCGAATAGCTTCAGGGACTGCTCGAGGGGCAGGTCCCCGCGCTCCAGCTTCTCCACGATCTCGCTCAGACGCGCGGCCGACTGCTCAAAGGACAACCCCTCGTCCGTACCGGCATCCTGGATCGACGGCTTCTCGGCTCGGCGCTTGGGGCTTGGCTGGGCCGTAGCGGCGCTGCGGCTCGGTTCGTCGCTGCTCGAAGGGTTGCGGGCCATCACGGCCTAGCGTCGCCCGAGACGGCCGCGGGTGCAAGCTGGAGCGACACCGCACCGCAGCAGCCCAGGCCTGGCACCAGCAGCCCGCCGTCCGGATCGGTCACCACGGGTAGGGCAAGGCCATCGGAGCGTATCAGCCGGGCGGCACGTCCCGCCGCGCGATGCTGCTCGCTCGGCCGGTTCGGCTCGAGCGCCAGCCACGCAACCTCCGAGCCCCGAGCCCGCGCCGAGACGGCAAGGCGACGCCCGCCCAGGGCCGAGCGGGCCAGCGCGCGCGTGGCCGAGTCGGAATCGAGCTCGCGAGCCAGCTCCAGCGTACGGCGCCGCAGCCGCTCGGGGCGAAGGGAGAGGGCGCGAACGATGGCGCGGCGCACCATGGGATCCTCTTCGAAGCGGTAGGCAGCCGTGAGCAAGGACGTGGCATCGGCCTTGGGACTATGGGCCAAGCCCAGCGCAGCGTGGGCGCGGATGACCGGATCCGTCCCGCCGAGCAGCCCCTCGAGCCGACTGCGGACCATCGGGCTATCGCGGCGAGCCAGCACCATGGCGGCCACCGGGGCGAGCGCGCCGCCCCCCTCGGCCCAGCGCGCCAGCAAGGCCGTCGACACCTCGGAGCGGCCCGCGAGCAGGGACAGGCCACCTGCCACGGCGTCGAGCGACGGCTCGCCATCGCCCGTCGTGCGCACGAGCGGCGCACATTGCGCCACGGCCTGCGGGCCCAGCACCAGCGCAGCTCGCGCAGCTGCGCGCCGCACGACCGGGTCGGTCGAGCGCACCAGCTCGCCCAGCGGCACCCTGCCCAGCAGCGCCAGCCCCAAGCTGCCCACGGCCCGGTCGGACGCCTCCTTCGAGCCGAGCGCGCGCTCGAGCGAAGGCTCCAAACCAGCGAGCGCCTGCTCCAGCTCGACAAAGCGCGCAATGCCCGCCCGCAAGAGCAAGCGGCGCTCGGCCCCCGCCGCTGCGTTCGCCAGCGCCCGCTCGAGCCGGTCATGGGCGGCCTCGGACGGCATGGCGGCGAGCTCGAACGCCGCCCTGGCCGCCAGCTCGGGCGCGGCCAGCGAATCCAGCAGCAGCTGGGCCGCCGCCGAAGTTCCGATGTGCCCGACCGCCCGCAGCGCGAGCTCGCGCTCCGACGGTAGGGCCGCGGCCTCGCCAGCCTCCAGCACAGCGCGCAACGCTGGCAGAAGACGAGGCGATGGCGCGCGTAGCGCGAGCTCCAGGCCCTTGGGCCGGGTGCGCGAACGCCGAATGAGCTCGATGACGGCCTCAGACGCATCGGGCGATCCAGCCAGCACCAAGATCTCGGCGGCGGCTTCGCGGGCGGTCGAGGCCTTGGCAGGCGCGCGCGCCCAGCGGCGGCCTAGCTCTACGGCGCGGCCGTCGCCCAGCCGAACCAAGGCCAGCGCGGCGGCCTGCTGGACGGCCCGGTCATCGCGGCGAAGCTGTCGCCGCAGCACGCCCAGCCCGCGGACGTCCCCGATCTCACCGAGCAGTCGCACCACGGGCTCGGGCAGCTTTGCCCGCTTGCCCACGAGCCTGTCCAGCGACGGCGGCGGATGGGCCAACATGGCCTCATGC